>JAEZCF010000060.1 GCA_023430045.1 Pseudomonadota bacterium | reverse complement strand
CATCAAGGCCGACGGCCTGGCCGCCGGCAAGGGCGTGATCGTCGCCATGACCCTCGAGGAAGCCGAAGACGCGGTGCGCGATATGCTGTCGGGCAACGCCTTCGGTGACGCCGGTTCGCGCGTAGTGATCGAGGAATTCCTCGACGGCGAAGAGGCCAGCTTCATCTCCATGGTGGACGGCGTGCATGCGCTGCCGATGGCCACCTCGCAGGATCACAAGCGGGTGGGCGATGGCGATACCGGCCCGAACACCGGCGGCATGGGCGCGTATTCGCCGGCGCCGGTGGTGACACCCGACGTGCATGCGCGGGTGATGCGCGAAGTGGTCGAACCGACCGTGCAGGGCATGATCGCCGACGGTATTCCGTTCACCGGCTTTCTCTACGCGGGCCTGATGATCGATGCCAGCGGTGCGCCGAAGGTGATCGAATTCAATGTGCGTTTCGGCGATCCGGAAACGCAGCCGGTGATGCTGCGCCTGCAGTCGGACCTGGTGGACCTGGTGGAAGCGGCCATCGACGGCCGCCTGGACCAGGTGCAGGCGCACTGGGATGCACGCCCGTCACTGGGCGTGGTGATGGCCGCATCCCCCTATCCCGAGTCGCCCATCACCGGCGATGTGATCTCCGGCCTGCAGGACGTACCGTCCAGCGCCAAGGTGTTCCATGCGGGCACGGCGCTGGATGCACAGGGCCAGGTGGTCAGCGCGGGTGGACGCGTGCTGTGTGTTGCCGCGCTGGGCGACAGCGTGGGTGAGGCGCAGGCCAATGCATATGCGGGCGTGGCGAAGGTGGCATGGGCCAACGAATTCCACCGTAACGACATCGGCTGGCGGGCGATCACACGCGAAGGTTGAGCGTGGTAATGCCGGGCGCTGGCCGGCAACCGCAGGTGCCCAGGGTTCACGAGGTTGCCGGCCGGCGGCCGGCACTACCAAATAGAAAGGCCGCGGTCCCGATGGGATCGCGGCCTTTCCTGTTTCACGCAAGGCGAAGAATCAGGCGGTAAACAGTGCCTTCATCTTCTTCAGCGCGTTCGCTTCCACCTGACGGATGCGCTCGGCCGATACGCCGTACTCGTCGGCCAGCTCCTGCAGCGTCACCTTGCTGTCCGCATCCAGCCAGCGGCGGCGGATGATGTCGCGCGAACGCGCGTCCAGCTCGGCCATGCCTTCGCGCAGCAGCTGCAGCTGGTTGTCTTCGCTGTCGGCACGCTCGTAGGCCATCGACGGGTCTTCATCGTTGGCGACCAGATACGCTGCCGGCGACGGCGGCGCATGGTCGTCGTCCTCATCGCTGGGCGCATCGAAACCGATATCGCGACCGGACAGGCGCGACTCCATTTCCAGCACTTCGCGCTCGGACACATTGAGATCCTTGGCCACCGCAGTGACCTCGGCAGCGTTCATCCAGCCCAGGCGCTTCTTCGACTTGCGCAGGTTGAAGAACAGCTTGCGCTGCGCCTTGGTGGTGGCGACCTTCACGATGCGCCAGTTCTTCAGGATGAACTCGTGCATCTCGGCACGGATCCAGTGCACGGCGAAGGACACCAGGCGTACGCCCATGTCCGGGTCGAAGCGCTTCACGGCCTTCATCAAGCCGATGTTGCCTTCCTGGATGAGGTCGCCCAGCGCAAGGCCGTAGCCGTTGTAACCGCGGGCCACATGCACCACGAAGCGCAGGTGCGAGTGCACCAGTTCGCGGGCCGCGTCCAGATCGGTGTCGTCGCGGAAACGACGCGCCAGGTCCTGCTCTTCATCGACCGACAGCACCGGAATCTGGTGCACGGCACCGATGTAGGCGTCCAGCGAACCGAGCGCACTGGGAATCGGGAGATTGTTTACCACAAGGGCAGTAGAGGTGTTCTGGCTCATGGGTCTCATCTTAGCAGTCCGGTTGTTGGACTGCTAAAGGTAGAAAAAGTTCCAGTGTTCCGGCTGCAGAACAATGGCGCCAAGTACCCGGATACCGTACCGCGATTTGGTGACAGTGGCGAGTGCTTGGGCATGACGCAATTTAACCAATGAAATCAACCATATAACCGTAAAAACAGCTCCAGGAGGCGTCATATCCTGCTGAACGACACGCGCGATCGCCCTGTTCAGGTGAAAGAGGTTGCCCGATATTCAGCTGAACGGCGGCGGGCGCTGCCTGGCTCCGCATCCAGGCTTGACGGCCATCACACCGGCAACTGCGACCGTGGCGGCAGGGACCAGTCGATGGGCACCTGCCCGCGGCGCTGCAGATACTCATTGGCGGCCGAAAAATGCCCACAGCCCAGAAATCCCCGGTGCGCCGACAGCGGCGAGGGATGCGGGGCCTTCAACACCCGGTGGCGGCGCGTATCGATCACCTTGCCCTTCTGCTGCGCATAGCTGCCCCACAGCATGAAGACCAGGCCTTCGCGCTCCCGGTTCAAGGTCTCCACCACGTGATCGGTGAATCCTTCCCAGCCACGCTTCTGATGCGCGCCGGCCTTGCCCTCTTCCACCGTCAGCACCGCATTGAGCAGCAGCACGCCACGCTGCGCCCAGGGCAACAGGCAGCCATGGTCCGGGCGGGGAATATCGAGGTCGCGCTCGATCTCCTTGTAGATGTTGAGCAGCGATGGCGGCACCGGCACGCCCGGCAGTACCGAGAAACTCAGGCCATGCGCCTGGCCGCGCCCGTGGTACGGGTCCTGCCCCAGGATGACCACCTTCACCGTATCGAACGGCGTGGCATCGAACGCGGCGAAGATCTGCGGGCCCGGCGGGAACACCGCCGCGCCACTGGCCTTGCGCTCCCGCAGGAAGCCCGACAGCTCGCGCATCTGCGGCTGCAGCAGCCAGTCGCCGACATGGGCCTTCCAGCTTTCTTCCAGCTGGATCTTCGAAGAAGCCGCTTCGCTCACGACATCAGCGACCGTTGATCCAGGCGCGCCAGCCGCAGCTGGAACAGCACCTTGGTGACCAGCAGGCGCTCTTCGATCGGCTTCAGTACCAGGTCGTTGGCACCGGCCTGCAACAGCACGGTCTGGTTGCGGGGATTGCCGTCGCCGGTCATCACCAGCACCGGCAGCCGGCGCTTGCCATAGCCGAAATCCACACGCACACGCTCGACCACGTCGCGGCCAGTGAGCTCGCCCTTGAGCGTGACGTCGGTCAGCACCAGATCGATGCGATGCTGGGTGCGCCCGAGCGATTCGGCGGTGAGCAGTGCGAATGCCTCCTCGGCCGTCATCACATGCACCACTTTCAGCTGCTGGCGTTCAAGCATGCGCTTGGTCGCTTCGGCCACCACGCGACTGTCTTCGACATACAGCACAGTGGCACCGGGAATGGCGGCCGGCTGTACATAGCCACGGATGAAAGTGGCCAGTGCATCATGGCCCAGCGACTTGTCGAAATAATCGGTGACATCGTCGGTGAAGCGCCGCTGTTCCAGGTGGGCCTGCGCCTCTCCGGAGACGACGATCACCGGCACGTAGGCCTGACCCGCCGCTTCGCGGACCATCCTGGCCAGTCCCAGACCATCGCCATCGGGCAGGGAAAGCGAGGTGGTGACCAGGTTCACCGGGCCGTCCTGCAACGCCTCGCGCGCCTCTTCGATGCTGGCGCAGCCCACCATCTGGACGCCGGGAAGATCGCGTCGCAGCACATCGGCGATGAGCTTGCGCACCAGCCGGGAGCCATCGACCACCATCACCCGTGGGGCAACGTCGTGCAGGTGCTTGAGTGCCTGTTGCTGCATGCGGGCCTCAGGTTTCAGTGGGGCGGGTCTGGCGCAGGAAATGCCCGGTGACCAGCCACGCGCCAAGCCAGCCGGCCACGACGATGGCCAGCAGTACGATGGACGAGTGCAGCAGGTCGAGCCCCTTCAGGGCGAATGGGCTGGCGTAGCTCTGCGACAGCTGCGCGAGCGGCACGGCAAGCGCGGCGCCGGCGGCGGCGATCAGGCCCAGCGCGACCAAGCCCGCACCGAGCCCGTACCACGCACCGAGATACAGGAACGGGCGGCGGATGAAGCCGTCGCTGGCACCCAGCAGCTGCAGCACACCGATTTCCTCGCGACGCGCCTGGATGTCCAGCCGCACGGTGTTGCCCACCACCAGCACCGCACCCAGCCCCAGCAGCACCGAAAGCACCTGCACCAGCCGCGATCCGAATGCCAGCCAGGCATCCAGGCGCGTACGCCACAACGCATCGTGCTGCACCAGGTCGGTCTGCGGCAGGCCTTCCAGCGCGCGCGCCAGGCGTGCATCGTCGGTTTCTGCCGCCGGGGTGATCACCAGCAGGCTGGGCAGCGGATTGTCCTGCAACGCATCGATGGCATCGCCCAGGCCCGCGTTCTCGCGCAGCTCGTCCAGTCCTTCCTGCGGCGTGCGCAGCTGTACCGCCGCAACGTCATCGCGTCCGCGCAGCTCGTCGGCCAGCGCCCTGGCGGCCGCCGCGTCCAGGTCCGTTTTCAGGAACAGATTGATGTCACGCGACTGCTGCACGCTGCCGGTGAAATGCTTGAGGTTGTCCAGCGCGATCGACATGCCCAGCGGCAGCGCCAGCGCCAGCGCCATGACCATCACCGTGAGCAGCGTGGCCCACGGCTTGCGCCACGCCCGCCCGAGGCTGAAGACCACGCTGTGCAGGTGATGCTGCCACCAGATGCCGATGCGCGATGGCGCGCTGGCCGACGTGTTGGTGCTGCGTTCCGGGGACGTGCTCATTCGGCCAGGTCCTGTGGCGAGATGTCATCGACCAGCCGGCCATGGTCCAGGATCAGCACGCGCTTGCGCATGCGCCGCAGCAGTGCCAGGTCATGGCTGACGACCAGGACGCTGGTGCCGCGCGACGGCAGTTCGGCGAACAACGCCATGATTTCTGCGGCAAGCGTGGGGTCCAGGTTGCCGGTGGGCTCATCGGCCACCAGCAGGGTCGGCTCACCGACGATGGCGCGCGCGATGCCAACGCGCTGCTGTTCGCCGGCCGACAGCTGCGACGGCAACGCTTTCTCGCGGTGGCCCAGGCCCATGCGTTCAAGCACCGAGCGCACGCGCTTGGCGATATCGCCGCGGCGGGTGCCGCGCAGGATCAAGGGCAGCGCGACGTTTTCGGAAATGCTGCGATCCATCAGCAGGCGATGGTCCTGGTAGACCGCGCCCACGTCGCGGCGGTGGCGCGGCACGTCGCCCCCCCGCACCTTCAGCAGGTTGCGGTCGTTGAATACCACCGCGCCGCGGCTGGGCCGTTCGTCGAGATGGATCAACTTCAACAGGGTACTTTTGCCGGCACCGGAGTGGCCGGTGACGAACAGCATTTCGCCGGGTGCCACATCGAAGCTGACATCGGTCAGCGCCTGGTGGCCACCGGCGTACTGTTTGCTGACATTGTCGAAACGCAGGACGCTCATGCCTTGATTATGCAGGAGCGACGCGACGGCGTGGAGACGGTCCGGCTGATCGGTCGGGCTGATCGGTTGATCGGTAGTGCCGGCCGCTGGCCGGCAACACCGTCCCCGCAAAATCCGGGGACGATCGATCGGCGGCGTCGGTCAGCTGCCCGCCAGCATGCGGCGGATCTTGCGGCCGATGCGGGTCAGGAACGATTCGCTGGGATCCACGCGCACGGGACGCGCGGTCACTTGTACCGGCCCACGCGGCGCACTGGACGTGCCCGGTGCCGAGGCGCCGTTGGCCGTCGCCTCCGCGCCTTCCAGCGGACGGCCGTTGCGACGGCGACGGCGCTTGCGCGGCTTGCGCTCGGAACTTTCCAGCGCCACGTCACTGGCACCTTCGGCACGCGGCGGGCGCGCGGCCTGCTGCACTTCGGAAGCCCCATTGGCCGCCGTGGTCGCGGCACCTTCGACGGCAACCTGCTCACCTTCCACGCGCGGCTTGCGCGGTCCGCGCGGGCGACGCTCGCCTTCGCGGCGTTCACCACGTCCACTGCCAGCACCCGGACGGCCGCCACGGCCTCCGCCACGACGTTCTTCCTCGGCGGCACGGGCTTCGCGCGCTTCGCGGAAGATCTGGCCAACGCTCTCGTTCTCTTCGCCTTCCTCGCCAACGGCCGGAGCCGGGCGTTCCGGACGCGGCAGCGGGGTCAGCACTTCGCTGGTCACCGCCTCCACCGGAATCTTCTGTTCGATGTAGGCCTCGATGTCCGGCAGGCTCATCGCATAGCGTTCGCAGGCAAAGCTGATGGCATCGCCCTCTTCGCCCAGGCGGGCGGTGCGGCCGATGCGGTGCACGTAGTCTTCGGCGTCGAACGGCAGATCGTAGTTGTAGACGTACTTGATGCCGTCGATGTGCAGGCCGCGTGCGGCCACGTCGGTGGCCACCAGCACTTCCAGCTGGCCCTTCTGGAAGCGGTTGAGCAGGCTCTCACGCTTCTTCTGCGGCACGTCGCCGGACAGCACGCCGACCCGGTAACCGCCCTTTTCCAAGGCGCGGGCAACGCGTTCGACGAACACCTTGGTGTTGACGAACACCATGGTGCGCGCGCCTTCGCTGCGTGACAGCAGGCCCAGCAGCAGCGGGATCTTCTCTTCATCGGCCGGGAAGTAGATGCGCTGGCGCACGCGCGCGGCGGTGATGGATTCGGTTTCCACGACCAGCTTCTGCGGCTCGTTCATGTGTTCGTAGGCCAGCTCCAGCACGCGGTGGCTGAGCGTGGCGCTGAACAGCAGGGTCTGCCGCGTGGTGCGCTCGGGCATGCGGCGCAGCAGGAAGCGGATGTCCTTGATGAAGCCCAGGTCGAACATGCGGTCGGCTTCGTCCAGCACGCAGATCTCGCAGGCATGCAGCGAGACCACCTTGTGCTGCTTGACGTAGTCGATGAGGCGCCCCGGGGTGGCGATGATCACGTCCACGCCCTGCTGCAGGATCTCGCGCTGCTTGTCGTAATCCACGCCGCCGTAGACCAGCGCGAAGCGCAGGCCGAGGTCGGAACCGAACTTCACCGCATCCTTGTGGATCTGGATGGCCAGTTCGCGGGTCGGCGCAAGGATCAGCGCACGGGGATCTTCCGGCTTGCGGTCGGCCAGTGCGGGCCGGCTCAGCAGGCGGTTCACCACCGCCACCAGGAAGGCCAGCGTCTTGCCGGTGCCGGTCTGCGCCTGGCCGGCGACGTCGCCACCGGCCAGTGCGACCGGCAGGGTCAGGGCCTGGATGGGGGTGCAGCGGGTGAATCCGGCTCCTTCAAGACCGGCCTGAAGCGCCGGGTGCAGATCGAAGGAGGAAAAGGTCAAATCAGTCAGCGGTTTGTCGCTCATGGGTCCGTCTTGGTCTGGCCGCCACCTGGAATCGGGCGGCTCGGCATCGTCTTGGGGGCTCCGTCGCAAACTGCGGCCCCTGCGGCGGGTCTGCGGGCCGGAACCCAAGGGTTCGCTCACGCCGCTCAATGGCGCAGTTTAGCGCACTCGGGACGCCAAACCGGAATGGGCCGTCTCACCAACCCGGGAGACGCCTTGATCTGCCAACCCTCATACACCCGGACAGGACGTGAATGTCCACGCGTGTCCGGCTGGCATTCCTCTGCCGGCACCCCTATTTCACGAAGGACAGTGAAATCCGACACATACCGCGCTTCGCCGCGATCACGATACGCTGGGTTCCAGCCGGCATCCGATGCGACTCGCCAATAGGCGTAAACTGCCGGCCGTGAGCGTCCAGGCATCCCTCCGAACGCACCGTGGTTCTCCACGAGGCAGCGACACGGGCCACGCCACTCTGGCCAGGTCCAGTCCCTGCCTCCGGCCGCCGCCGGGTGCACCACAAGACGAGAAACCAAGATGAGCGACAAGGTTGTACATGTCAGCACCGCTGATTTCGAAAGCACCGTACTGAACTCCGCCGAGCCGGTACTGGTCGATTTCTGGGCCGAATGGTGCGGCCCGTGCAAGATGATCGCCCCTGCGCTGGACGAACTGGCCGACGCCTACGAAGGCCGCGCCAGGGTGGTCAAGGTCAACGTGGACCAGGAGCGCGATCTGGCGGTGAAGTATCACGTCCGTTCCATCCCTTACCTGGTCGTCTTCAAGGGCGGCGAAAAGGTCGGCGAGCAGATCGGCGCGGTGGGCAAGGCCCAGCTGGCCGCCCTGCTGGACAAGGCGCTGTAAGCTGACCCTGCCGGCCTGAACTGGCCTGAGTGGAGAGTCGACCCAAGGGTCGGCCCGGTCCATCAGCGACGTCCCTCAGGTTTCTTCGGCTCCTGCTCCCGCCCCGGCTCCAATGGAAGCAGGGGCTTCGCCGGGGCCTTGCGGATCGCGGTCATTGCAATCCGGCGGCGCCAGCCGCATGAACGCTGGCGTCCCGCCCTCTTGCGCGGCGCCGCGCGCCGATGATAGTGTCGATACATCCGGCCGCGTTCGCGTGCCGCACCTCTGGATGCAGTTTCCTCCAGACCCCTTTCCCTTCGTTCGCCGCCCCCGCGGGGCGCTCGCACCTTCAAGCGAGGAATTACGCTCTTGTCCGATAACACTTCCGAAACCGGCAGCGCCGACGCGCCCGCCGAAAAGCGCGTGCGCAAGCCCCGCGTGAGCAAGGCAGCCGCTCCGGCCGCCGCCGAAACCAGTGCTCCGGCGCAGCCGAACCTGCCGCTTGCAGCGGCACCCGAAGCGCCCGCAGCGGCAGCG
>JAEZCF010000056.1 GCA_023430045.1 Pseudomonadota bacterium | reverse complement strand
GCGGCGCACGGCGCGCGTCGCGTTCGGCCTCGCGCCGTGCCAGCCGCACCGCACGTGCGCGATGCCGTTCGCGGGCGTCCCAGGCACTGCGCAGCTGCTGCTGGGCCTGCTGCAGGCGTGCCGGAAGGTCCGGATGGCCCGCAACGCAACGGTCATCGGCCGGCAGGGGTACATAGGCCATCAACCCCGCCTGCAGGGCGCCGTCGAGGTCGTCGGCCTGCAGCCGCGCGAACAGCTCGACGGGGTCGGGACAGCGTGCCACCTGACGTGCCATCTATCGGGATACCCCGGCCAGGGCAGCGAGCGACCCGGACCGCAGGCCGCCAGCGGCGGCGGGGACGATCGGCAGGCGTGGCGACGTGCGCAGGGGCGACCGGTGTCGCATAATGCCCGTGCGGAGCGGTGGGCCACGCCGGGAAAGCAGGCTGTCGGCCGGTGTCCGCCCCCTCCGGCACGCCGCCGCGGCGCGTCGCGTGGCGCCCGGGCAGGGGGAGACGGTCGGAATTTCGGCCACGGAATGCTCCATAACGTTAAAAAAAAGTGACGTTGAACTCTTGAAACGCAGTCAGGTCAAAGCTCCCGTAGTCAGTAGCGGTTCCATCGTGCGACGGCTATCCTAACCCGTCGCCTCAGGGCGGCGAACAGTGCCCTGAGTTACCCCCCCTGGAGAATTGTTTGATGAAGTTGCGTTCTATCGCGGTCGCCGTCGCGGCCCTGGCCCTGACGGGCAATGCCTTCGCCCAAGACGTTTCGTCCGAAAAGGGCAAGCTGAGCTACTACTTCGGTTACGACTACGGCAACAACCTGGCGGAGCTGACCGGTCGCGGTGAGCAGCTGGACATCAACTCGGTGGTGAAGGGCCTGCAGGATGCCTACGCCAAGAAGCAGCCGGCGATAACCGCCGACCAGCTGAAGCCGGCGGTTGAAGCATTCCAGAAGCGCGAGCAGGGTCGTGCGCAGGCTGCCAAGGCCGAGTACGACAAGGCTGCTGCCGAAAACAAGACCAAGAGCACCCAGTTCCTCACCGAGAACAAGGGCAAGGCCGGTGTGCAGACGCTTGCCAGCGGCGTGCAGTACCGCGTGATCGAAGCCGGCAAGGGCGCCAAGCCGACCCAGGCCAGCAACGTGGAACTGGAAGTTGCCGGCCCGTTCCCGTACGGCCAGCGCCCCACGGAAGCCCGTCCGGCCCAGAAGATCCCCTCGATGAAGCTGAGCGAAGTCGAGATGAAGGCCATGCGCGAGACCCTGCTGCAGATGCCGGCCGGCTCGAAGTGGGAAGTCACGCTGCCGCCGGAACAGGCGTACGGCGCCGACCCGCGCACCCCGTTCCCGCCGAACGTGGCTGTGCAGTTCGAGATCAAGCTGGTCAGCGTCAAGTAAAGCCGGGCTCTGTCCGGCTGCTGTCCGGTCGGCGCATGTCCACTTGAAGGATGCGGAAACCCGACGCGCCGGTGCCCTGTGCCGGCGCGTTTTTCGTGCCCGGCACAGGGCTGCCGTTCGCGTTAAGGTAAGCGGGTGAGAACGACGGAAGAAGCGACGCGTGCGGTTCCCAGTCCCTGCGTCGGCCTCTGTACGCTGGACCTTCACCGGTCCTGCATCGGATGCCTGCGCCATATCGATGAAATCGCCCGGTGGTCGTCGATGAGCGACCACGAGCGCAACCACATCCTGCATCGCCGCCTGCCGCTGCGCGACCAGCTGCGGCAGGTACTGCGCGGTCCGCTGGCCGACCATGCACGGCTGATGCGCGCGCTGCATCCACTGGATAGCCCACCGGCGGGCGACGGCTGGAATCGCAGCGAACTGGCCGATCTGCTTCCGCGCGGTCCTCTGGTGGAAGCGGCGGTGCTGGCCGGCATCGTGCCGCGCGCGAACGGCGCCCAGGTGATCCTGACGCGCCGCACCGAAACACTGCGCCAGCATGGTGGCCAGGTCGGTTTCCCGGGGGGGCGTACCGAAGCGGATGATGCCGACGCGGTGGCCGCCGCGCTGCGCGAAAGTGCCGAGGAAATCGCGCTGCCGGCCGCGCAGGTGGAGGCATTGGGTTATCTGGACCCCTTCGTGACCATCACCGGTTATCGCGTCACGCCGGTGGTCGCGGTGGTCGATCCGGGGTTCACTCCGGTGCCTTCGCCCGACGAGGTCGCCGACGTGTTCGAAGTCCCCCTGGAGTACCTGATGAGCGCGGACAACCTGCGCCACGTGGATATCACCCACCGTGGCCGCGTGCGCCACGTGCTGGAATACACCTGGCCGGGGCAGCGCATATGGGGTGCGACCGCGGCCATCCTGTACAACCTGCGCCGCCGCCTGGAGCAACTCGAATGAGCATCGCCGCACCTCCCTGGACCACCCTGGTGGATGTCGATTCACTGGCTGCCGTGCTGGATGGCGCGGACGTACGCGTGGTGGATGCACGCGCCACCGCGTCCGGTGCTGTGCGACTGGTCGATGCACGTGCCTCGCTGGCCGATCCGCGGTCCGTTGCCGGGCAGTTCGCCGCCGGCCATCTGCCCGGCGCCGTGCATGCCGATCTCGATCACGATCTGTCCGACCTTCGCAGACAGGGACACGGGCGCCATCCGCTGCCGGAAAGCGATGCCTTCGCGGCAACCCTGGGACGCTGGGGCATCGCCCCTGATACCCAGGTGGTGGTGTATGACGCTGGCGACGGCAGCATGGCCGCCGCGCGTCTGTGGTGGCTGCTGCGGCTCATCGGCCACACGCAGGTTGCGGTGCTGGATGGCGGGCTGGCGGCATGGCAGCAGGCCGGTCTGCCGCTGGTCACCGCGGTCGCTGAAGTCGCTGCGCTGCCGGCCTATCCGGGGCGTTTCAACGAACGCGGAATAGCCCGTGTGGATGAGCTTTCCGCACGCCTGGAACAGGCGCCGGGCTGGCTGCTGGATGCGCGCGCCAGCGAGCGTTTCCGTGGCGAGGTGGAGCCGCTGGACCCGGTAGCCGGCCATGTGCCGGGCGCGGTGAACCGCCCATTCGCGTTGAACGTGAAGGATGGGCACCTGCGTCCGGCCGATGAACTGCGCGCGGAACTGCAGCCGCTGATCGGCACCCACGATCCATCGCAGGTCGTGGTGATGTGCGGCTCAGGTGTCACCGCCTGCCACCTGCTGCTGGCGATGGAAGTCGCAGGGCTGTCGGGTGCCCGCGTGTATGCCGATTCGTGGAGCGGCTGGGTCAGCGACCGCAGCCGTCCGGTGGCCGCCGGCTAGCGCCCGCTCCCGTACCGGCCATCGGCCGGCACAGCATCAGCGCGGCTCACCGGCAAGCGGTGCCAGGGGGACGCGCGCAAGCACGTACTGCCATGGGAACAAGGGACCGGGATCCCGCTTGCGCGCCACGCGCAGGCCGGGATCATCGCTGGCGGGCACCTGTTCCAGGTCCAGCTGGTCATGCCCGGCCACCTGGCCCAGCGAGGGATAGCGCAGGCACAGCGCCTGCAGCAGGCGCACCAGCGCGTCGATCTGCGCCTGCGGGTAGGGTGCGTCCATCGCCTGGTGGCGGCTGTCGAACCAGTGCGGGTAACGGCCGATGTTGACCAGTTCGATGCCGATGGTGCGTTCGTTGCATCCACGCACGTGGTGCGCCACGCGCTCGGGTGCCACGTACTGCAGCACGTGGCCGTCGCGGTCGATGTAGAAGTGCCCGCTGTTGCCGCTGCCATCGGCATACAGGGGGCGCTCGCCATACTCCCGGGCCATGGCCAGGTCAGGCAGCTCGGTGCAGTGGACGACCACCATGTCCAGCGAATCCGGCGCACGCTCGGCAAGCAGGTCATGGTAGGGCAGTGGCTGGATCCGCAGGTCGGGAAGCAACAGGTTCGGCATCGGTGGATGCTAGCATTGCGCGATGGACCGCAATCCCGTTCTTGACTCGCAGGTGCCCGCATGAGCCGCGGCCACTGCATCCTCTCCCATGGCTTTGAAAGCGGCCCCGACGCCACCAAGGTCACCGCCCTGGCGGATGTGGCCGGGCGCCTCGGCTGGAGCCACGAACGCCCTGATTTCACCGACCTTGATGCCTGCAGTGCCGTCAGTCGTGTCGGCGACGTGCCCGCCCGGCTGCAGCGTCTGGTCATCCTGGCCCAGGCCGCTGCATCGCGGGGGCCGGTGGTGCTGGCAGGTTCCAGCCTGGGCGCCTACATCTCGGCGATCGCGTCGCTGCAGGTGCCGGTGCACGGACTGTTCCTGATGGTGCCGCCGACCACCATGGGTCCGATGCCGGCGCTGGATGCAGCGCCGATACCGACCAGCGTGGTGCATGCCTGGCACGATGAGCTGATTCCGGCGACGGAGGTCATCGCGTGGGCCAGGGCACGTTCGGCCAGCCTGCTGCTGGTGGACGATGGTCATCGCCTGGCCAACCACGTGGAGGCGTCGGCACGCGCATTCGAGGCGCTGCTGCAACGGCTGTGATCCGCGCGGCCGTGGTTCCGGCCGCCCGGCCCGCCAGCGACTACAATAGGCCCTCCCGTGCCGCCGGCATGGGTGCGGGCCCCACGCGTGGGCCTGTCCGTTCCTGCGCCGTGACCGCGGCCGCCCGACCTGCGAAACCGATCCCGTGAATTTCTTCGTCTCCTGCGCCAAGGGCCTGGAATACCTGCTTGCCGACGAACTGTCGGCGCTGGGCCTTGCCAGGGCCACTGCAACCATCGCTGGTGTCAACGCCGAGGGCGAGCTGGCCCAGGCACAGCGCATCGTGCTGTGGTCGCGGCTGGCCAGCCGTGTGCTGTGGCCCCTGACGGAGTTCGAATGTCCCGACGAACAGGCCCTGTACGACGGCGTGCGCGCGTTGCCGTGGCAGGAACAGCTCAGGCCGGAGATGACGCTTGCGGTGGACGCGCATGTGTCCGGCGACACGATCACCCATGCACGTTTTGCGGCGCAGCGGATCAAGGACGCCATCGTGGACCGCATGCGCGATGAGGGACTGGAACGTCCGTCGGTCAATACCGATCTGCCCGACGTGCGCGTCAACCTGTCGCTGCGCAAGGGACGGGCGACCATTTCCATCGACCTGGGCGGCGGTCCGCTGCATCGCCGTGGCTGGCGCGGTGCCGCGCACGAGGCGCCGCTGAAGGAAAACCTTGCCGCGGCGCTGCTGCTGCGCGGGCAGTGGCCGCGCCTGCATGCGGCCGGCGGTGGTCTGCTGGATCCGATGTGCGGCAGCGGCACGCTGTTGATCGAAGGCGCGTTGATGGCCGCCGATGTGGCGCCCGGGCTGATGCGCCATGGCAGCCTGCCGCCCAGCCGCTGGCTGGGGTTCGACAAGGCCGCCTGGAAGGCGCTGCTGGCCGAAGCCCGTGAACGCGAACAGGCCGGTCTGGCCGCGCTGCGGCCGGTGATCTTCGGCAGCGACATCGATCCGCAGGCGATAGCGGCGGCGCGCGAGAACGCCGAAGTGGCGGGCGTCGCCCATGCCATCACCTTCACCCGCGCGGATGTCGCCGAACTGCAGGCGCCGCCGCAGGAGATCGGCTGCGTGGTCTGCAATCCGCCTTACGACGAGCGCCTGGCCGCCGATCCGGCGCTGTACCGCCGGCTGGGGGATGCGCTGCAGGCCGCCGTGCCGCAATGGCGCGCCAGCCTGCTGTGCGGCGACGCGGAACTGGCCTTCGCCACCGGCCTGCGCGCAGGAAAGAAGTACCAGATGTTCAATGGTGCGCTGGAATGCACGTTGATCGTCTGTGATCCGGTGGCCGTGCCACGGCGCGACCCGGCCGTCCCGCGCGAGCTCAGCGAAGGCGCGCAGATGGTGGCCAACCGCATCCGCAAGAACCTGAAGAAATTCAAGAGCTGGCGCGCGCGCGAGCAGGTCAGCTGCTACCGCGCCTACGACGCCGACCTGCCGGAATATGCCGCTGCCATCGACGTGTATGAAGAGGACGGCGGGCAACGCCGTACCTTCCTGCATGTGCAGGAATACGCCGCACCGGCGACCATTCCGGAAAACGATGTGCGCCGCCGCCGCAATGAACTGCTGGCAGCCGCGCGCGAGGTGTTCCAGGTACCGCCGGAGCAGGTGGCGCTGAAATCGCGCGAGCGCGGCAAGGGCGGCAGCAAGTACGGCCGCTTCGAAAAGCGCGATGAGTTCGTGGTGGTGCAGGAGAACAATGCGCTGCTGCGGGTCAACCTGTTCGATTATCTGGACACCGGCCTGTTCCTGGATCATCGCCCCCTGCGCCGGATCATGGCAGACCAGGTACGCGGCAAGCACTTCCTCAACCTGTTCTGCTACACCGGCGTGGCCAGCGTGCAGGCCGCCGTGGCCGGCGCGGCCAGCACCACCAGCGTGGACCTTTCGGCGACCTATCTGCAGTGGTGTTACGACAACCTGGCGCTGAACGGGCAGGGGGGCAACCAGCACCTGCTGGTGCAGGCCGACGCGATGGCCTGGCTGGAGGCAGATGAAGGCCAGTACGACGTGATCTTCTGTGATCCGCCGACGTTCTCCAATTCGGCGCGCGCGGAGGACTTCGACGTGCAGCGCGAACAGCTGCGCCTGCTGCGTGCGGCGGTCGCCCGGCTGACGCCGGATGGCGTGCTGTATTTCTCCAACAACTTCCGTCGTTTCAAGCTGGAAGAGAACGCGATCGCGGCGTTCGCCCGCTGCCGCGAGATCAGCCCGCGCACGATCGGCCCGGATTTCGAGCGCAACGCACGCATCCACCGTGCATGGGAACTGCGCCGCGTGTGAGCGTGTGGGTTCCGCAGCGTGGGTAGAGCCGATCCAAGATCGGCTGCGCCAAGGACAGCCGACCATGGGTCGGCTCTACCGGATCGTTCAATCGACCATGGCCCGGCGCTACAGGAATATCGCGGCCAGTCCAATCACTGGCAACACCCATGCCAGCGGGGCTATCCACGCCGGCCGCCACGGATACAGCCCGAACGCCAGCAGCAGGCCGGCCAGCGTCAGCGCGCCCAGCCAAAGCACTGGTCCGAGACCCCAGCCATGGCCGGCCACGCAGGCCGCGAAGGCCGCCGCCAGCAGCACCCACCCCAGCAGCGACCACAGCCGGCGTCGCGCAGGCGGTGCGGCCTTCGCTCCCTTCAACGCCTGCTGATGCCTTTCCATCGCCAGCGACAGCGCGGTGAATCCAGAGAACGACAGGCCAAGCGCGAGCATCATCATGCGCCGGCCTCCGCACTGGCAGCGGTTGTGGCCGCCTGCCGCTTTTTCCTGTCCGCCGCGCTCAGTGGTGGCGTCCAGCGCTGCATGCGCCATCCGCACATTGCCAGCATCGCGCCGAAGGCCAGCATGGTCAGATCGAAGCCTGCCAGTACCCAGTCCCCGGAGCGGAGGGTCACCCCCAGGTGCACATGCGTGGTCAGCGCATTGACCACGGGAAGCAGCGCGAACAGCGCCGCACCAAGGTACAGCTGCCACGCCCACATCATCCGCTTCGGCCACACGAACGCAGCCAGCAGCGCAGCGCCCCATGCCTGGAAGAACACCGAGACCTCCGCGTCGGCGCGCGCGGCCATGTCCAGCGGAAGTAGGCGGTTGCCGAGGAAATACGCTGCGAACGCGATCGGCAGGCCAGCCACCGCGCCGATGTTCAGCGCATCCACCAGGCGCAGCCCGAAACCCGTCCTGCCACTTTTCGCATGTTTTGGGCGTTCCTTCACCGCCCACAGCACCACGCCGCTGGCAACCATCAGGCAGCCGGCCAGCCCGGACAGGAAGAACAACGCGCGCAGCCCCCAATCCGCGAAACGCGCCAGGTGCAGGCCATACATCACGCCACGCGTGGCGGTGGCACCGCCCGCGGACGGGCTTTCCTGCACCAGCCTGCCGCTGACCATGTCGTAGCGCAGCGCGGGGGTGTCGTTGGACAGTCGCCTGCCATCGCGCTGGCGGATGTCGATCACCGCGTTGGCCGCGCCCGGGCTGGTCACGCTGAAGCCCGCCACGTCGGCGCCCTTCCAGTGCAGCCGCGCGCTGTCCAGCAGCTGCCGGACCGGCAGCGCGACGGCGCGCCCTTGCGCGGGGGCCGATACCTCCGGCAGGCCACCGAAGGCTTCGCTGAAGAACGCGGCTTCATCCTGCGGATAGGCCACCTTGATGCCCCACGGCAGGTACATCACCATCAAGGTCACGATGCCGGTGTAGGTGATCATGGCGTGGTAAGGCAGTGCCATCACCGCGCTGACGTTGTGGAAATCCAGCCATGAGCGCAGGCCCTTGTCCGGGCGGAAGGTAAAGAAGTCCTTGAAGATCTTCTTGTGGGTGATGACGCCGGTGATGATCGCCACCAGCATGAACATCGCGCAGAACCCCACCAGGTAGCGTGCCCACAGCACCGGGATGTAATGCAGGTCGAAATGCAGGCGGTAGAAGAAGTCGCCACCGCGTGTTTCCCGCGCCTGCAGCGTCTCGCCGGTGTTCGGGTCCACGGTGGCATCGCCAAAGCGTCCGCCGCCACGCCGCCTCCGTTTTTCGCCTTCGGCGGGCGGCTTGACCATCGATTCGGGGTTGCGCCAGAACAGGCGCATGGCCGGATTGCGCGGGTCGGGCAGGGTCACGAACCAGGTCTCTGCATTGCCGGCATGTTCCTGCAGAAAATGCACGGCACGCTCTGCGGCAACATCGGTGCCCACGGTGCTGGCAGGTAGCTCCGGACGCATCCAGCGGCTGATTTCCTCGCGGTAGTAACTGGCGGTGCCGGCCATGAAGATCAGCAGCAGCAGCCAGCCCACCAACAGGCCGGTCCATGTATGCAGCCAGGCCATTGACTGGCGGAATCCGTTCTTCATGCCCAGGCTCCCAGTGCACGTGCGATGGCCGCCAGCAGCAGCGTCGGCAGCACGATGCCCATCCACGCCCGCAACGCGGTACGGGTGGCGAATGCCCACAGTGCCGCGCATGCCGCCACCACGATGGCCACCAGCATGCCGGTCAGCACGGTCTGGCCACGTTCGCCAGGCAACGCCACCGCGCAGAACACGCTGGTGACCGCGGCCAGCGCGTAGCCACCGAAGATTGCCGCCATGCTGCGCGAGAGCACGCCCCAGCGCGGGTGCGTGAGGAAAGCCCGCGAACGTGCGCGGAAGGGAAGGCGGGGGGAGGTGCTGGCGGAAGGAGGCGAGCGGTCCACGATGATCCTGCGTTGCGTTACGGGGTAGGAGTGGCGCGGCGATGCGAGCCGCAACAGGGCCGTCCATGGCCCGCCGCCGGCGGTACCGGCAGCATCGAAAGCACGGTCAGAGTTTCCAGCGCAGCGTCAGGCGGACATTGCGCGGCTCGCCCCAGTACACGCCGTTGTAGAAACCGACATTGCTGAAATACTCCTTGTCCAGCAGGTTGTTGATGTTGAGCTGCGCACTGAAGTTCTCGTCGAAGCGATAACCTGCCGACAGGTTCAGCAGGTAGAACGAGTCCTGCTCGAAGCGCACCGCTTCGGTGCGGCCGGTCACCAGGTAATCGGCGCTGGGCCGGCTGCCGTTGCGCCAGATGCCGCTCTGCCAGGTGGCCCCGCCGCCCAGCCAGAAACGGCCGTCCATGCCACCGGGGCGCCAGCTGGCATTGAGGCGGAAGGTGTCCCGTGGGGTGGTGGTGTTCTGCGCGACGCCGGCCTGGTTGCGGATGGTGGTATGCGCGAAACCGGCCGACAGGTTCCACTGCTCGCCGATGCTGCCCTGCGTTTCCACCTCCCAGCCCTTGACCTTGTTGCCCTTGCCGGTCGAGCGGTAGGCCTGACTGCCGTCAGGCAACGAGTTCAGCGGTACGCTGTCATCGATCTCGGCCACATTGTCCTTTTCGCCTTCGAACACCGCGGCCGAGGCATTGAGCAGGCCATCGAAGAACTCCGCCTTGAGGCCCGCTTCCCACATGTCGCCGACCACCGGCTCCAGGTACTGGTTGTTGCGGTCACGGTAGTCCTGGGGCTTGAAGATGTCGGTGTAGCTGACATAGCCGCTGAGCACGCGATTGAAGTCGTACACCAGGCCAACGTAGGGCGTCACCGAATCATCCGGCGTGTATCCGCTGCGCGTGGTGCCGGTGAGGTTGCCGGCATCGTCATGGGTGTAGGTCCACTTGCGGGTTTCCCAGCTGCCGTAACGCGCGCCAACCACGGCGAGCAGCGGATCGGCGAGCTGAAGGCGTGCTGCGACATAGGCCGCGCGCTGGCGCAGCTCGTCCTGTGAACCCAGGTAACCCAGGCGGGTGATCGGCAGTTCCGGCACGTCGCCGCTCCAGTTCCGCCAGTCCGGTACCTCGTCATAGCCGGCGGGCACGTCACCCTGTTCGATGGCCGGAATGTCACTCTTGCGCAGCGACTGGCCGAAGCCGAACACCAGTTCATGGCGGCGTCCGAACAGCTGGAACGGTCCACCGATGTTGACGTCGAACACATCCATCGTGCTCTGTTCGGCAAAGTGCGAGATGTAGGCCACGACGCCGGTACCGTCCGGCCGCGGATACCCGGCGGCGCCGTACCAGACACTGCCGTCGGTCTCGCGGTCGGCGTGGGTGAGGTTGGCCTTGAGCGACCAGTCACGGCCAAGCTGCTGTTCGATGCGCGCGAAGCTCGTCTTTTCCACGATGGGCCACTGGCTCCATGACGCGGAGAGGTTGGTCGAACGCGGAAGGTTGGCCGGTGTGCCGTCCACGCCCCAGTACGGCACCACGCCCCAAGTCACGCCGGTGGTCTTCGGGGACTGGTATTCGTAACCCAGCTCCAGCAGGGTGCTGTCGCTGACGTCGGCCTGCACGATGCCGTAGAACACGTCCTTGTCCAGCCGGTACACATCGCGGAACGAGTCGCTCTGCTGCTTGGCCGCCACCACGCGGGCGCGCACGCGGCCATCCAGCGCCACCGGTCCGCCGATATCCGCCTCCAGGCGCTGGTTGCCCCAGCGGCCAAGGCTCAGATTGGCGCCCATCTGCAGGGTGTCGGTCGGGCGCTTGCGGATGAAGCTGATGGTGCCCGACGGATCGCCGGCGCCGGTGGTCAGGCCAGTGGCGCCGCGTACCACTTCGATGCGCTCGTAGATCACGCTGTCGGTGTTGGTCTTGATCGATCCACCGAACGTGTTGAGCATGCCATCGACCTGGAAATTGTCGATGTTGTAGCCACGCGATACGTAACTTATGCGCTCGCTGTCGGTCACCGACACATGCACGCCGGTGACCTGTCCCATCACGTCCGAAAGCGCGAACAGTCCCATGTCGTCCAGGCGCTGGCGGGTGATGACGGTGACCGACTGCGGGGTCTCGCGCAGCGACAGGTCCAGCCTGGTCGCGGTGTTGGCGCGCTTGACCGTATAGCTGTCTGCGATCTCGCCATCGGCGGTGACGTTGATGGCGTCCAGCGTGCGTGGCGACGCATCGGCAGGGGCGTCAGCGGCGATGGCTGCGTGGGACGCGAGCAGGCTGACAATGGCGACAGTCAGCAGCGATGGGAGCGGAATGACGGGGTGCGAAGCCATGGGAGCGGTTCCATGCAGGTAGAAAGCCGGCGATGGAAGCAGCCTGTGCGGCCATGTGCATCTGCGCGGCGCGGCCACTCCCATCGTTGCTGCGGGCGTGATCCGGACAGCAGATGTGTTTGGTGGTACACGGGGCGGCGGCAACGGACCGGAGGGACCGCACAGGCTGGCTGGGCGTACATCAGTCAGTAAATGATATGTATTCTCATTTGATTGCGCAAGCGCGATTATCAGCGCACTGCGCAGGCGCGACGGATTTCCTGGTCAAGCTGTTGCGGAACCGGCCGGTTGCCGAAGATTTCGGTCATTTCCCTGCGCAGGCGAGCATTCTCGCAGGCGTCGCGGTCCACCATGTTGTCGATCACCGTGCCACGCACCGGCGGCTGCCCATACCCGGCGCCTTCCCGTACCCAATGGCGGGCCTGCGCGGATTCACGGACGACCCGCTGCCGCTCCGCCGGGGTCAGCCGTGGATCGCGCGCAAGTGGCCGGCTGATGCCGGTGTCCTGTTCCTTCGGACACGGAACGGACTGGTACATCGCCTGTACCCCGTCACTGCATTTGTAGATCCGCTGCGCGTGCACGCTGGGCGCCAGCACCGATAGCGCAAACACCATCACCATCCGGGTCATCGAGCTCCTCCACACGCGCCCCCCTGGCACGCGATGCGCTGGAGGATAACGCATCCGTGGCACCGTCCATCGGCGGAAGGCCGCGCCAGGCCACGGGCCCAACCGGGCTCGGGCTACACGTGCAGGAAGGTGGTGGCGGCGTGCAGCAGCAGGCCGATCAGCCCGCCGACCAGCGTGCCGTTGAAACGGATGAACTGCAGGTCGCGGCCGACGCTGAGTTCCAGTTGCTCCACCAGGTGGCGTTCATCCCAGCTCTTCACGGTCTGAGCGATATGCGTGGTGACGCCTTCGCGCAGTCGCAGGGTCAGGCGTTGCGCGCCCTCCAGCAGGTGCTGGTTGAGCGCGTCGCGAAGCGAAGGATCCGACGACAGGCTTCGCCCAAGCCCGGCCATGCCGCGCTCCAGATGGCCGGCCAGCGCCGAATCCTCGCGCTGCAGGTCGGCGCGCAGGCTGGCATGGATGCGCGCCCACAGGCCCTGCACGTAGTCCTGCAGCGCAGGGTGATCGATCATTTCCTGCTTGAGGGTTTCGATGCGTTCGGCCAGTGCGGGGTCTTCGCGCAGCCGCTGGATGTAGCCTCCCAGCCAGCGTTCGTAGTCCTGCCGCAGCGGATGCTCAGGGTCGGCAAGGACCTGCTGCAGTTCGTCCAGCACCGCGCCGGCCAGGCGCTCGGCCACGCTGTCGCCGATCTCGTCGATCGGCTTGATCCAGTTGACGGTGCTGGACAGCTTCGGCCATTCGCGCTGGATGTAGCGGACGATCAACTGCGACGCGCGCTCCTTGACCTCCGGCTGCTCCAGCCAGCGTCCCAGTCGTTGCAGGCCTTCGTCCAGCACGCGCTGGTGGCGGCCATCGGCCGTCAGCAGACCGAGCAGCTCGCCGGCGGTGGATGCGGCATTCCACTGCTTCAGCTGCTGCACCACGAACGCATGCAGTTGCCGTCGCACGGCTGATTCATCGAAGAAATCCAATGCCTGCAGCGCCCATGCGCGGGCCATGCCGGTCAGCATGCGCACACGCTGCGGATCGGAAAGCCAGCTGCCCAGTCGAGCGGCAGGATCGAATATCTTCAGCTTGGCCAGCAGCGCCCCGGGTTCCAGGAACTGGTCGCGTACGAACACCGACAGGCTGTCGGCGATGCGTTCCTTGCCGCGTGGAATGATTGCCGTATGTGGGATGGGCAGGCCCAGCGGATGGCGGAACAGGGCGACCACGGCGAACCAGTCGGCCAGTGCGCCGACGGTAGCCGCTTCACAGAAGGCCGATACCCAGGCCCAGGCACCGCGCTCTCCCTGCCAGTGGCTGATGGCGAAACCGGCCAGCATCAGCAGCAGCAGGCCAAGCGCGATGGCTTTCATGCGCCGCAGCTGCGCGCGGCGGGGATCGGAAGGCGTCATGGCAGGGGGAGCATCCATGCCGACAGTCTACCGGCGGTGGTGTCGGCGGCCGTTGACACCCGAAGAGCCGGGTGCTGCCCGGCTGATGCACCACCTTCTCCCAGGCATTACCGCATCTGCTGCAGTTGCCGGCGCAGCGCCTCGTTTTCGCGGCTCAGTGCGACGATGCGCGCACGGAGTGCCGGCACGTCCTCGCCCAGCTGCTCCAATGCGGCGAGGACCTGCGCATCGCGCGTGTCCGCTTCATCCCCATCAGCTTCGGGCTGCGACGGTTGCTCCTCCTCCGCTTCAGGCCGCGCTGCACGCGGCTTCCGGCTTGCTTCGCGGGCACGGCGGGCAGCCTGCTTCAGCTCGTCCTTGCCCGCGGTCGCGGCGGCGCGCTGCTCTGCCTCCGGCAGCGATGCCACGGCTGCGGCTGCGCTGATCGACAGCTGTCCGCTCTTCACCGCTTCCACCACCTCCGGCGCCGCCTGCGCGCGGATGCGTTCGATCATGCCGATCTGGCTGCTGCTCAGTTTCGCTTCGCGTGCCAGTTCGGCGCGGGTCAGCCTGGGCCCCGGTTCCCATGGTGGGGTGTCCTGGTCATCCGACGGGCCTTCGGCGCTGCCATCACTCTCGCGCTGCAGCTGCGCCTGTTCTACGCGCTTGCGCTCGGCCAGGATCTCGCGCTTGCGCAGCGCCAGCTCGCCGCGCTGGAAATCGGACACGCTGCGCCGCCCCAGGTGCTGTTCGATCATCCACAGGTGCACGTCTTCCATGGTCTGGAAGCGCGTGTTCTGCACCGTGGTGAACGGCAGGCCGTGCTTCTGGCAGATGCCATGGCGGTTGTGCCCGTCCACCAGCACATCGCCCCAGAGCACCAGCGCGTCACGGCAGCCTTCGGCCAGGATGCTGCGCTCCAGCGCCTCGTATTCGTCCGCGGTGAGCGGGTCGATGTAGGCCTTCAGTTCTTCTTTGACGATGATGTCCATGGGCGTGCGGAACAGTGGAGCGGAACCGCTCATTGTAGCCGTTCGCGTCGGCCGGACCGCGGTGCGCGGCGTCACCGACTTCATCGGCACGGCGTACCGCGGGAGGTCTCGGCTGAAACCAATCCGTTCATGCGCGCGGAACGCGTGGCAGAATCCGGGAGCTCACTTCCTGCCATCCTGCCCATGTCGTCCACTGCGGTTCCTGCCACGTCTTCGCCGGTTCCGGCCAACTCGCCACAGCGCGTGCTGCTGGCCAGCCTGATCGGCACCACCATCGAGTTCTTCGATTTCTACATCTATGCCACGGCTGCGGTGCTCGTGTTCCCGCACCTGTTCTTTCCCGAAAGCAGCGACAAGGCGGCGATGCTGCAATCTCTGGCGACGTTCGCGGTCGCCTTCATCGCGCGGCCGGTCGGGTCGGCGGTGTTCGGCCATTTCGGTGACCGTATCGGCCGCAAGGCCACGCTGGTCGCCGCGCTGCTGACGATGGGACTGTCCACGGTGGCGATCGGCCTGCTGCCCACGCACGCGCAGATCGGCCTGTGGGCACCGGCGCTGCTGGCGCTGTGCCGCTTCGGGCAGGGCCTCGGGCTGGGTGGCGAATGGGGCGGGGCGGTGCTGCTGGCTACCGAGAACGCGCCACCCGGAAAGCGCGCCTGGTACGGCATGTTCCCGCAACTCGGCGCGCCGCTGGGCTTCCTGCTCTCGGCCGGCATCTTCCTGCTGCTTGGCCGCACGCTGTCTGGTGACGACTTCCTGCACTGGGGCTGGCGCATTCCGTTCATCGCCAGCGCGCTGCTGGTGGGCGTCGGCCTGTGGGTGCGTCTGGCCATCCATGAAACCCCGGATTTCCAGCAGGCGCTGGATCGGCACGCGCGTGTCCGGCTGCCGATGTGGACCGTGCTGCGTCACCATTTCGTGCCGATGGTGCTGGGCACGCTGGGGGCGTTCGCCACGTTCGTGCTGTTCTACCTGATGACCGTCTTCGCGCTCGGCCACGGCACGGCAACGCTTGGCTACGGTCGCGAACAGTTTCTGCTGCTGCAGATGATCGGGATCCTGTTCTTCGCCGCCGGCATCCCCATTTCCGCACGTTACGGCGATCGCTGGGGTACGCGTCGCACCATGATCACCGCCAGCGGCCTGATCCTGGTGTTCGGCGTGCTGCTGGCGCCGATGTTCCAGGCCGGCAGTCCGTGGATGGTGGTGGCGTTCCTGTCGCTGGGACTGTTCCTCATGGGGCTGACCTACGGCCCCTGCGGTACGTTCCTTGCCGAGATCTATCCGGTGGAAGTGCGCTATACCGGCGCATCGCTGTCGTTCAACCTGGCCGGCATCCTTGGCGCGGCACCGGCGCCCTATCTGGCGACCTGGCTGGCCGAACGTTTCGGGCTGGTCGCGGTGGGTTACTACCTGTGCCTGGCCGCACTGGTCACGATCTGCGCGCTACTTGCCCTGCAGCGCCGGGTGCATTGATCAGCCGAAGATCCGCCTGAGTGTGCGCCCCAGCCAGTTGCCGCCCTGGTGCTCGCGGGCGAACTGGTTGAGGTGCTGTTTCACCTGGTCTGCGTAGGCCTTGTCATCGCCGCGGATATGGTTGAACAGCCAGCGTGACAGCATGGTACGCAGTTCATCGGTGACATCTTCGCCGGCCTGGAAACGCAACCGGTACTCGGCCACACGCTTGCCGAAAAGCTCGTGCACGCGCTTGTGGGCGGCGCAGAACGGATAGCCCGCTTCCTCCATCAGCTCTTCTTCGAAGGCGAAGTGGGACATCGTATAGTCCACAAGCTCTTCGATGACCTCGGCGACGGCGAGCCGTTGCAGGCCCTGTTGCGCCACGTGCAGATGGTTGAGCATTTCCACGATCCGCATGTGCTGATGATCGATGACGTCGATGCCGATGTTGAGATCTTCCTGCCAGACCAGCAGTGCCATATCCGCGCTCCGTGTAACGGTGGCGGCGATTCTGGCCGTCCATGCCGGAAACGACACTGATCTCGATCAAACCCCCAAAAAGGGGGACGGAGGTGGTTAATTGAAAATAACGTCCTCCGTCCCCCTTTTCTGGTTCAGGCGGTGGCGGGGGCTGCCATGCGCACGTTGTCGCGGCCGCCGGCCTTGGCCAGGTACAGCTGGCGGTCGGCTTCGCTGATCAATGCATGCAGGCTGTCGCGCCCGGCACGCAGGCAACACACGCCGACGCTCACTGTCATCTGCAGCGCATGCTCGCCAATGGGTACGCGCAGGGCCGCCACCGACCGCCGCAGTTCCTCGAAATAGGCTTGAGCGGCGTCCGGATCGAGGCCCGGTACCAGCAGGCAGAACTCTTCGCCCCCAAAGCGTGCCACCAGGTCGCCTGGGCGGGCGTGGCCGCCGACCACGGCGGCGCAGGCGCGCAATGCATCATCGCCACCATCGTGTCCCCAGGTGTCGTTGATGTGCTTGAAATGGTCGATGTCCACCATCGCCACGGCAACCCAGTCGTCATCCTGCTGCACGGCGTTCAGTTGCCGCTGGCTGTGGTCCAGGAAGAAGCGGCGATTGGGCAGGCCGGTAAGGAAATCGCGCGTGGCCAGGTCCTGCAGGGTGCCGATCAATTCAAGCTGGTCCACGTTCTGCGATACGCGGCAGAAGAATTCTTCGCGCGAAAACGGTTTGCGCAGGAAATCGTTGGCACCGTTCTTCAGGAAGCGCGGGATCAGCGACGCATCGGTATTGCCTGAAAGGCCGATCACCGCGACCTTGTCGCGCGAGCGGAGCATGCGCAGGCGGCGGGTGAATTCCACGCCCTGCATGCCCGGCATTTCCTGGTCCACCACCGCCAGCCGGATCGCCGGATGGGCCTCGATCGCCTGCAGCCCGGCTTCGCCATCGGCCGCTTCATGCACGCGGTGGCCGTACATGCGCAGCAGCGCAGCCGCATAGCCACGTGCGGACGGCGAATCGTCCACCACCAGTGCATCGATACGGCGGTTGCGCTCCAGCCGCTGTACCAGCCACACCAGATAATCCACGCTGCCCGGGGTGTTCTTCAGGACGTAATCGATGACCTTCTGTTCCAATACACGCCTGCGTACATCTTCGTCGTATACGCCGCTGACCACGACGGTCGGCAGGCCGCGGGAGACGAAGAATTCCACTACCTCCTCGCGATCGCCATCGGCCAGCACCAGCCCTGTCAGCGCCAGGAACCACTCACCTGGATCCTGCAGCAGGGCGGCTGCCTCCGCCAGCGTGGAGGCTACCGTTACGGGTAGTTCCAGACGCTGTTCGATGGCCTCGCGCAGCATTGAAGTGAACGTGCGCGAGTTTTCCACCAGCAGGACGCGCTGGGGCAGCAGGTCAACTTCGGGGGCGCTTTCGAAAGCACCTTTCAGCAAGGCGGGCATGAGGCATGCGCTCAGGACGGGCTGGGTCGCAAGAACTATCGGCTTGAAGAGCAGAAACTTGAACTGCGTCACTAAATGAGATTGCGCAGTCTGATCAGGGCCATGCTGGCCACCAGCAGCGGCATGCGCATCAGTCTCCCGCCCGGGAAGGGATGCCGGGGCAGCCGTTCGAATACGTCCAGCCGAGCGGCCTGGCCGGCAATGGCCTCGGCGATGACCTGACCAGCCAGGTTGGCGGCCGCCACGCCATGGCCGGAATAGCCCTGTGCGAAGTAGATGTCCGGGGTCAGCCGTCCCCAATGCGGCGCACGGTGGGTGGTGATGTCCACGTAACCGCCCCACAGGTAGTCAAGCGGAACTCCATGCAGCTGCGGGAACACCCGCCACAGCCGGCGCTGCATCACGCGCGCCAGCCCCGGCGGCGGCCGCGACGAATAGCTGGCGCCGCCGCCGAACAGTACGCGGTGATCATGGCTCAGGCGGAAATAGTCCAGCACCCAGTCGGTATCGGACACGGCCATGTTGTTGCGGATCAGTGCGCGTGCACGCTCGGCTCCCAGCACCGGCGTGGCGCCGATGTAGGTGCCCACCGGCATGATGTGCCGCTCCAGCTCGGGCGCGATGCCTTCCAGCCACGCGTTGCCGGCAATCAGCACCTGTGCGGCATGCACGGTACCGGTGGCGGTGCGCAGTGCCGGATGCGGATGGCGCTGCAGTTCCAGTACCGGCGTGCGTTCATGGATGACCGCGCCGGCAGACCGCGCAGCGTCGGCCAGGCCCTGTACGTAGGCCAGCGGATGCAAATGCCCGCTGAGTGGATCGAACATCGCGCCCAGATAGCGCGGGCTGTCCAGGTGCGAACGAAGGGTTGCCTGGTCCCACCACTGCATGGGGTAGTCGTAACGCTGCACCAGAGCGTCCATCCCCTCGCGCAGCGCGCGGGCCTGGCGCGGGCGGATCGGCACGCTGGCATGGCCGGCCACCCAGTGGCAATCGATCGCGTGACGAACGATGCGGTCGTGCACCAGCGCCACGCCTTGGCGGGAAAAATCGAACAGCGTGCGCGCATCCTGGGGCCCCACGAGCCTTTCCAGCGTGTCCACCTCGCAGCCATAGCCGGACAGCACCTGTCCGCCATTGCGGCCCGACGCCCCCCAGCCGACCTGGCAGGCCTCCAGCACCGTTACACGCAGGCCCTTGCCAGCCAGTTCCAGCGCGGCGGAAAGTCCCGTGAAACCACCGCCCAGGATCGCCACGTCGACGTGCGCATCGCCATCCAGTGCCGGCAACGGAGGACGCGTTGGGACGCTGGCGGCGTACCAGCTGGAAGGCAGGGCAGGGTCCTGCCACTCGGGGGAAGTCGGCTCCATGGTGCAAGTCTGGCGCAGTTGGCGGGTCAATGGTGTGACCGCAGGGCGGTTGCCGCTGCCTGCGCCGGGCGCTACCGTGTCCGCAACGCCGGTGCGTCCGGCTGTCGCGCCTGCAGGCGGGCAGGCCGGGCGGCATTTCCATCGGCGACAACGAACTGGACAGGAATCCCATGAGTCCGCAAGCCCGACCGCGTACCCGCCCGCGCAAGCAGCCGACCGTCGCGGAGGCGCAGGAAAGCAGCCTGCTGCGCTGGTTGAAGGATCGTCGCATCACCGAAGTGGAATGCCTGGTGCCGGACATCACCGGCATCGCGCGCGGCAAGATCATTCCGGCGGACAAGTTTTCGCACGATTACGGCACGCGCCTGCCCGAAGGCATCTTCGCCACCACGGTGACCGGTGATTATCCGGACGATTATTACGAGCTGACTTCGCCCTCGGATTCGGACATGATCCTGCGTCCGGATCCGGAAACGGTGCGCATGGTACCGTGGGCTACCGATCCCACCGCGCAGATCATCCACGACTGTTACACCAAGAATGGCCAGCCGCACGAGCTGGCACCGCGCAACGTGCTGCGCCGCGTACTCGATGCCTATGCCGAGCTGGGCCTGCGCCCGGTGGTGGCACCGGAGCTGGAGTTCTTCCTGGTGCAGAAGAACACCGACCCGGATTTCCCGCTGCTGCCGCCGGCCGGTCGCTCGGGACGCCCGGAAACCGCGCGGCAGTCGTATTCCATCGATGCGGTCAACGAGTTCGATCCCATCCTGGATCTCATGTACGACTACGCCGACGCCATGAAGCTGGACGTGGACACGCTGATCCACGAATCCGGCGCGGCACAGCTGGAAGTCAATTTCAGCCACGCCGACGCCATGGATCTGGCCGACCAGGTGTTCCTGTTCAAGCGCACCATGCGTGAAGCGGCGATGCGCCACGGCGTGTACGCCACTTTCCTGGCCAAGCCGATGGAAAACGAGCCCGGCAGCGCCATGCACATCCATCAGAGCCTGGTGAAGGCCAGCGACGGCAGCAATGTGTTCGCCGGCGAGGGCGAAGGGGAGGGCGAGTTCAGCCCCGTGTTCGGCCATTATCTGGGTGGACTGCAGGCGTATGCGCGGCCGGCGATGGCGTTCTTCGCTCCGAACGTCAACTCCTACCGTCGGCTCGTGTTCGGCGAAGTCTCGCCGAGCAACGTGCACTGGGGCTTCGACAACCGCACCTGCGGCCTGCGCGTGCCCATGGACACGCCATCCAACATGCGGGTGGAAAGCCGCTTCGCCGGCTCCGATGCCAATCCCTATCTGGCCATGGCCGCCACCCTGGCATGCGGGCTGCTCGGCATCCGCGGGCAGCGTGCGCCGGATGCGCCGATCACCGGAAGCGCCAAGGAACTGGGCTACGACCTGCCGCGTTCGCTCGGCGAAGCACTGGATGGGCTGGAACGCTGCAGCGAACTGCAGTCACTGCTCGGCGAGCGCTTCTGCCGGGCGTATATCGCGGTCAAGCGCAAGGAGTACGAGACCTTCTTCCGGGTGATCAGCTCATGGGAACGCGAGTTCCTGCTGCTCAACGTCTGATGCCCGGATGACGGTGCGAAGTGGCCGGCGCCTTCACTGGATGATCGGCGCGCCGGGCGGTACGCTGGCAGGCATTGTCGGCCCGTGCCGGCCCCCCACCCGGATCTGGAGCCTTTTCCCGATGAAGCTGCGTACCCTTTCGATCGGCCTGGCGGCCGCCCTGCTGTCTGCCTGCGGCGGTGATGGCAAGGGCCCCGCGCAGGACGGCAAGGTCCTGAATGTCTACAACTACAGCGACTACATCGCCGAGGACACCATTCCCGGATTCGAGAAGGAAACCGGGATCCGGGTGACCTACGATGTGTTCGACAGCGACGAGATGGTCGAGACCAAGCTGCTGGCCGGCAACAGTGGCTACGACGTGGTGGTGCCGACGCTGAACTTCTTCGGCCGGCAGATCCAGGCCGGCGTGTTCCTGCCGCTGGACAAGTCGAAGATTCCGAACCTGGCACGACTGGATCCGAAGGTGATGGAGCGCATCGCCACCCAGGATCCGGAAAACAGGTTTGGCGTGCCCTACATGATCGGCACCACCGGCATCGGCTACAACGTGGACATGCTGAAGGAGCGGTTCGGTGGCAGCACGGACATCGCCAGCAGCTGGGACCTGGTGTTCAAGCCGGAAAACATCGCGAAGATGAAGGACTGCGGCGTGACCCTGCTGGACACGCCGGCCGACATGATTCCGGTGGCGATGCATTACCTGGGGCTGGACCCGCACAGCAACGATCCGGCCGACATCCAGAAGGCCGCCGCGCTGCTGAAGTCGATCCGTCCGTACGTGCAGAATTTCCACTCGTCGCAGTACGTCGGTTCGCTGGCCAACGGCGGGACGTGCCTGGTGGTCGGCTGGTCGGGTGACATCATCCAGGCTCGCGACCGCGCCGAGGAAGCGGCAAACGGCGTGCACGTGGCCTATTCGATACCGCGCGAGGGCGCGCCGCAGTGGTTCGACATGCTGGCCATTCCGAAGGATGCCGGTCATCCGGAAGAAGCGTACCGCTTCATCAACTACCTGCTGGAACCGAAGGTGGCTGCGGCCAACACGAACTTCATCCATTACGCCAATCCGGTGAGCGATGCGACGCCGCTGGTGGACGAAGCGATCCGCAGCGACCCGACCATCTACCCGCCGGCCGACGTGGCCGCGAAGATGTTCACCTATTCGATCAACACGCCGGAGACCGAAAAGCTCTATACGCGGCTCTGGACGGAGATCAAGACCGGCCGTTGATCCTGGTAGTGGCCGGTTGTGCGGTTGTCCGCGCGGCCGGGCGGCCGGGCGACCTCCGACGGTTCCGTGCATCCGGCCCCTGCCCCGGCCGCAGGCGTGACGACCAACGGTCGTCACCCACCATGGGGCGGTCGTCACCCACCATGGGGCGTCACCCACCTGAGGGGCGGTCGCCGGCCACCAGAGAAACGGTCGCGGGCCACGCGGGGCGGCTCCGCACATCTCACTTTGACTCTTCACGGCTCGTCTGCATCGCATCCCCTACCGTTGCGTATGGACCGCCCAGCGTGTCCGCTTCCCACCGAAACGACGCCTCGACGATACGATGAGCGAACAGCCCAGCCGGCATGACGCCGAACGCCCGGATCCGCCTGAAGATGAGCACACGGAACCCCCCGCAAGCCAGGCCGAGGACAAGCCCTCACCGCTGAAGAACCCGAAAGTACGCTGGACGCTGATCATCATCGGCGTGCTGGTGCTTGCCGTGCTGGTCATCTGGCTCGTGTACCACCTGCTGGTCGGTCGCTACATGCAGGACACCAACAACGCCTACCTGCAGGCCGATGCGGTGGCCGTTGCTCCGCGCATCAACGGCTATGTCACCGAAGTGCTGGTGGATGACAACCAGTGGGTGAAGGCTGGCGAGCCGCTGCTGCGCATCGATCCACGTACCTACCGCGCCACGCTGGACCAGGCCGAAGCGGTGATCGCCGTACGCGAAGCGGACATCGCCGCCGCCACCGCCGGCGTGCAGGGCCAGCAATCCACCCTGGTGCAGGCGCGGACCCAGTTGAAATCCGCCGCTGCTTCGCTGCGCTTCGCCAACGCCGAAGTCGCACGCTTCACGCCGCTGGCCGCCAGCGGTGCCGATACCCACGAACATGTGGAAAGCCTGCGCCATGAGCGTGATCGCGCACAGGCCCAGTACGATGCCGCGCAGGCGCAGATCAGCGGTGCGCAGAGTCAGATCGAAGCCAGTCAGGCCCAGCTGGAACAGGCGCAGGCAGGATTGAAGCAGGCCCAGGCCGATGCCGCGCAGGCGGCAGTGGCCTTCGAGGACACCGAACTGCGCGCGCGCATCAATGGGCGCATCGGCAACAAGACCGTGCAGGTCGGACAGTTCGTCGCCGCTGGTACCCGCACCATGACCGTGGTGCCGGTTGAATCGCTCTACATCGCGGCCAATTTCAAGGAAACCCAGGTGGGCCTGATGCGTCCCGGCCAGCCAGCCGAGATCGAGGTCGACGCGCTGCCCGGAGTGAAGCTGCACGGCACCGTGGAAAGCATCTCGCCGGGTACGGGCTCGCAGTTCGCGCTGCTGCCGCCGCAGAATGCCACCGGCAACTTCACCAAGGTGGTGCAGCGCGTGCCGGTGCGGATCAAGGTGGACGCCGGCGAGGAGGCGCGCAAGGTGCTGGTGCCGGGCATGTCGGTGGATGTCACGGTGGACACGCGCGCCGCCCGGGATGCGCGTGAGCGCACGAAGGACGAAGCCGAGGCCCGCAGCAGTCAATGAGCGCGACCGCTGCCAGTGCAACGCCGGAAAAGGCCGATGCGGGTGCGTGGCTGGCGGTGGCCGCGGGCACCATCGGTTCGTTCATGGCCACGCTGGATATTTCCATCGTCAACGCTGCGTTGCCGACCATCCAGGGCGAAGTAGGCGCCAGCGGCACGGAAGGTACGTGGATATCCACTGCGTTCCTGGTATCGGAAATCGTCATGATTCCACTGACCGGCTGGTTCGTGCGCACGCTGGGGCTGCGCACCTTCCTGCTGATATGCGCCACGTTGTTCACGGCTTTTTCGGTGATGTGCGGCTTCGCCGATACGCTGATGATGATGATCGTCGGCCGCATCGGGCAGGGCTTTGCCGGCGGTGCGCTCATTCCCACCGCGCTCACCATCGTCGGTACCCGGCTGCCGCCGAAACAGCAGCCGCTGGGCACCGCGCTGTTCGGCATGACGGTGATCCTCGGGCCGGTGATCGGGCCACTGCTGGGCGGCTGGCTCACCGAGAACGTCAGCTGGCACTACGCCTTTTTCATCAACGTGCCGATCTGCGCCGGCCTGGTGGCGCTGTTGCTGCTCGGCCTCCCGCACGAGAAATCCAACTGGGGCGGGCTGCTGCACGCCGACTGGCTGGGCATCATCGGCATGACAGCCGGCCTGTCCGCGCTCACCGTGGTGCTGGAAGACGGACAGCGCGAGCGCTGGTTTGAATCCACCCTGATCATCATCCTGAGCCTGGTGTCGGTCACCGGATTCGCGTTGCTGGCGCTGTCCCAGTTCACCAGCAAGGAACCGGTGATCCGCCTGAAGATCCTGTTCCAGCGAAGTTTCGGTGCCGTGTTCGTGATGGTGATGGCGGTCGGCATGATCCTGTTCGGGGTGATGTACATGATCCCGCAGTTCCTGGCCATCATCGCCGGCTACAACACCGAACAGGCCGGCTATGTACTGCTGCTGGCCGGCCTGCCGACCATCGTGCTGATGCCCTTGATGCCGAAGATGCTGGAAACGGTGGACGTGCGCATCATGGTGTTCGGCGGCATGCTGTGCTTCGCCGCCGCGTGCTTCGTCAACCTCGGCCTGACCCCCGACAGCATCGGCCCGCACTTCGTCATCGGCCAGCTGCTGCAGGGCTGCGGCCTGGCACTGGCGATGATGGCACTGAACCAGGCGGCCATCACCTCCGTGTCGCGCGAATACACCAGCGACGCATCAGGGCTGTTCAACGCGGCCCGCAACCTGGGCGGTTCCATCGGCCTGGCCATCATTTCCACGTTCCAGGACCGGCGCACCACGCTGCACGTGGATTCCATCGGCAGCAGCATCACCGCCAATTCGCAGGTCGCGCAGGATGCCCTGCAGGGGTATGGCCAGCAGCTCGGCGATCCCATGCAGGGGATGGCGGTGCTGGGCCAGGTGGTCCAGCAGCAGGCAATGGTGATGGCCTACAACGACCTGTTCTGGATCTTCGGCCTGATCGTGGTGGCGACACTGCCGCTGGTGTTCCTGCTCAAGCCCTTGCCCAAGGGCGTTCCATTGGCGATGCACTGATGACCCGGAAGCGAACTCCATCTCCCCCTCTGCCGCGCCATCCGCGTGCGCCGTACCGGTTGCTGCCGGCCCTGCTGCCGCTGCTGCTGTCCGGCTGCATGCTGGGTCCGGACTACGTGCGGCCGGATGTCGCGCAGGACGCCATCGGCCAGGCACAGTTGCCACGCGCCGGGCAGGCTGGCGTCGTGCAGGCCGTTCCGCCCAGCCAGTGGTGGCGCACACTGCAGGATCCGCTGCTGGACCAGTTGATCGACGAAGCGCTGCGCAGCAGCCCGAACCTGCGCGCCGCGCAGGCCAGGGTGGTGGCCTCGCGCGCGCTGCAGAACCAGCGCAGCGCCGAACAGCTGCCGAGTGTCGGTGCGGCGGCGGGATACGCGGGAATCCATGCGCCGGATTCGATCAACGACAGCGTGCGTGGGCTGGGAGAGAACGTCGCGCGGGTGGCCGAGGCCAACGGCCGGCCAGAGGAAGCGGCACAGCTGCGCCAGCAGTTTGCCGATGTCGACCTGGACACGGAACTGTACGTTGTCGGCTTCGATGCCAGCTGGGAACTGGACCTGTTCGGACGGCGTCGGCGCGCGGCCGAACAGGCGGCGGCGGAAGCCGATGCCAACGCGGCCGCACTGGCCGACGCGCAGGTGCAGCTGGCAGCGGAGCTGGCCCAGGTCTACCTGGGGTATCGCAGCACGCGCGAACGCATCGCCCTGGCCGAGGACAACCTGCGTGCCGCGAGCGAAGCGCTGGCGTTGTCGCGCCAGCGTCGCGAACGGGGTGCCGATTCGGACCTGCAGGTAGAGCGGGCGCAGGCGCAGCTGGAACAACAGCAGGCGCTGGTTCCGCCACTGCAGGCGCAGGCCGATGAAGCGCGTGATGTGCTGGCCTTGATGGTCGGTCGCGAGCCCGGTGCACTGGATGCACGGCTGGCTGCGGACAGGCCGTTGCCAGCGCTTCCCGCCAGCGTCGCCGTGGATGATGCCGGCGCGCTGATCCGCCGCCGGCCGGATATCCGCAAGGCCGAGCGCGAGCTGGCGGCGTCGTCGGCGCAGATCGGCCAGGCGTTGTCCGCCTATTTTCCGCAGGTGACGCTGCTGGGTACGATCGGCGCTGGTGCAACGTCGCTTTCGGACCTGGGCCGCGACTCGGCGGCGACCGCTGTGGCGCCGTTCCTGCGCTGGTCGCTGTTCGATTTCGGCGTCAACAAGGCGCGCGTAGCGCAGGCCCGTGCCGGCAACGAGGCCCGACTGGCCGCGTATGAAGGCACCGTACTGGCTGCACTGCAGGATGCCAACACGGCGCTGGCGCGCTTCGGCGCGTCGCGCCAGCAACTGCAGGCAACGGCTCGCGCCGAAGCATCCGCGTCACGCGCGGCCGGGCTGATGGCGCAGCGAAGGCAGGCAGGCGCCGCTTCGCAGATCGACCTGCTGGATGTCCAGCGGCAGCGCCTGGATGCCCAGGACGGGCTCGCCCAGGCGCGCCTGCAGGTGCTGGTGCGCTATGTAGCGCTGCAGAAGAGCCTGGGCCTGGGCTGGGAAGAAGCCCCCGCCGCCAGGTAGAGCGGGGCTCTGCCCCGCTACGCATCTCCATCAGCCGGGCAGAGCCCGGCTCTACGTGATGGGCTCCAGGGCATTGCCCACCCACGGCATGCACGGCCGTCATCGGCTGCCGTTAAAATGCATGCCGCTGCCCCCGTCTGCTCCCGGAGCCCCCATGTCCGTCGAAGCCCAACCGGAAGCCACCACCGTCGCGATGACGGCCGAGCCCGGTTACCTGTCCATCCGCGATCTGCGCAAGGAATTCGATGGCTTCGTCGCCGTGGACGATGTCAGCCTGGATGTTCGCAAGGGTGAGATCTTCGCGCTGCTGGGCGGCTCGGGCAGTGGCAAGTCCACCCTGCTGCGCTGCCTGGGCGGCTTCGAAACGCCGACGAAGGGCAGCATCGTGCTCGATGGCCAGCGGCTGGATGCGCTGCCGCCGTACAAGCGCCCGGTCAACATGATGTTCCAGTCCTACGCGTTGTTCCCGCACATGACCGTGGAGCAGAACATCGCCTTCGGTCTCAGGCAGGATGGCCTGGCCACTGATGCCATCCATCGCCGGGTGGGGGAGATGCTGGACCTGGTGCACATGACCCAGCTGGCCAGGCGCAGGCCGCACCAGCTGTCCGGTGGCCAGCAGCAGCGCGTGGCGCTGGCCCGGTCGCTGGCCAAGGGGCCGAAGCTGCTGCTGCTCGATGAGCCGATGGGAGCGCTGGACAAGAAGCTGCGCTCGCAGATGCAGCTGGAACTGGTCAACATCATCGAGACGTCCGGGGTGACATGCGTGATGGTCACCCACGACCAGGAAGAAGCGATGACCATGGCCACCCGCATCGCGGTGATGGATGCCGGCTGGATCCAGCAGGTCGGCAAGCCCGATGAAGTGTACGAACAGCCCGCCAACCGCTTCGTCGCCGGCTTCATCGGCTCGGTGAACACCTTCGATGGGGTGATCGACGAGGACCTGCCTGAGTACGTCACCGTGCGTACGCCGATGTTCCCGGCGCCGATCTACATCGCGCACGGCATCACCTGTTATGAAGGACAGCCGGTCGCGTTCGCACTGCGCCCGGAGAAGGTCATGATCGGCAAGGACGAGCCGGAAGGGCACACCAACAAGGCGCAGGGCGTCATCGAGGACATCGCCTATTTCGGCAGCCATTCGGTCTACCACGTGCGCCTGCCCAGCGGTGCCACGGTAATGGCCAACTTCGCCAACTCGCAGCGCTGGGCCAGCGATGGCCTGACCTGGGGCGACGAGGTGTGGGTGCATTGGCGCGACAACGACGGCGTGGTGCTCACCTCATGAGCGCGGCTGGCCTGAAGCGCTGGTTGCCGGGCCTGCGCGCCACCGTCGTCGGCGTGCCGTACCTGTGGCTGCTGCTGTTCTTCGCGGTGCCGTTCGCGATCATCCTGATGATCTCCTTCGCGCATACCCAGGTGGGCACGCCGCCCTATACGTGGCTGCTGCAGTATGTGGATGGTGCGTTCTCGCTCCGGCTCAACCTGGAAAACTACCTGCAGCTGGCACGTGACCAGCAATACCTGCTGGCATACCTGAGCTCGTTCCGGATCGCTGCGGTCTCCACCCTGCTCACGCTGCTCATCGGCTATCCGATGGCCCATGCCATCGCACGCATGTCGCCGGCCTCGCGCAACGTCATGATGATGCTGGTGGTGCTGCCGTCATGGACGTCGTTCCTTATCCGTGTCTATGCGTGGATCGGCATCCTGGACCGCAATGGCCTGCTCAACCAGCTGCTGCTGAAGATCGGCCTGATCGACCAGCCGCTGCGCATCCTTTACACGCCAACGGCCGCCTACATCGGCATCGTGTACTGCTACCTGCCGTTCATGGTGCTGCCGCTGTACGCGAACCTGGTCAAGCATGACCAGCGGTTGCTGGAAGCCGCCTACGACCTGGGCGCGAAGCCGTGGCAGGCGTTCCTGCGCATCACGCTGCCGCTGTCGAAGGCCGGCATCATCGCCGGCTGCATGCTGGTGATGATTCCGGCGGTCGGCGAGTTCGTCATCCCGGAAATGCTGGGCGGGCCGGACACGCTGATGATCGGGCGCGTGCTGTGGGGGGAATTCTTCAACAACCGCAACTGGCCGGTCGCCTCGGCGGTCGCGGTGGTGATGCTGTTGCTGCTGCTGGTGCCGATCTTCCTGTTCAACCGGTCCCAGCAGCGCCTGCTGGAAGGACGCCAGGCATGAGCACGCTGCGCGGTTATCGCTGGATGGGGTGGGGCGCCCTGGCACTGGGCTTTGCGTTCCTGTACCTGCCGATCCTGCTGCTGATGCTGTTCTCGTTCAACAGCTCGCGGCTGGCCACGGTGTGGGCTGGTTTTTCCACCCGCTGGTATGGCGAGCTGTTCAACGACCGCGCCTTGATGGACGCGCTCTGGATGAGCCTGAAGGTCGCTTTCTGGACCGCATGCGCGGCTACCGTGCTGGGCACCATGGCGGCGATGGTGATGACCCGTTTCCCGCGTTTCCGCGGAAAATCGGCCTTCAGCGCGCTGATCACCGCACCGCTGGTGATGCCCGATGTCATCCTTGGTTTTTCGCTGATGACCCTGCTGGTATCCATGGGGGGCGTACCGGGATTCCCTGCTCGCGGTGCAGCGACGATCTGGATCGCCCACGTCACCTTCACCCTGGCGTTCGTCACCGTGGTGGTGTCCTCGCGGTTGCAGGAGCTGGACGTATCGCTGGAAGAGGCGGCGATGGACCTGGGGGCCAGCCGCCTGACGGTGTTCCTCCGGATCACCCTGCCGATCATCGCGCCGGCGCTGCTGGCCGGCTGGCTGTTGGCCTTCACGCTGTCGCTGGATGACGTGGTGATCGCCAGCTTCGTCGCCGGTCCCAGTTCCACCACGCTGCCGATGAAGGTATTCGCTTCCGTGCGCATGGGTATCAGTCCGAAGATCAATGCGCTGGCGACGCTGATGGTGTCGGCGGTGGCAGTGGCAGCGGTCATCGGCTGGTATTTCAATGCCCGCGCTGACAAGCGTCGCCAGCGCGACCTGCAGCTGGCCCGGCAGGACAAGGGCTGACAGCGGCCTGGGGATGCCGCCACCGCGACACTGTGTCGCGGTGATGGGCTGCGTCCTGCCCATCCGCGCAACATCGGGATCACGAAGGCGGGCGCACAATGGAGCCCTGTTTCGAGGAGACATCCGATGACTGTCGAAATCGTCAATCCGACCACCGGCAAGGTGGATTATCGCCATGAGCTGCTGGACAGCGAGGGCATCGAAAGGCGCCTGCAGGCCGCAGCCGAGGCGTTTCCCGGCTGGGCCGCCCGTTCAGTGCCGGACCGCGCCGCGCTGCTCGTGTCCATTGCCGGGCAGCTGCGCCGTCGCCGCGACGACCTGCAGCAGGCGATGACCCGCGAGATGGGCAAGCTGAAGGCCGAAGCGCTTGCCGAGGTGGACAAGTGTGCCGATGCCTGTGAGTTCTATGCTGGCCACGCGGCGGATTACCTCCAACCGCAGCAGATCACGACCGAGGCCCAGCGCAGTTACGTGCGCTATGAGCCCATCGGCTGCGTGTTCGCGGTGATGCCCTGGAACTTCCCGGTCTGGCAGGTCTTCCGTTTCCTCGCGCCTGCGTTCATGGCAGGCAACGTGGCCCTGCTCAAGCACGCCAGCAACGTACCGCAGTGCGCGGACCTGATCTTCGAGGTGGTGCGTGATGCGGGCCTGCCCGAGGGCGTGTTCAACGTGCTGCACATCGACAACGACCAGGCGGCCGACGTTCTGCGCGACCGTCGGGTGAAGGCGGTGACGCTGACCGGCAGCGAGCGGGCAGGGCGTTCCATTGCCGGCAACGCCGGCGAACAGTTGAAGAAATGCGTGATGGAACTCGGTGGCAGCGATGCCTTCGTGGTGCTGGAAGATGCCGACCTGGACAAGGCCGTGGCGGCGGCGGTGAAGTCCCGCTTCGACAACAGCGGGCAGACCTGCATCGCGGCCAAGCGCTTCATCCTGGTGGATGCGGTGGCCGACGCATTCACCGAGCGCTTCGTGCAGGCTGCCGGCGAACGCCGGTATGGCGACCCGCAGGACGCGCAAACGACACTGGCGCCATTGGCCCGCGCGGATCTGCGCGAGGAACTGCACCGGCAGGTGCAGGAAAGCGTGGCCAAGGGCGCTCGCGTGCTGGTCGGTGGCGCGCCCATCGAAGGTACCCATGCCGGTTATGCGGCGACCGTCCTGGACCAGGTGGGGCCCGGCATGCCGGCCTACGATGAGGAATTGTTCGGCCCGGTCGCGGCGGTGATCCGCGTGCGCGACGAAGCTGAAGCGCTGCGCGTAGCCAACGACACCCGCTTTGGCCTGGGTGGCAGCGTGTGGACGGCCGATGCCCGGCGAGGTGAAGCCTTTGCCCAGCGCATGGAGTGTGGCGCCGCATTCGTCAACGCCATCGTCAAGAGCGATGCGCGCCTGCCGTTCGGTGGCACCAAGGAATCCGGTTTCGGCCGCGAACTGGCCGAGCACGGCATCCATGAATTCATGAACATCAAGTCAGTCTACGTCGCCTGACCACGCCAAGCAGGGTAGAGCCGAGCCATGCTCGGCTGCATGCCCCGCCCAACCGGGAAAACCCGCTTCTACAGCCACCTGGCCCGCTTGAACAGGCGGTACAGCCCCACGCACACCGCGGCCACGCCGACGATCATCAGTGGATACGCCCATGGCTTGTCCAGCTCCGGCATGTGGGTGAAGTTCATGCCATACCAGCTGGTGATCAGCGTCGGCGCGGCCAGCAGCGCCGCCCATGCACCAAGCCGCTTCACCGTCTCGCCCTGCGCCAGCGTCACCAGCGAGAGATTCACGCTCAGGGCGGTACCCAGCATCTCGCGCAGCGTATCGATCACATCACTGATGCGCACCGCGTGGTCGTGCACGTCACGGACGTAGAGCTTCACTTCATCGGGTATCAATCCGCTTTCGGCGGGATAGCGCCGCAGCTGCGCCAATACATCCTGCAGCGGCGCCACGGCCATGCGCATCTTGTTCAGTTCACGCTTGAGCTCGTACAGGCGGACCACCGTGGTGCGCTTGTAGTTCTCCGCGAAGATGTCCTTTTCCAGCAGGTCCAGCGTGTCGCGGAAGCGGTTGGTGATCGGCAGGTAATTGTCGACGACGAAATCCAGCACCGCATACAGGCAGTACGAAGGTCCCATCCGCAGCAGATGCGGCTCGCGCTCCACCCGCGCGCGCACCGGCGCATACGACAGCGATGCGCCGTGACGCACCGTCAGCAGGAACCGCTGGCCGACGAAGGCGTGGGTTTCGCCGTACTGGATGTGCTCATCGACCATCTGCGCGGTGGTGACCACCACGAACAGCGAGTTGCCGTAGGTTTCCACCTTCGGGCGCTGGTGCGCGTTGCGCGCATCCTCGATGGCCAGATCGTGCAGGCAGAACTCCTGCTGCAGCTTCAGCAGCACCTCGTCGGACGGATCGTACAGACCGACCCAGATGAAGCCGTCGCCGCTGGCGATGACGTCGCTGATCGCATCCAGGCTGACATCATGGCGCGTGCCCGCATCGTCATAGTGGACGCAGTTGATGACCGAAGCGGGATTGTCGGTAGCGGGGTGGGACATGCCTGCCATCGTGCGTCAGCGGCCGTGCACCGGCAAGCGCGGCATGCGGCCGAGCGTCCATGCCAGCGCCACGTGCACCGGCAGCAGCAGCACGATCCACTGCAGGTTGAACTGCGCCTGCAGGCTCAGCCAATGCAGCACCAGCCCGGCCAGCGACAATCCGGCCACCACCCACAGCACCACGGCGAACCAGCGTCCTGGCGTACGGCGGCGCAGCAGCTGGAACGCGCCGGCCAGCAGCAGCAGGCAGAGCGGCGAAAGCTGCAGCAGGTTGCGGTTCGCCCACGCCGCGTGGTGGTCGCTGAATGCCCACAGGAACACCAGTACCCCACCGGCAAGGCCGCACAGCAGCCACACGGGCGCGGCGAGCGCGGCAAGCAGGCGTGGCCGACCGTGCAGCGCCAAGGCACCGGCCCCCAGCACCAGCCCGACCAGCAGCCACGGCCACCAGTGCCGCGCGTCTTCCTTCGGCTCTGCCGCGATGCGGTGCGCCAGCAGCTGCTGTTCGGACTGCACCAGCGGGCGCCCCTCGCTGGTGCGCACCTGGCGCAGCGCGTCGGCCAGGCGCATCGGCACGAAGGCTTCCTGCCAGCGCGACAGCGGCTGGTCGGCGAACGGGCCTAGGCCCAGGTCGAAGCCCAGCCACATCCACGGCGCAGGCGAGGCCAGGCGCACCGATTCGCTGCGGTAGGTGTTGCCGCGCGACCGCCCGGACAGCTGCGCGTGCAGGGCACCGCCCATCGCCTTGTCCAGGGTGTCGCGGACCATCGTCGCGCAGTTGGCGGTGTAGTAGTCGTAGCGGTAGCGCGCATTCTCCGGGCGCGCCCGTTCGGCCAGGTCGTCGGCGATCGCCCGGGCCTGCCGTGGCGGCAGATCCAGCCATTGCACGCTCGCGCCGCGGCCGGTTTCGTCGTAGTAGGAAAGATCCTGCTGCAGCGGCAGCGCCACCAGGTAGTACATCATCTCGCCGCGCGCGAAGCGGCTGACGAAATCCGGCTCGCCCGGATCGAAGTAACCGAAGTTGTAGGACGTGGCTGCGCCGGTAAGCGGATCCACCACCACGATGGCGTCGTGGCCGAAGCGCTCGAAGAAGACCGTGCCCGGCTGCATCGTCAACACGCCGATGCGCGGCACGTCGGCAGCGGCAGGCTCGCCCGCCACCTGCCCGACGGTTCCGCCGCTCTCCGAAGGGGCCTGCGCAAAGGCAGAAAATCCCAGCAGGCCGGCCAGCATCAGCACGGCCAGCCACGCGGTCAGCATGGGTCCAACGCGACGCTTCAAGCGGATTCCTGCTCGTCCGGCGGCAACACGGTCACGTGGAAAGCCTGCACGCGGCGGGCGTCCGCACGCGCCACGCGGAACATGAAGCGGTCCAGCGCAAGCTCATCGCCGACTTCAGGCAGATGGCCGACCGCTTCGGTCACAAGGCCGCCGATGGTGTCGTAGTCGTCGTCCGGAAAGCTGGCACCGAAACGCTCGTTGAAATCCTCGATCGCCGTCAGCGCGTCCACCACATAGCGGCCGTCGGCCTGGACGGCGATGCCCGCCGCCGGATCCTCGGCTTCGTCGTGCTCGTCGTCGATCTCGCCGACGATCTGCTCCAGCACGTCCTCGATGGTGACCAGGCCGGCGACACCGCCGTACTCGTCCACCACGATGGCCATATGGTTGCGTGACAGCCGGAACTCCTTCAGCAGCACGTTGAGCTTCTTCGATTCCGGAATCAGCACCGCAGGCCGCAGAAGCTCCCGGACGTTGCCCGGTCCGTTGTCGGCGACCACGCCGCGCAGCAGGTCCTTGGCCAGCAGGATGCCGAGGATGTCGTCCTTGTTGTCGCCATGCACCGGGAACCGCGAATGGCCGGATTCGACGACCTGGTGCATGAGGTCCAGGAACGGCGATTCCACCGGCAGCGAGACCATCTGCGAGCGCGAGATCATCACATCGCCCACGGTCAGTTCGGCGACCGCAATGGCACCTTCCATCATCTTCAGGGTATCGGCGGCGATGAGCCCGTCGTCCTGCGCGGTGCGCAGCAGCGCTACCAGCTCGTCGCGGGTATGGGGTTCGCCGGAAAACGCAGCGCTGAGGCGTTCAAGCCAGCTGCGTTTCTTCTCGCTGTGCTCCGTGGAGCTTGTACTGTCGTCTTCTGACATCTCTGCAAAAAAGGCACCCGGCAGGCCGGGCGTTGGACGCAGTCTAGCAGGATGTCGGTACCTGTCATGCACCACCGGGCGGCAGATGCCGGACGGGCAGGGCGGTGCCCGGTTCAGCCGGCCCCGGAGGGCTGTGGCGGGTCGGCCGGCGGCTCGTCGTCGGCCGGCAGGTCCAGGCTGTAGGTGCAGCCGGCCAGGGTCTTGCCGGGGTGGCTCTGCACCGTGGACACGCTGAGGATGATCGACTCGATCTGCGCTTCGCCGGTGGCGGCGTCGGTGACATCGCGGCTGACCAGTTCGCGTCCGGCCATGAACTTGCCGTCGGCATCGTAGGCCGTTTCCAGCGCCAGCTGATGTGCAAGCGGGCGTGGGTCGGCCTCGTCCAGCACCGCCATGATGCTGGCGCCGGCCAGTGCGATGTGTTCGGTACGGTGGCCGAAAGCAGTCATCGGCTGAGCCAGGCGGAATTCGCTCATGAACTGGTTGCCCTGCGGAAGCGGCTGCAGGCCGGCGGCCACGGCCTGCAGCGGATCGGCCGCCAGGGCCACGAACGCCGCATGCCCGGCGACATCCTGGCGGCATTCAACCAGGGCGGCCACGTCCACCGGAGCGGCCCAGGCGGCCGGAACAGCGACAAGCATCAGCAGGGGCAGGGCAGAGCGCAGCAGCACGGGCACGGTTCCATCAACGGGCATGCCCGGATGATACCCATGTAGCGCCGGGTGTCGCCTGTCGTACGGGATGACACGTAGAGCCGGGCTCTACCCGGCTGCCGCCACACCGCGCGGCAGAACCCCGCGCTACCCGTCATGCATCACGCAGCCGGGTTCAGCGTTAGCCGGCGTAGGGGTCGGCGATACCCAGTTCGGCAAGGATGTCGCGTTCCAACTGCTCCATCGCCTCGGCTTCCTTGTCGTCTTCGTGGTCCCAGCCGAGCAGATGCAGCGTGCCGTGCACCGTCAGGTGCGCATAGTGCGCATTGAGCACTTTGCCCTGTTCGGCCGCCTCGCGGGCGACCACCGGGGCACAGATCACCAGATCCCCGAGCAGCGGGAACTTGACCCCCTTCGGCAGGCCCTCGGGCAGGTCGGCGGGGAAGCTCAGCACGTTGGTGGCGTAGTCCTTGCCACGGTAGTGGCGGTTCAGGGACTGCCCTTCCTTGGCATCCACAAGGCGGATCGCCAGATCGGCTTCACGGATGCGGCCCTTCAGCGCGGCACCCACCCAGCGCCGGAAGCTGACCGCCGATGGCAGGCCGGCGCGCGGCAGGGCGTAGCTGACGGCCACGTCGAGGCGGACTGGACCCTTGGTCATGACGTGGCTCCCGGCTGTATCTCATGCAGGTCGCGGCGATCGTACGCTGTGACGATGCGCGCCACCAGCGGATGGCGGACCACGTCGCGCGCTTCCAGGAAGGTGAAGCTCACGCCTTCCACATCGCGCAGGACATCGATGGCATCGCGCAGGCCGGACTTCATGTGCTTGGGAAGATCCGTCTGCGTCAGGTCGCCGGTGACCACCGCGGTGGAGCCATAGCCGAGCCGGGTCAGAAACATCTTCATCTGCTCGATGGTGGTGTTCTGCGCCTCGTCCAGGATGACGAACGCATCGTTGAGTGTGCGTCCGCGCATGTAGGCCAGCGGAGCGATCTCGATGACATTCCTTTCCAGCAGCTTGACCACTTTCTCCAGGCCCAGCATCTCATACAGCGCGTCGTACAGCGGCCGCAGGTAAGGATCCACCTTCTGGGTCAGGTCGCCGGGCAGGAAGCCGAGTTTCTCGCCGGCTTCCACTGCCGGACGTACCAGGATGAGCCGCTGCACGCGCGATTCGTTCAATGCTTCCACGGCGCTGGCGACGGCAAGGAAGGTCTTGCCGGTGCCGGCCGGACCGATGCCGAAGTTGATGTCGTGCGTGGCGATCTGGTGCAGGTAGCGCGCCTGGTTCGCCCCACGCCCGCGGACGGTGCCACGCTTCACCTTGATGGCGACGTCCTGTGCCTGGTAGGAGCGTTCAGCGATGTGCTCCACATTGGCCTCGTTCAACCGCAGGTGGATGGCGTGGCTGTCGAACGTGGTTTCCGCCGCTTCGGCGTACAGCGCTTCCAGCAGCTTCTGGGCTTCCAGTGCCGCCTCGGCGGGGCCGCTGATGCGGAAGACGTGGCCACGGTTGGCGATCTCGACCCCGAGCTTGAGTTCGATCTGCCGCAGGTGCCCGTCGAACGGGCCGCTCAGGTTGGCCAGCTGTTCGTTGCTTTCCGGCGACAGGCTGAAATCGCGGTGTTCGATGTTCTTCATGTTTGCAGAAGGACAGGCAGTGCCTGCCCGTTACGGCTCCAGGGACGACAAGGTTAGCGCGCGCGTGGCCTGCACGACCAGCGCCGGTCCGGCAGACGCTGCGTTCTCCACACAGGGTGTGGGTGATCGCGCGCAAAGCCTGTGGATAATGCCTCGCGGCACCTGTGCCGCAAGGGGTATTAAGCCGTGGTGAAAAATGCGCCAGGCCGGGCGTCGGTAGCTGGACACGCGCATGCGTGCCAACCGCATGGGCCTGGTCAGCGCTCCACCACGCGTCCGCGCAGCGAATTGCTCAGGGCTTCGGTGATCACCACGTCCACGAACTGGCCGATCAGCCGCGCAGGCGCCGGGAAATTCACCGAGCGCATGTTCTCCGTCTTGCCGGTCAGTTCGTTGGAATTCCTGCGCGAGGGTCCTTCCACCAGCACGGTCTGCACGCTGCCCACCATCCGCTCGGAAATTTCCGCCGCATGCTGGTTGATGCGTGCCTGCAGGCGCGAAAGCCGTGCATGCTTCTCTGCATCGCTGATCGTGTCTTCCAGGTCGGCCGCCGGAGTACCGGGACGACGCGAATAGATGAAGGAAAAGCTCTGGTCGAAGCCCACGTCCTCGATCAGCTTCATGGTCTTCTCGAAATCGGCGTCGGTCTCGCCGGGGAACCCGACGATGAAATCCGAGCTGATCGAAATGTCCGGACGGACCGCGCGCAGCTTGCGGATCTTCGCCTTGAACTCCAGCGCGGTGTAGCCACGTTTCATCGCCGACAGGATGCGGTCGCTGCCGGCCTGCACCGGCAGGTGCAGAAAGTTGGCCAGCTGTGGCACGTCGCGGTAGGCATCCACCAGAGAATCGCTGAATTCCAGCGGGTGCGACGTGGTGAAGCGGATCCGCCCGATGCCGTCGATCTCGGCGATGGTACGGATGAGAAGCCCAAGGTCCGCATGTTCGCCGTCACCGTAGGGACCCCGGTAGGCATTGACGTTCTGGCCGAGCAGGTTGATCTCGCGCACGCCTTGGGACGCCAGCTGCGCCACTTCCACCAGCACGTCCTCGAACGGACGGCTGACCTCGGTGCCGCGCGTATACGGCACCACGCAGAACGAGCAGTACTTTGAACAGCCTTCCATGATGGACACGAACGCCGACGCACCTTCCGCGCGGGGTTCGGGCATGCGGTCGAACTTCTCGATCTCCGGGAAGCTGATGTCGACCTGCGGGCGGTTCTGCTCGCGCCGGGCGCGGATCAGCTCCGGCAGGCGATGCAGGGTCTGCGGGCCGAACACCAGGTCCACGTAGGGGGCGCGCTTGACGATGGCTTCGCCTTCCTGCGAAGCCACGCAGCCGCCCACGCCGATGATGACGTCGCGGCCGTTGTTCTTCAGCGCCTTCCAGCGGCCGAGCTGGCTGAAGACCTTTTCCTGGGCCTTCTCGCGGATGGAGCAGGTATTGACCAGCACCACGTCGGCTTCTTCGGGGTTGTCGGTCAGCTCCAGCCCTTCGCTGTCGGCAAGCACGTCGGCCATACGGGCCGAGTCGTACTCGTTCATCTGGCAACCGTGGGTCTTGATGTAGAGCTTTCCACGCACCTGGTCGGGTCTGCGCGGACCGCTGGGCAGCGGAACGATGCGGGTGTCGCCCTGGGCGACGGGGGGGAAGACGTCTGGCGTCCCGGTCATGGCGATTATTCCAGGCGGGTGGCGGGAAAGCGGCGTAGTTTACCTGTTTGCACTGGATATCGCCGAGCACGGCGAGGCGCTGCCCGGATCGCCAGCAGGTCAGGCGGCCGCCAGTCCGGCCTCGATCTCCCTCGCTCGCGCCACGGCCGGGTGTGCAGCCATCCGCGCGATGTAGGCGGCCGTCGCCGGGCCGGGCTGGATCAGCCCGAAGCCGGCCATCCAGCCCAGCGCGCTGCCCCACAGGAAATCCACCGCGCTCAGCCGTTCACCCAGGAAGTACGGGCCGCGCGCCAGCTGGTCTTCAACCACCTGCAGCACGGTGTCGGCGTCCACATAGGGCGACATTCCCCGCGGCACCGGCTCGCGCTTCAAGGCCTTGTCGATCATCGCCGGTTCGAAGCAGGTGCCATGGAACGCCAGCCAGCGCAGGAACGGCCCGCGCATGGTATCGCCGACCGCAGGTGCCAGGCCGGCTTCCGGATACAGCTCTGCAAGGTACTGGTAGATGGCCGGTTGCTCGGTGACCAGCGCATCGCCATGCAGCACGGCAGGCACCTTGCCCATCGGATTCACGGCCAGATAGTCCGGCGCCAGATTGTCGCCCCGCTTGAGGTCCAGCACCTTCAGCGAATAGTCCGCGGCGAGCGCTTCCAGCAGGGTCAGCACGCCGCTGGAGCGCGACGGGGAGGCGTGATACAGCGTGACGTGGCGGCTCATGGCGGACATCCGGTGGCGTGAAGGCCCCCATGGTGACCGAATGGCCGTCCTGGGTGAACGGGTCCGGGAGACTTCGTTGACAGCATCGTCCTGGTTCCGGCCCCGATCCAGACTCCGGCTTGTGTCCGCCGTGTGAAGCTGGGACACTCGCGCCCATGAAGGGGATTCTGGGGAAAGCGGCGATCGTCATCGTTGCGCTGGCTGCTGCGCCGGCCAGCGCCGGTACGCTGTACAAGTGCGTCGGCGCCGACGGCATTCCCAGTTATGTGAGCAAGCGGGTGGCCGGCGCGCAGTGCAGCGGCATCAGCTACCGGCACGAGGCGGGCCGTTCGCGTCCGGCCGCATCCATCGCACCGCCACCGCGGACGAAGGTCCCGGCGCCCGTTGCTGGCTCCGTCAGTACGGAGGCCCCCGTGTCCACGGCGGTCGCCAGCGGCGAACCCGTCCCCGCATCGCCCACGCCAGCTGCGGCGACGCTGCCTGGCAGCACGGCCATCCTTCCGGCGGCTGCCCCGTCTCCGCCGGCCAAGGCGGGCAAGAGGGTCAATGGACAGGTCTACGCATACATGAAGGACGGGGTGCGCCATTACACCAGCGCACGCCCCACCCAGGTCGCCAGCCTCGGCCAGGTACGCACCATCCACTACAGCTTCATCGAGCGCTGCTTCGCCTGCGGCACCAATCCGGGCGTGAACTTCGGTTCGGTGCGTCTGAACACCACGGCCTTCCAGTCCGAGATCACCGCTGCCGCGCGGCAGTACGGCGTGGAAGAGGCGATCGTGCGCGCGATCATCCATGCCGAATCGGCGTACAACCCGATGGCGCTGAGCCGCGCCGGCGCGCAGGGGCTGATGCAGCTGATGCCGCCGACAGCAGCACGCTTTGGCGTGACCGACTCCTATGACGCAGCGCAGAACATCCGCGGCGGCGTGCAGTACCTGGCCTGGCTGCTGAAGCGCTTCAATGGTGACCTCACCCTGGCCGCAGCCGGCTACAACGCGGGCGAGGGTGCGGTGGACCGGCACGGTGGCGTGCCGCCCTACAGCGAAACACGCTACTACGTGCAGCGCGTCGCGCAGCTGGCCGAGCGGTACCGCGGCGCATCGGCAACGGTGGCGACCGTGGCGGGTGCGCCGTAATACCTGCCTGCTGGCCGGCATGAACCGCCGCCCGCGCCGCGCACCATCACCAGGCAGCCAATGGTCGACATCCGGCCACGCCTGCGATGGCGCGCCCGTTGACCGCTGCGGAGGTTCCGTTACACTCGCTTCAGATTCAACGCAGCCTGGCCCCCACCAGACTGTTGGCAGCCGTAAAGCTACCTAATCAATATCGGAGTGCCGGATGGCCAACGATGGGGTATACGATCCAGTCAACCATGGACGTCGCCGTTTTCTTTCCGCCACCACTGCCGTGGTCGGCGCGGTAGGCGTCGGTTTCACCGCTGTTCCCTTCATCAAGTCCTGGAATCCCAGTGCGCGCGCCAAACTGGCCGGCGCACCCATATCCGCGGACATCAGCGCATTGCAGGAAGGCCAGCGGCTCATCCTGGAGTGGCGCGGCCAGCCCATCTGGATCGTCAAGCGCTCCAAGGCCATTCTTGATGCGCTGCCCAGCCTCGACGACCGGCTCAAGGATCCCGCGTCCGGGGTCAAGGACCAGCAGCCGGAGTACGTCCTGAAGGACAACCCTGAGCTGCGTTCCATCAAGGCCGATGTGTCGGTGCTGGTCGGCCTGTGCACGCACCTGGGCTGCTCGCCGGAAATGGTCGCCGAGATCCGTCCCGAACCCTACGACGCGCAATGGAAGGGCGGTTATTTCTGCCCCTGCCACAAGTCGCGCTTCGACATGGCCGGACGGGTGTTCAAGGACGTGCCGGCGCCGATCAACCTGCTGGTGCCGCCGCATCACTACCAGGACGACACCACCATCATCATCGGCGTGGATCCGGAGGGGGCAGCCTGATGGCCAACATCCTGGTACGCACAGCCAGCGGCGTCGCCGACTGGGTCAACGCGCGCGCGCCCGGCCTGATGCCGGTCTACCGCAAGCACGTGAGCGAGTACTACGCGCCGAAGAACTTCAACATCTGGTACTACTTCGGTTCGCTGGCGCTGCTGATCCTGGTCAATCAGATCGTGACCGGCATCTTCCTCACGATGCATTACAAGACCAACGCCGCCGAAGCGTTCGCGTCCATTGAATACATCATGCGGGACGTGGAGTGGGGCTGGCTGATCCGCTACATGCATTCCACCGGGGCCTCGCTGTTCTTCATCGTGGTCTACCTGCACATGTTCCGCGGCCTGCTGTACGGCAGTTACCAGAAGCCGCGCGAGCTGGTGTGGATCCTCGGCATGCTGATCTACCTGGTGCTGATGGCCGAAGCCTTCATGGGCTACGTGCTGCCGTGGGGCCAGATGTCGTTCTGGGGCGCGAAGGTGATCATCTCGCTGTTCGGTGCCATTCCGGTGATCGGCAACGGCCTCACCGAATGGATCATGGGCGACTACCTGCCCAGCGATGCCACCCTCAATCGCTTCTTCGCCCTGCACGTGATCGCCCTGCCGCTGGTGCTGCTGCTGCTGGTGGTCCTGCACCTGGGCGCGCTGCACGAAGTCGGCTCGAACAATCCGGATGGCGTGGAGATCAAGAAGGGGCCGAAGGGCAACCGCTGGTCGCCGAACGCGCCGGCCGACGGCATCCCGTTCCACCCGTATTACACGATGAAGGATGCCGTCGGGGCCGGTTTCCTGCTGATCATCGCCGCCTTCATCATCTTCTTCGCACCGGCCTTCGGTGGCCTGTTCCTGGAACACGACAACTTCACCGAAGCCAACCGGCTGGTCACCCCGGAACACATCAAGCCGGTCTGGTACTACACGCCTTACTACGCCATGTTGCGCGTGGTGCCGAACAAGCTGGGTGGCGTGATCGTGATGTTCTCGGCCATCGCCATCCTGTTCCTGGTGCCCTGGCTGGACCGCGCCAAGGTCAAATCGGTGCGCTATCGTGGCTGGATATCCAGGGTCATGCTGGGCGTGCTGGTGGTGTGCTTCGTCTGGCTGGGCGTGATCGGTTCCGGGCCGGGTACCGCCGTCTGGGAAACCTGGGTAGGCCGCGTGCTGACCTTCCTGTATTTCGCCTTCTTCATCACCATGCCGATATGGACGAGCTTGGACAGGACCAGACCGGTGCCGGAAAGGGTGACCACGCATGACTGAGCGCTGGATGGTCCGATTGGCCCTCGCGGCCACCATGATGCTGGCAAGCGGCTTCGCACTGGCGGCCGAAGGCAGCGCGAAGCTGATGCAGGCGGGTAACGATCTCGGCGACCGTGCGTCGCTGCAGCGCGGTGCCCAGCTGTACATGAACTACTGCTCCGGCTGCCATGCGCTGAAATACCTGCGCTATTCGCGGATGGCCGCCGACCTCGGGCTGACCGAGGAAGAGGTGATGAACAACCTCAACTTCACCGGCGTGGCCATCGGTGATCCGATACCGGTGTCGATGCCGGCCGACCAGGCCGAGAAATGGTTCGGCAAGATGCCGCCGGATCTCAGCCTGATCTCGCGGGTACGTGGCCCGGACTGGGTCTACACCTATCTGAAGTCGTTCTACCTGGACAGCAACCGTCCGCTGGGCTGGAACAATACGGTGTTCCCCAACGCATCCATGCCCAATCCGCTATGGCAGATGCAGGGACTGCAGCACGCGGTGTTCGGCAAACCCGAAGCGGAAGGACTGGATCCGCCGGTGCTGGCGCTGGAAGTGCGTACGCCGGGCGGTGTCGATGCGGGTCAATACGATCAGGCCGTTCGCGACATCACCAACTTCCTGGCCTATGCCGGAGAACCCGCCGCGCTCAAGCGCCAGCAGCTGGGTGTGTGGGTGGTGCTGTTCCTCGCGCTGCTCACCTTCCTGCTGTACCTGCTGAAGAAAGACTACTGGAAGGACGTGCATTGACGTATCCCGACAGCCCTGCAGCACGTTCATCGGCATGATTTCCCATACCCCTGGCCTATTGGCTTTTGTGATCGCCGGTTGCACACTCGGGGATGAGTCGACTGTCGGAAATGGTCCGGCAGCGCCGATGCGGCAGGCGGACTCCTGTCGTTGGAGAGCCTTTGATGGCGGCGAGCGTACGCATGCGTAATACCCTGACGCTGTTTTCCTCGAACGACGATGTACTCTGCCACCGTGTACGCCTGGTCCTGGCGGCCAAGGGTGTCACGTACGATTTCGTTCCGGTGGATCCGCAGAATCCACCCGAAGACCTGATCGATCTCAATCCTTATCACTCGGTTCCCACGCTGGTCGAGCGCGAACTGGTGCTGTATGCCGCCTCGGTGGTCAGCGAATACCTGGACGAGCGCTATCCGCACCCGCCGCTGATGCCGGTGGATCCGCTGTCGCGCGCACGCATCCGCCTGGCGATGTTGCGCATCGAGCATGACTGGGTGCCGCAGGTGCAGGCGATCCAGCTGGGCAACAAGAGCCAGGCCGAAAGCGGGCGCAAGCGTTTGAAGGAACTGCTTACCGCGTCGGTGCCGTTGTTCAAGGCAAGCAAGTTCTTCCTCAACGGCGAGATGAGCCTGGCCGACTGCGCCATCGCGCCGATCATCTGGCGTCTGAAGGCGCTGGACGTTTCGCTGCCGAAGGACGGCAAGCCGATCGAGGATTATGGTAACCGCATCTTCCGGCATCCCGGGTTCGTGCGCAGCCTGACCGATCAGGAACGCAAGCTGCGCGACCTGCCGGGCTGAGCCGGGTTCTTTTCCGAACCGATCGCGAACACCGCGCATGCATCCCGTGCCAGACACGGGTGCGTGCGCGTACACTTCCCACATGACTGAAGAATTCTTCCGGATGACCAGCCATCGCCCGTACCTGCTGCGTGCGCTGGTGGAATGGATCAACGACAACCAGCTGACGCCGCACGTGCTGGTGGACGCCGGCGTGCCCGGTGTGCAGGTACCACCGTCATCCATCAAGGATGGCCGCGTGGTGCTCAACATCGCCGAGCGGGCGGTATCCCGGCTGATGATCGACAACGATTCCATCAGCTTTTCCGCGCGCTTTTCCGGCGTGAGTTACCCAGTGCAGGTGCCGGTCAGCGCGGTGCTGGCGGTGTACGCACGCGAGACCGGACAGGGCATGGCATTGCCCGACGACGTGATCGGCGGAGATGTGCCGGAGAACGACGTGGCCCATGAGGTGGACGACGACACCACCCCGCCTGAAGACACGCCACCTGACGGTGCGCCGCCGCGTCCCACGGGCCGCCCGCAGCTGCGCGTGGTGAAGTAACCCGCTGCCGGACATCCGGCCGGTACTGCCGGCCGTCAGCAACTCAGATATCGTCCGCTTCGCCGATGTCCGGCCGGATCGCGCTGATGCGTGCGGCACCGGGCCCGGTGAACGACACCAGTTCGTCGCCCCGCAGCACCATCCGGCCCACGTGCCGGTCCATGCCATCGTATGAATATTCGAACTTGAAGGTGCGCTCGAAGCAGAGCTTGCCGTCATCGCCGCGCGCCACCCGCAGTCCGATGGCGTGCACGCTCTGGTCCAGCCATTGAACATCCGCCGCACGGCAGGCATTGCGCCCCAGCACGCCGGCCCGTTCGGCGGCCGCGCGCGATGAGTTCCAGAAGGCGTAGGCGAGGGCGCCGGCAATCATCAACAGGATCAGGGAAGGCATGGCGGCGCGCGATGAGGAAGATACCGACAAGATGGCGGTGGTTGCCGCGCGGATCAAGCCGTGGGCGCATAGGGGGGGGTATCGGCGTTACCGTCTGCCGGTCGGGACTGCATCTGGACGGGCGTTTCCACGGTAGGCCGGCGCAGGCCCGCCGTTCGTAGCACCTGGTAGAGCCGACCCACGGTCGGCTTGACTGGCGGGTACCGTCCCGCTCCCGGACGCAGGCACCCCTGTTGTGGGACCTGGTAGAGCCGACCCATGGTCGGCTTGGTCGGCGGGTACCGGCTCGATCCCGGGCGCAGGCACCCTGGCTGTCGCCGTCAGTTTCAACAGTGCCGCCCAGTCCTGGCGGTTGAAACTGCATTCGTCCTCGCGTCCTGGCGTGCACATGGCGGCGATGCCGTCGCTCTCCGCGCTGCGTGCCGCAGGCAGTTCGATCCGGCCGGACCGGTCCAGCTTCAGCATGCGCATGGCCACGGTGTTCATGACGTTGCCGCCGATCAGGTAGAGCGTCTGGTCGCCGCCCATGTTGGCCGACACAACGACCTCGCAATGGGATTTCCAGTGCCCCACCGAGCCGTTGCCCAGCGCCTGCACCAGACCGGCATGGCTGAGCGTTTCGCGGCGATCGCGGAGGAAGCACAGCAGATCGCCGGGCGCGGGCTTCTCCGTTGCCGGATCCGTCAGCCGGTACGGCGACGCGCCGTTGTAGGCCTGGCGGATGTAATCGATGTGGCGTGGTGATGCGTTGAACCCGGGAACGCCCGAGCGCACCATCACCCACGAAATGAAGGCAGCGGACCACGGGTTGTCGATGAGGAACGCGCGGCAGTCGCTGTCCGTGTAGCGCGAACCCAGCGGTGCGATGCAACTGCTGGCTCCGGGCAGGCTGCCCAGGGCATTCAACGTGCCGCTTTCGCGCCAGTAGCCGGCTACCCGCTGCCATGCGATCAGGCCGTTGTCGGCCAGGTTTTCATTCTCGGCTTCGGTCACGGCCAGGCTTGCCGCGCGACCCTCGCGGTCGATGAAAGGGCGATACCAGAGGCGGTGCTCATTGCAGGCCGTATTGCGGATCGACACCGCCAGCGGGCTCAGGCCGAAACGCGGTGGAACATCGCAGGCTTCGGCGGCGGCCGCATCCAGCGACAGCGCGCACAGCGGCAGCAGGCAGGCAAATGGCAACCAGCGCATGCGGCGCTCCGTCTTGTGGGGTGGCCCCAGCCTCGCAGCGTCGTCGTGAACGGTGGGTAGAGCCGGATCCAGGATCGGCATCCGCCCACGTGGTGCCGGCGCGCCAGCCTGCCGATTCCCTGGGGGACTCTACCTGGGCAGGCGGGCGTCCGGTGCCGGGCCCAGCTTCAACGACAGGTCGATGGCCTGCACATGCTTGGTCAACCCGCCGATGGAAATGCAGTCCACGCCGTCTTCGGCGATTGCCCGCAGTCCGTCCAGGCCGACACTGCCGGATACTTCCAGCGGAATGCGCCCGGCCGTGATCCGTACCGCCTCACGGCGGGCCGACGCATCGAAATCATCCAGCAGGATACGTTCGCAACCCACCCGCAGCGCCTCTTCCAGCTGGCCCAGGTCCTCGACCTCCACCACCAGCGGCAACCGGGGCCACATGGCGCGTGCCGCAGCCACCGCAGCGCCCAGCGAGCCTGCGGCACGGATGTGGTTCTCCTTCAGCATCACCGTGTCGTACAGGCCAAGCCGATGGTTGTCGCCGCCACCGCAGCGCACCGCGTACTTCTGTGCCGCACGCAGGCCGGGCAGGGTCTTGCGGGTATCGAGGATGCGCGTTGCTGTTCCCGCGACGGCATCGACATACGCAGCGGTAGTGGTTGCCGTGCCCGACAGCGTCTGCAGGAAATTCAGCGATGTGCGCTCGGCGCTCACCAGTGCACGGCTTCGCCCCTGCAGCAGGGCCAGGACCGTTCCAGCTGTCACGCGCGCGCCATCGGCCACGTTCCATTCAATGCGTACATCCGGATCAAGCGCGCGGTGAGTGGCGTCGAACCACGGCTGGCCGGCGATCACCGCATCCTGCTTGCACAGCAGATAGGCGCCATCGGCCGTGTCGGGCAGCAGGGCCGCCGTGACATCGCCGCTGCCGATATCCTCGGCCAGCGCACGGGCGACATCGTCGGCCACCACGGTCGCGTCCGGAACGGGCACCGACACCACCGTCATGCCGCAGGGAAATCGGCAATCTGTGCGGTGGGGATGGCCTCTTCGGCCAGCAGCACCGGAATGCCATCGTCCAGCCGGAAGACCTGCCGGCGGTCGCGGGTGACCAGTGCCTGGCGCAGCGGCTGGGCCAGCGCGTTGCCATCGGCCCTGCTCACGGTGCCGGTTTCGATGGCGCGGTTGAGCGCTTCCAGCCCCTTGGTCTCCAGCAGGGAAAGGGGTTGGCGGGTGTCGGGCGATACCAGCAGGTCGAGCAGCTTGCGGTCCATGATTCTTCGTCTTGCGTGGAAGATGGCTAGAATACGTCTTTAAGGCAGGTGACGGCCAATGACCCTCAACCAATCCGCGCCGCTCGTCGGCATCGTCATGGGTTCCCGCTCCGACTGGGAGACCATGCAGCACGCCGCCCAGAAGCTTGACGCGCTGGGCGTTCCGTTCGAAGTGAAGGTGGTGTCCGCCCACCGCACCCCGGATGTCCTGTTTTCCTATGCCGAACAGGCGGGCGAGCGCGGACTGCGCGCGATCATCGCCGGTGCCGGTGGCGCGGCGCATCTGCCGGGCATGATCGCGGCCAAGACCGCTGTGCCGGTCCTGGGTGTGCCCGTGCAGTCCAAGGCGCTCAACGGCATGGATTCGCTGCTGTCCATCGTGCAGATGCCAGCGGGCATTCCGGTGGCCACGTTTGCCATCGGCAACGCCGGTGCCTCCAATGCGGCGCTGTTTGCGGCCGCCATGCTGGCCGGCGACCAGCCAGCCATCGGCAAGGCACTGGAAGAATTCCGCACGCGTCAGACCGAAGACGTGATGGCCCACGACGATCCGCGTCAATGAGCACGAAGACGGTCGGTATCCTGGGCGGCGGCCAGCTCGCCCGCATGATGGTCTTGGCGGGTGCGCCGCTGGGCGTGCGCTTTGAACTGTTCGATCCCGCCGCCGATGCGTGTGGCGCGCCGCTGGCGCCGCTGACCGTCGGCGCGTTCGATGACCGCGACGCCCTGGCGGCGTTCGCCGCGCGGGTCGACGTGGTCACCTTCGACTTCGAGAATGTACCGGCCGACAGTGCGCACTGGCTGGCCGATCGCGTGCCGGTGTATCCGCCGCCGGCGGCGCTGGCGGTGGCGCAGGATCGCCTCAGCGAGAAGACCCTGTTCCAGCAGCTGGATATTCCGTTGCCACCGTTCGCGGACATCCGCAGCCGCGACGAGCTGGCGGTGAAGGCCGCTGAGTTCGGACTGCCATGCATCCTCAAGACGCGGCGCCTGGGCTATGACGGCAAGGGCCAGTTCCGGCTGCGCAGTGAAGCGGATATCGATGCTGCGTGGCAGGCGCTGGGCGGCCAGGTGGAGCACACCGGGCTGATCCTGGAGGGCTTCGTCGCGTTCCAGCGCGAGGTCAGCGTCATCGCCGTGCGCGGACGCGATGGCGAATTCCGTGCCTGGCCGGTCACCGGCAACTGGCATGTGGACGGCGTGCTGTCGGCCAGCGTGGCCCCGGCGGTGCTGTCGACGGCCGAACAGGACGCGGCGGTGGGTTACGCACGCAGGCTGGCCGACCACCTGCAGTATGTCGGTGTGTTCGCGCTGGAGCTGTTCTGTCGCGATGGCGAACTGCTGGCCAACGAGATGGCGCCGCGCGTGCACAACTCCGGTCACTGGACCATCGAAGGCAGCGAAACCTCGCAGTTCGAGAATCACCTGCGCGCGGTGCTCGGCCTGCCGCTGGGCGATACGCGTATGCTGGGCCATGCCTGCATGCTGAACTGGATCGGTACGATGCCTGATCCGGTTCCCGTATTGTCGCAGGTCGCCGGGCACTGGCACGACTACGGCAAGCAGTCGCGCGAAGGCCGCAAGGTCGGGCATGCAACGCTGCGCGACGACAATGCCGACGCGCTTGCGACCGCATTGCAGCAGGTTGGCGAGGCGCTGGACCGGGCAGATCAGGTCGAGCCGGCAATCCGCGCGCTGCGTGGGTAAGTAGCCGGATGGCGGTCGGGTGGTAACCGGTTTGTGGTGGGTGACCGAAGTTGTGGTAGGTGGCCGAAGCCGTGGTGGGTGACGACCGTTGGTCGTCACGGCGGTCCAGCAGCCGACCATGGGGCGGCTCTACCGGGGCGTCAGGCCTGGAGCTGGCTGCTGGCGAACTCCCAGTTGACCATCTGCCACCAGGCGTCCAGATAGCGCGCGCGGTCGTTCTGGTAATCCAGGTAATACGCGTGTTCCCACAGGTTGCAGCCCAGCAGCGGGGTGCTGCTGCCCGTCAACGGCGTGCCCGCATTGCGCGTCACCACGATTGCCAGGCTGCCATCGGGATGCTGCACCAGCCAGGCCCAGCCGGAGCCGAACAGCCCCAGCGCGGTATTGTTGAAAGCCTGCCGAAGTTGCGTCGTATCGCCGAAACGGCGCTTGATCAGTTCGGCCAGCCGTCCCTGCGGTTCGCCGCCGCCACGCGCGCGCAGGCACTGCCACTGGAACTGCAGGTTCCATGCCTGGGCCGCTGCCTCGAACAGGCTGCCTTGCGATTCCCGCACGATCTGTTCAAGCGGGGCCTGCTCGCCCTCGGCGCCTGCGGTGCGGGCATTCACGATATCCACGCAGGCACGCTGGTGCTGGCCGTGCTGCAGCAGGACAGCCCGTTCGGACAGGTGCGGTTGCAGCGCGGCAGGCGGGTAGGGCAGGGCGGCAGGTTCGATGGGCATGCGATAAGGGTGACAGGTGGGCGCCGTGGCAGGTTCCATCGGCATACAATGGCGGTTACCGTGGTGAAGTCTAGCCGACCGGCGCGGTCGGGTTCTCCCATCAGGAGGCAGTGTGGTTGTGGCAGTGATGCAGCAGATCCAGGCCGAAGTCGACCGTTACCCGCTCGTGCTGTACATGAAGGGCACGCCGCAGTATCCCATGTGTGGCTTTTCCAGCCGTGCCGTACAGGCGCTGATGGCGGCCGGCGCTGTCTCGCTGCGCACCATCAACGTGCTGGAGGAGCCGGAGATCCGCGCGAATCTTCCGCGGTTTTCCAACCTGCCCACGTTCCCGCAGCTGTTCATGCACGGTGAGCTGATCGGCGGCTGCGACATCATCATGGAGCTGTTCGAATCCGGCGAGCTCAAGCGCATAGTCGAAGAGGCGTCCGTCGCATGAATGCCCGCCCGTCGCCTGCACTTGAAGACAAGGTGCTGGACGGGCGTGTGATCCTCATTGTCGGCGCGGGTGGTGGCCTGGGCAGTGCCGCTGCGGTGGCCTGCGCCCGTGCCGGGGCCACGGTGGTGCTGCTGGGGCGGAAACCGCGCCGGCTGGTCCGCGTCTACCAGGATGTCCAGGCAGCCGGGCCGGAGCCCCTGCTGTATCCGATGGATCTGGAGGGGGCCAGCCCGGATGACTTCGCCGAACTGGCCGAGCGTCTGCGCAGCGAACTCGGCCGGCTGGATGGCGTATTGGTCTGTGCGGCGGATTTTCCTGGTCTGACACCGTTTGCCCTGGCCGATCCGGCGGCATTCGCCCGTTCGCTGCATGTGACCCTCACCGCCCCCGCGTGGTTGCTGCAGGCCTGCCTGCCGTTGCTGCGCCGGCAGGCGGACGCCGCCATCGTGCTGTGCCTGGACGATCCTGCGCGGGTGGGCGCGGCGTACTGGGGCGGCTACGGTGCCGCCCAGCATGGGCTGCGCGGGCTGCTGGCCAGCCTGCATGGTGAGCTGCAGGGGACCTCGGTGCGCGTGGCAGGACTGCAGCCGGGGCCGATGCGTACCGCCTTGAGGGCGAGGGCCTGGTCGCTGGACCAGGACGAGGCCGCGCAAGGCCCGGAAGCCGCTGCAGCGTTGGCGGTGTCGCTGCTTTCGCCAAAGGGCTTGACATGGCGGGGGCAGGTCCTGGCGGTGGGTCCGACCCAGGGCTAGTTGGCCAGGAGGCAGCGCTTTAGACCTGCAAAGGTGAAGGCTGCGTCACGATCCGGTTGCGATGGAGTGCCTTTTGTCGCACTACCGTCACAATCAGACCTTACCGTGTTAATCTATTGTTAACCGTTGCGGCAGCTGCCGCTCACGGTCGGGAACCCCAGATAAATATCCGTCCAGCCGCCCGCAAGGCTGTACGGGTGCGTTTTTTTTCCGCCATCGCCAACTCCCATCGAGGCTACCCTAGATGAACCACCCACTCCGGATGTCCAAGCTCACCCTTGGTCTCGTGGCCGCGCTTGCCGCTGCCCCCGCCTTTGCCCAGAACACCTCGGCAGGTGTAGGCGGGCAGGTCACGTCCGCTGCAGGCGCGCCTGTTGCCGGTGCTGAAGTCACGATCACCCACGTTGAATCGGGCACTGTATCGCGTGCGACTACCGATGCTGCCGGTCGCTATAACGCGCGCGGCCTGCGTGTGGGCGGTCCGTACTCCATCACAATCACCAAGCCGGGTGAAGGCACCAAGACCGAAGACGGCGTTTTCCTGAGCCTGAATCAGAGTAATACCATCAACGGTACGCTGACTGGTGACATCGCGGCGACCGACCTGGCTGCGGTGCAGGTAGTGGCGATTGGTGGTGGCTCGGACGTGTTCAGCGCCAACAAGATGGGAGCTGGTACCAGCGTCTCCAAGCAGCAGATCGAGGCGCTGCCGTCGATCAACCGCAACATCCAGGACTACGTCCGTCTGGACCCGCGTATCAGCCAGAGCGACAAGTCGCGTGGTGAGCTGACCGTCGGTGGCCAGAATCCGCGTTACAACGCGATTCGTATCGATGGCATCAACACCAGCGACACCTTCGGTCTGGAGTCCAATGGCTTCCCGACCTTGCGTCAGCCGGTTTCGATGGATGCCATCGAGGCGATCAACATCGACGTCTCCAACTATGACACCACGATCACCGGCGCCACCGGCGCAGTGGTTGACGCGGTGACCAAGTCGGGCACCAATGAGTTCCATGGCTCGGTCTACGGTACTTACCGTGACAAGGACATGGTTGGCGATCATCCGGATACCGATGCCAAGTTCAACGGTTTCGAGGATGAGAAGACGTGGGGCGCCACCTTCGGCGGTCCGATCGTCAAGGACAAGTTGTTCTTCTTCGCCAACTACGAAAAGTATGAGCGCAGCCGCGCCGCACAGTCGTATGGTCCCCGAGGTTCCAACGCGACCAACGAGATCGACATCGACCCGGCATTCATCGCCGAAGCACAGCAGATCGCGCGCGATGTCTACGGCGTCGATCTGGGCAGTGCCGATGCGCCCTCGGAAACCAAGCAGGAAGTCGAAGAGTACGCGGTCAAGATCGACTGGAACATCAACGATGACCATCGTGTGTCGGCCCGCTTCTCCAAGCTGGAGCAGACCGATCCGAATCTAGTGGGCAGCAGCCTGGCCACTGGCTATTCTGGTCATGGCATGACGGCTACTGGCCCGGCTCTGGGTTTGAGCAGCCGCTGGTACGACATCACCAAGGAAGTTGAAACCAGTGTCGTGCAGCTGTTCAGCGACTGGAACGAGAACTTCTCCACCGAGTTCAAGGTAGGTCGCCGTACTTACGATTCGCTGAGCAGCGTGTACTCGCGTCTGCCGATGATCGTCATTGGCAGCGGTGCAAGCAATGCGAACGTGGCACCTCCGTATCTGGCCGCAGGTGCTGACGAATTCCGTCACGGCAACCAGATCAATACGGAAACCACCACGGCGTACGGCGCGGCCAACTGGTATGTGGGCGACCACACCATCAAGTTCGGCTTCGACTGGGAATCCAACGACATCTACAACCTGTATGCCCAGAACATCTGGGGTACGTACGGGTTTGCAAGCCTGGAAGATTTCCGTAATGGCCACTATTCGGTCTATGACCTGAACGCGCCGGTGCCGGGCCAGAATCTGGACTCGGTCGCCATGCAGTACAAGCACAAGAACACTGGCCTGTTCGTGCAGGACACCTGGGCGGTCAACTACAACCTGAGCCTGATGTTCGGCCTGCGTGTCGACATTCCGGATGTGGATGATGTGCCGGTTCATAACCTGTTGGTGCAGGAAATCTACGGTTACGACAACCGTGAGACCTTGGACAAGGCACTGGTGCAGCCTCGTTTCGGTTTCAACTACACCTTCGACAGCGAGCGTCCGACCCAGTTGCGTGGTGGTATGGGCCTGTTCCAGGGTGCCGCAGCCAACGTGTGGGTGGGTAACTCGTACCAGAACAGCGGCTTCGGCCTGATCGGTTACAACGCCCGTGCAGCAGGTATGAGCCAGGCCGAGCGCGAAGCGATGTGGAACAACCTGCCGGTCTCGCTGGACCCGGACAACCCGACCGTTCCGTCGCCGGCTTCCGGATACACCTCGATGGTCAATCTGATGGAAAAAGACATCCGTCAGCCGTCGGTGTGGAAGGCCAACCTGGCCTTCGAACATGAGCTGCCGTGGTATGGCGTTGTGGGTTCGGTCGAACTGCTTTACACCAAGGTCAAGGATGGCATCACGTTCGAACGTCTGGACCTGGGCAACGTCAACGCCCAACGTGGTCAGGATGGTCGTGACATGTACTGGAGCAACCCGTACGCAGGCACCGGCGTGCGCGCTGGCAGCAACACCAATGTCGGTGCCATCGCGGACACGCTGCCGGGTTATGAAAACATCACCGGCTGGCACAACGATGGTGTGATCCTGCTGAAGAACACGGACAAGGGCCGTAGCACGCAGTTCACCGCCAGCCTGAGCAAGCCGCTCACCGACACCTGGGGTTGGTCGCTTGGCTATACCTATACGGACGCTACCGAAGTCAGCCCGCTGACCTCTTCGCGCGCCATCTCCAACTGGAATGGTGTGCTGGGCGTAAACCCGAATGACGTGGTGGCTTCGACCTCCAACTACGAGATCAAGAATCGCGTCACCGGCAGCCTGCAGTTCCGCAAGGCGTTCTTTGGCGACAACTACACCACAGTGTCGGTGTTCTACGAAGGCCGTTCCGGCTTGCCGTACAGCTGGCGCTTCCTGAACGACGCCAACGGCGACGGCTACAGCAACGACCTGTTCTACGTGCCGGCCGGTCGTGGCGACGTGCTGTTCACCGGCGGCGCTTCGATGGAAGACGCGTTCTTCAGCTGGCTGGACGGCAACGATCAGCTCGAGCGTTACAGCGGTGATATTGCTCCGCGCAACAGCGCCCGCAACAAGTGGGTGAATACCTTCGACCTGCGCGTCAGCCAGGAACTGCCGGCCTTCTTCAAGGGCCACAAGGCGGAAATCTGGCTTGACGTGATGAACGTTGGCAACCTGCTGAACAAGGACTGGGGCAAGGTCAGCTACGCTTCCCCGTTCAGCGGCCGTGGCGCGGCGAGCTTCGCCGGCATCGATCAGGCGACTGGCAAGTACATCTATAACTTCGACGAAAGCAAGGTCACTCCGGTCAATCTGACCGATTGGGAATCGCGCTGGTCGCTGCAGGTGGGCTTCCGCTACAAGTTCTGATCCACCCGGAACTGAAGTGTTGAACAGGACGGCCGGGGAAACCCGGCCGTTTTCTTTTTGCGCCCTCGTGAATAATTAAGGCAATAACTATCATGCGTCGCGGGCATGCAAGCAAAGGTCGAAGATAGATCCAAAGTACAAATAGACGAGTGACCAATTTTTATTTGTCTGTACTTCCTTGAGTCGTATTTCAAATCCTCCCTGGGAGGCGTTGAATATTAAGTGCAATGGTAGAAACAGCTCCCGCTGAGACATTGAGGCCGAGATAGCATTGAAGGCAGCCCGCGCAACGCGTCCATTACCGTCGACAAACGGATGTAGCGTAAGAAGTGAACATAATGCTGTAACTGCACAGAGCGCAGGATGGTCTTTCTGCGAAGCTAGAAAATCGTGCAATCTTTGAAGTTCGCATCCAAGATTGTTGGCCTCACAAAAGAAGTTGCGCGCTCCATTTATATCCGCAGTTGTGGCGCTCTCCGTAACGCGGATAAATCCTTTATCACGGTTTAAGGCGTGCGAGTTGATCATGCAGAGCCAATCCGTGAACAATATATGATTGTCGACTTTCAGTCCTGCAAAAAGAGATGACGCTATCCTCGATAGACGTATCTCATCCTCGGAAGAGCGATCGCTGCGTATGGAGTTTTTAGTCTGCAGTGACGACCATAGTTCAGACAGTGGATGTCTCAAGTCTCGAGATTGATCCTCCCAGTAAATCTGGCAAAGAGCATCCGGATCTAATTTGGAGGAGGTGCTGTTATAAAGATTTCCCCATGATAGTTCCATTCGATCCAGGCACCTTCGCGTCGCTGGATTGAACTCACTAATAGCAGGAAGTTCAAGTCGAGATATCTGATGCACTTAATCAGGTTCCTTCTCGCGAATGCTTAAGGCGCTTTTAAATTTCTGAGGTAAAGGTGCGCTTGCTGAGAACCTTAGTAAGCGGGTGTATGATCGCTTAAGGAGCTCCCAGGTGACAGCCTCCTGTACTCTGGAGTGGCGAGGGTAAATTCGATTGAATCGCATATGTAATAAGCTCCATCGGTACTGATAGATTTCAGACTCGGTCAAGTCGCCGAATCCATTCTCGGACCAATCAAATCCATCGCCCGGTTGAGCGCAGGAGCCGAGCTCGTTGAGCGCAGAGATATCAGCGATATGTTTTCCATCTTGGTGGAAGATTGGCTTGCTCTTCCTAAATATGTTGCCGATAAGTTTCCGTTGCTGAGCACTGAAGCGCATTTCATATTGGAAATCTTCAGCTGCCTTGGTTGCAAATTCCAGCCGACTGGATATGTCTTTAAGGCCAATTGACGAAAGCATTAGGTCTGCCGCGGTCGCCGCGGTCCTCCAGTGTTCTGTGAGGCTTGTGGTGGTCTTTCCTAACGTGGCTATTATTATTTTTGAATCCCTGCAGAAAATTTCTTCGGCTCTGGATAAGAGACGAAAGCCGCCATATCTTGATATCTCTGGAATATAATCAACGTACAAGAAGCTATAGATTAGGTGGCTATTTTTGAGGCGATTAAGCTCATCCTCGAAGTCGCGCCTCAGGTTATTTGACGTCTCGAGGTCGGACGCCTTAAGTCGCATGCGGAGATGATCTCCTCTATCATCCCTGAATCTTACAAAGAACATCTCGTGTTTCAGCGTCTTGCACGCTTCCTTTGACCATTCTTTGAACGTTCGCAAGAACAAGTTCTGTGATGCAGTTCTGCAGTAGACATTCCAAGATAGCCAGGATCGATTCTTAATTAGGGGCCCGGGCTGTGGAGTAATCGGAATTGCCATAGTGCGACGCTGCATTGGTCGAAGTGTGACTTGAATCTCGTGCATCGTCGGCCCCGCGTTCGACGATATTCCGGGGCGTGAGTCAAGCGGGAAGCTTTCTGTAACAACGATAGAGCCTTTGTTCTTCAAAAGCTTCCAGAATTCTTGTGCATTCCAATCATTTTGAAAGCTGTAAGGTATTGCCAAATCTACGCCGTGCTCCTCAAAAAACGTTGGGAGTCCGATGCGCAAAGCTGTATCCCTTAGTCTGCTCACTATTCTCTTTTCGTCATCACCAGCTTGTGTGATGTCTCCCGCCTGCAGTAGCCACGTACGACGCTCGATTAACACTCGCCCGAGCCTAAGGCCTGGAAGATATGCTGCATGTGGCAGGCACCTTCTAAGCGACGGCAGCGAGCAGTTTGGATCCTGGTTGCTAACCTCGTTCAGGAACTGATATAGGGGATGGTCGCCGGATTTGGAAAAGGCGTGAGCGCTGTTCATCCTGATGCGAACTTCCTTGTTTCTTGATCGTGACCAAAGGAAAACCTTTCCCTGCGATATAAATACATCGATATCGGAAATTGAGATGTCACTCGTGAGCTGGCTGCCACCAGTTCGTATCTTCAGTTCAGGGCCGGGCATCGAACAGCGGGTTAGTATGTTGCCTGCCTGCGGGTTTGGAACATGTACAATCTGCGAGTAAACGCAATCGTCCGTATCCTTTTCAAGTTCGCTCAGATATGTTTTGAGAGCTGGTATCGCATGGGCGAACCGGCCCATAACTCTTCCTGGAGCTTGGGTGCCCGCGCTTCTGATCTCTAATTGGGCTCCGTCAAGAGGGTGCTCCCATAGTGAGATCCATGTAACTATACTGTCGATTGATGTCGCCAGACGATCAGGTGATTCATCGTCCAAAGATGTACGGACGCCTTCTAGATCGATATATTCTCTGCTTGAATCGCGTGCCATCAGTGCAATAGCGTGTTCTTCCCATTTTCCGAAGCTCTTGGCTTTGTTGTTGTTATTTTTTAAGAACTTCGGATTCAATAGGTCAGACATGCTGGCGGGTGCATTCAAGGTGTCGGGGAATCCGAGGTGGCCAAGAAATGGAATTACCTCTGCAAGAGAGGTGGATGCGTCTCCAAATAAGCTGGCATACCTCTCCTTGAATATTGAGAGGCTGCCAGATCGCTGTTTGAAGTCTGCCAGGCGTGACACCGTATTTATTATGACGTCAAGATCTTTTTTGCCTAAGCTTCCTGCCGTATTATCAGATATCGTGTCAATCTTAACCGCGGGCTTGCCCAAAGCTGTATATTTGGATGCAATTTCATCAAGTTTTAGCATTTGGCTCAGTATCGAATCAGATCCCCTACTATTAATGCTTTTAATGCAGGATCGCATGGCAATCGCTTTCGATCTGGATTCCGACTCAGGTGGCAACTGGGAGATCAACGATAAAAGATGATCGTCTGACGTTGGGCAATACAATGAGTCGCAGGTTAGAATCTCTTCATCAACCAATTCTTGCAAATAGTGATCTACTTCTTCAGTGGTGAATTGTCCTTCAAAGGAGTGGTTGATGTGATACGCCAATTCGGGGATTGTAAGCCCCGAATTGGCTGAGCTTTCATTCAATATAAAAGTCAATAGCGGGGTGATTTCAAACTCGACGAACTGCAATGGCGCGGAGATATCTCCCCGCGGCCATGCCAAGAGCTTGATGTGCTTATCAGCGACGGAAATCGTGTCGTTAGGAGAGTAACGGAGTGCAGATCTTTGGCTCTCGTTCGCAGCGGATTTTGCAAGATTTGCCTGAACCCTATAATCTATAGTTGCAACTTTACGCAAGCATCCTGCATCGGGAGCAGATACGCATGTCTTTTCTGAGTCAGTTGATACCAAGCTTACCGAAGAAAATGATCCGAAAGGCGTGGGGCGTGAAGACATGCGGAGCAAGTATCTCGCTATAGAGAACTCTAGACCTTGATTCGTATTTTCCTTGCTTTTCCACTTCATCGCCCGCTTATAAAGCGTTGGCGACGCTGTATATAGTGCATCGACAAATGGGGCTGAACTAAGGGCCTCAATTGCGAGTTCGCGTATCTCAGCGGCAGACTTTAAAAGTATTTCAGTGCAGATTGAGACGGGAAGTGTGGGCGCTCGTAACACACCAACTTTATCCGCAATAAAAGTCGAGTACGGTATTGATTTTAATTTATTTTTTGGTTTCATCGGAGGCCAGTTCAACTCGCTATGTACCCTAATCAAAGTGGGCTCTTCCGTTTGCGATCCTAATTATCCTGTCCGCAGACGCGATTGTTTGTGGCCTATGGGCTATTATTATTGTGGTTAGCCCGGCGGCTCGTACGGCATTGCATATCTTTGACTCATTGTCCAGGTCGAGATTGCTTGTCGCCTCGTCAAGTATCAATATTCTTGGTTTCCTGTAGAAAGCCCTTGCCAGAAGTAGGCGCTGTTGTTGACCGCCCGAGATGGTAGATCCAATATCTCCGACTAATGATTGATACCCCATGGGCATGCTTTCGATATCATTATCTATATTCGCCATTATTGCAGCGTGTTTGCATTGATCAAGGTCCGCATCGGGATCGAAGAGGCTTATATTGTCGAGTACTGTCCCTCGGAATAAGCAATCTTCCTGAAGAATGCTGGCAGTTATTTCGCGAACCTGCCGCTTTCCGAGTGATCGAATGCAGTTGCCGCCTATGCTGATGGTTCCCGACTGGTAGTCATGTATTCCGAGTATAAGCTTGGCAAGTGTGCTCTTCCCTGATCCAGAGGTGCCAACTATTGCGACTATCTCGCCGTGCGCTATGGATAGGGTGCATTTCTCTATTACCGGTGGGCCGTCCGTAGAGTATCTGAATGATACGTCATCAATATTTATTGATGTGTCGCCACTCCCAAGTGAGCGATCCCCGTCAATAAATTTCTCTGGGGGAGTCAATACGATGTCACTTAATCTAGCTCCATGTAGTTGGAGCATAGAGAATTGGACAAGATAATTGATCATGGCAGAAAATCTTGAAGTAAACTGATCCGAATACGCTGCGAAAGCGATAAGCATGCCCGGGCTTAGTTCCCCTGCGATAACAAGCAACGCACCTAGCCAGAGTACAGCGATTCTTTGGAATCCGGAAATTAATCCACTCGTCGCGTTGAATCCGATTTGGAGTCGTTGAAGGCGCGTGTTGGTATTTACTACGTCTGCGGTCGAGTTGGCGTATTTAACAGACCGTTCTGTGGTTCGATTGTTGATGCGTATCGTTTGAATGCCGCGAAGTGTCTCGATCAGGTTTCCTTGCTGAATAGCTGAGACATTGATGTTGTTGGAGGTATTCTCCATTAGAGTGCGGAAGTATATGAATCTGCAAAGCGAATAAAGAGCCGCGCTTGCGAATGAAATTAATGCCAACCTTGGACTGTACGCAATAAGCATGGCAGCTGTGACGGCGGTCATAATCCCGTCTACTACTGCCACGACTGATTCGGTTGTCAGGGTCTGCTGGATTGCGCTCACTGCGCCAAACCTGGAGACAACGTCACCGATGTGGCGGTTTTGAAAATAATCTAAAGGGAGGCGCAAGGTGTGGTTGAATACATTTCCGGTCCATCCAATTGTTACGGATGCTCCCAGCCATGTTATAAGCCAGGAGCGAAGATACTCCGCAGCGATTTTTAGACATAATATCGCGGAGAATCCTGCGCCTATGAAGGTTAGAAGGTGATTATCGTTGGCCGAAAGGACTTGGTCTATTATTAATTGTAGGAATTGTGGGGCGAGTAGGCCCAGCACTTCTAGGAACGCGGCAATCGAGAATATTTGTAGTAGGCTTCGCCCTAATCCGTCGATTCCTCCGGATAGTGCCTTTAGGGATATGCCTCGTTTTCTCTCAGCTTTGACCAGGCTAGGGTTGGGTTCAAATTCTACTGCTACTCCTGTAAATGAGCTGTCTGCATCCGCAAGCGGTATTTTTGACCGTCCGCGCGCGGGATCGACCACGTAGAGATGCTTGCGCCCCACCTTTTCGAGGACGACAAAATGGTTCATGTTCCAGTGGAGCACGCTAGGGAGCTTCAGCTGACTTATGTCAGCTAGCTCGACCTTCACGGGCCGCGAGCTGAGTCCAATTATGTTGGCTACGTTGACTATTTCCTTAAGGCGCATGCCACGTAACGTCGTTGGAAACTTCGTGCGGAGAGCTAGCATGTCGTGCTTGCCGCCATAGTAAGCCGCTACCATTGCAATGCAGGCGAGGCCGCATTCTGCCCCCGCAGATTGCATGACCACTGGTACCCTTCGCTTTGCGTCGAACCTAAGGAGTGAAATCCAGTCGCTGGCATTTGGCGTTGGCTCAGGCATGATAGGGTGCATTTCTTCGGTGGTTTTTTTTTCATTCATGGTTATTGCGATCTTTAACGAGAGACTTTCTAAACAGCCATTCATAGAGCCGTCGGCTCTCTAGAAGAAGTTCGGCATCGACGTACATACCATGTCCTAGCTTCGTTCTTTCGCCAAAGCGCGCTAGAGCATCTTCGTTTAGTCGTACCCGCACGAGGAACATTGACTCGCTGATGTCGGGTATTCCGGTTCTAGATGTTGCTTCGTCGGGCGGAAGGGGCGCTAGGGTGCGACTGATTACGGTCCCCATCACCACTCCGAATTTCTGAAAGGGAAATGCGCGAATCTTGAGGGCTACTGGAGTACCTGGCGCCACAAACCCAATGGCAGAGGAGTTGACGAGTAGCTGTGCTTCTAACGCGGCGTCGTGCTTTGTCACGGTAAGCATCGCCTGACCCGCTTGCACCGCCTGTCCTTCCGTCACGAGAATAGATGATATGAATCCATCTATCGGGGTTCGTATCGAGGTGCTCTTTTCGGCGGAGGTCAGTACCCGCTGTGCTTTGGCATTCTCAAGTTGGCGGCTCAATTCATTGATCTTTGTTTCAGAATCTATGGGTATCTGAGCTACTTCTGATCGAAGTCGTTCAATTTCCAAGCTAATGCTGGAAATTTCAGAGAGTTGTCTTGCTTGGTTTGACCTATTTGCCGCTATGGTCGAGCGCTGTTGCTGTACTTGAGCGGCGGATACATACCCGGACTCAAGAAGAGGCTCCGTCTTATTCAGTAGCTCGTTCAGCTGATCATCTTCGGCAACATATATTTTTAGACTATTTCTCGTATCATTGAGTTTTGCCTTAAGAAGCGCAATCTGAGAAATCATACTTCTTTCCTTGTTTTTCAAGGAAATATGTTCAAGCTGAATGTCAGACTCAATCGCCTTGATTTCTATTCCCAGAGAGTTGACGGCTGATTCCTTGACGCCAACCAAATCCCCGGAGTACAGCTCGTTCGTTACGTCTATTAAAGGCTGGTTGGCCAGTACTGCCTGCCCGTCCACTGCTTTAATTGTTGTCACATAACCAGATGTCGGGCTTGGTATTCTTGCAACACCACCTGCGGCAACTAAGTGACCTACAGCTTTCTCCCGTCGCGTATACTCTCCGAAGTAGAGCAGAATACATAGTGCAAGTCCGAGCGACGCAAAGCAGATTGACCATAAGGCATGGCTCGGAGGAGATGCGATCCTGATACTCCCCACCCAATTGCCTGAATGGCGTTGTAGGGCGTTTTTTCTGAACAGTTCTCTGCCAGTAGTCATTGTTCCGATCTGGTGTAAAGCCAGAGGACCTCTTTAAGAGGCCTCTGGCCTTGTTCTACTTCCGTGTTTGGCAGCAGCCACGTTTGGTGATGATTGCTGCCTACTCAATCGCCTAGAGTTTTGATATAAATATTAATCTTCTTGGCAATATACGGAATGGCATTGTTGCGTTTCGCAGGCAGATGATTCACATCTGGAGAGACTTCCGGCGCAAACTTCACTTCCGTCCCAATCTCCGCCTGTGCATCCTCTCGTTTCCCAGCATGCGAGTGTTTCCTGGTCTGTCTGGGTTCCTCCGCTTACAACAGCCATCTCGTCATCACTAAGGATGGTGAGGTTTCTTTTTTTCAACTGGATCACTTTTCTATTCCTTTATTTAGTTTTTCAGTCGGAAATTTATGGTACTGTCATTTTTATTTGGTCGTATTCATACTCCTTTCCTTGCGGTCTGTGGTCAAGGGTAGAATGCGAGAGGCTCAGCCCAGCTTAGATGTGATTCACATCCTCTTCTGTTGCTAAGTAGTGCAAGAATAATTCCGCTCGTGCCTTCTAGTAGAGAACTGCTGGGCACATCTCCTCTCAATGATTTCCACATAAATGAAGGGTCGCTTTTAAAGCCGCGATTTAATGATTGAGTCAGTGAGGTGGCTGCCTGCGATATGTTTCGGCAGGATTCTCTTAAGTGAGTCGGTAAAAGATCTGAGGCAGCGAAGCTGCTCATAAAAAATGCCAGGCCTGAGTAGCCATGACATAGGGACGCGTCGGTTATCCGGTGTGACCCATCTAGAAATTGTTCGACACAGCCATTGACTAATAGTTCGAATCTGCGCGTATTGCGATTATCGCTATGAGATGCGACCTTGAATGCGTGGCTTAATCCCAACGCACCATAACACCAGGCCAGTCTCGCCGGCTCTGTGTTGCCAATTAGGCTGGGAAAAAGGGCGGACCTACATCCATTGAGGATTGCGAACGACCATAGATGGTCGAATCCGAGGCGCGCCATGTTTCCAGTGGCTTCTGATACCAGTCCGCGCTGATATGCAGTGATAGTCATAAGAAGGAGGCCTGGCATGCCGTGCGCGATACCTAGATTTCGAAGAAAGTCCTTAGCTGTAGGTGCCAGATTGCAGTCGTGAGCTGTATTTAGCCATTCCTCCAACTTTGGAAATATTGCTGTTTCAAGACATTTCCAGAGATGCAGGGAGGATGTGCATTTTCGACCGCGACGAATTCCATAGACAAGGACTCCAGCTAGTCCGTCGATCAGGTCAAGTTTTGGTTTAGTGGTGTATTCAATAGCGTTAGCAAGGATGTCATCAAGGTCGTTGAGCCACTGGTGAGCATGGGCATCCTCCTGTGACCTAATAGTCAATTGGGACGCCCATCCAATTCCGGTTATTCCCTTGAATAACGAGCTGCTTAGAGGGATTTTATCCTGGAGCGCCAGTGCGCTTCGTATCGAGGACTTGGCGGCCTCAATGCCCCCCATCTTCTCTTTGATGAGTTCCTGCGCTTGCAGAACAGATTTAAGTGCGTAGCCATTTGTAAGGAAGGGCGAAGACTCTAATGCACGCAAGAATGTGGCATCTTCTGGAAGTTGACGCGGTATTTCTATTATCGCTTTTAGCATACGACCATCCTTGTCTTCATTAAGGGATCGCTGATCGTTGATGGTATTACGACGCTAACATAGGGTAACCGCGTCGATGTTATCTATAGCATGATATGCAATGAATTGCTAAACCCCAGGCGTTTGGAGTTGCTCTGAAGAATTTCGTCACAGTTTTTAGCGGTAGTGCGGGTTGCTCCATCAAGCTGCAGGTCCTTGGGGCGTGCGTGGAGAATCCATTCGTGCAGCTGGCTTTTGGCGATGCCGTTGGCTTGAGCCAGTAGAAGCGGAAATCCGGGAGATCTTGCTCAGCTAGATGGATAAGCCATGACGTTGAAGCGATGACCTCACCTCATTACCAGTGTCCGAACGTCGCGTGCGAATGTCGTATCCTATGGCGACCATGCTGCGTGTGCATTTACTGCCACAATGGTACGTACTGAGCCACCCGTCTATGTAGGCGGGCCTGTACAACACAACTGTAATTTGCAGCTTTGCCGGCGTCAGCTGACAGGATCGCACCCCGGACGGGATCAAAATCGTGAGTTCCGCCGGCCTGCCGGAAACTTAGGGGTGCGCGGATGCTGGAGGTGGTAAGCGCGTCAGCAAGAGAGCCTGAGGCTGCGTGCTAGGGCGATCATCGAAGCTATGATGATCCGTGTGCATAACTCTACGAAAAATGCTTACAGGAAGCGCACCCATGAAATTCACCTGATTTAAAAGCGCAGTCAGTGGTGTATGTCTCGAGCACATGCAGCAGAGCTGTGGTGCTGTACTGGAGCTGGGAATAGGCCTGCTGAGTTCGGCTTGCAGAAGCACGCTTCAAATTAGCCGGTGCAGATGCATTTTTTAAGGCACGGTGGTGTGCGGCCGGGTGAGAGTTGTCCCACGGCGGATTGAGAAGATGAACGAAGGCACGCTGTCCGATGAAGAATCGGCGTGCCCGAATCGCTGTCAAAGTCGAGGTCCACCATTGGCCTCGCGATGAATCGGGGCGCGATCTGCTCACGAATCGGCTAGCCGATGGATCTTGTGGACGTCATCAATCATGCGTGGCATCATCAGCGCGCTCTAAGAGGTGCCGGCTATGGTTTTCGTAGTCTATGCGACACCTATCCAACGGTCGGGTTTCCCGGCCGTTTTGCTTTTTAAGGGGGCGGCGCTACAGTCGGAAACCTTGAGGAAAGCGAAGTGGATATGACGACAATCGAAAAGCCGGCACGGACGCTGCCGGTGCAGGACGCGCGGATCTATCCGCGCGGTGGGCTGGATGTGCTGTCGCGGGCCGAGGTGGCACGCCTGCGCGATGCCTCCGGTGGCGGCATGCATGAGCTGCTGCGCCGCTGTGCGCTGGCGGTGCTGACCAGCGGCAGCGCCTCGGACGATCCGCGCGCCGCGCGCGATCTGTACCCGGATTTCGACATCCAGGTGGCGCAGCAGGACCGTGGCGTTCGCATCGACCTGGCCAACGCGCCGGCGATGGCCTTCGTGGACGGCGAGATCATCCGCGGCGTCGCCGAACTGCTGTTCGCGGTGGTCCGCGACCTGGCCTACATGGCCATCGAAATGGGCCCTGCCTACGCGGCGGAACTGGAAACCTCCGAAGGCATCACCAACGCCGTGTTCGGCCTGCTGCGCAACGCGCGCATCCTCAACCCGGGCGACCCGAACCTGGTGGTGTGCTGGGGCGGCCATTCCATCGGTCGCGATGAATATCTGTACACCAAGCAGGTAGGTTACGAGCTGGGCCTGCGCGGCCTGGACATCTGCACCGGCTGCGGCCCGGGCGCCATGAAGGGGCCGATGAAGGGCGCCACCATCGCCCATGCCAAGCAGCGCAGAACGGTGACGCGCTACATCGGCCTGACCGAGCCGGGCATCATCGCCGCCGAGTCGCCGAACCCCATCGTCAACCACCTGGTCATCACCCCGGACATCGAAAAGCGCCTGGAAGCGTTCGTACGCATCGGCCACGGCATCATCGTCTTCGCAGGCGGCGTCGGTACCGCCGAGGAGATCCTGTACCTGCTGGGCATCCTGCTGCGCGAGGAAAACAAGGGTCTGCCGTTCCCGCTGATCCTGACCGGCCCGACCGTGGCCGCGCCGTATTTCGAGCAGATCGACCGCTTCATCCGCCTCACCCTGGGCGAGGCTGCCGCTGAACGCTACCAGATCATCATCGGTGATCCGACGGCGGTGGCGAAGAAGATGTCCGCCGGCATCAAGCAGGTGCGCGAATACCGTCTGGCGCAGAAGGATTCGTTCTTCTTCAACTGGTCCATCGACATTCCGTGGGACTTCCAGCAGCCGTTCGTGCCCACGCACGAAGCCATGGCCGCACTGGACCTGCACCATGGACGTCCGCCGCATGCGCTGGCGGCCGATCTGCGCCGCGCGTTCTCCGGCATCGTCGCCGGCAACGTCAAGGAAGATGGCATGCGCCGTATCGAGGAATTCGGTCCGTTCCAGATCCATGGCGACGCCGACATGATGCAGGCGCTGGATGGACTGCTGCGTGCCTTCGTCGACCAGCGCCGCATGAAGATCTCCGGCGAGTACAAGCCCTGTTACCAGGTGCTGGCCTGATCCGGTAGTGCCGACCCATGGTCGGCACTGCTATCCCCGGCAATGCCGACGCAAGGTCGGCATGAGCCGCAGCCACGGCTCCCGCTCCGCGCCGATCTTTTGACGCCTGTCGCCCAGGAATGACCGTTCGTCCTGCCGCCCCTTGCCGGACGGACGGGAGCGGGGCATCGTGGCCGGCATCACGCTGGGGAGCGTTCCATGTCTTTGCGCCGGACCAACGGCTTCACTCTGCTCGAACTGATGGTCACCATCGCCGTGTTGGCGATCCTGGCCAGCATCGCCTTTCCCGGTTTCCAGGTCACGCTGCGCTCGAACCGGATGGCGACCACCTCCAATGAGCTCATCGCTGCCTTGTCGCTGGCTCGATCGGAGGCGGTGAAGAACACGCGCGGCGCTGCGGTCTGTGCGTCGCTGGCCGGTGCCGGCTGCGATGGCGATGCCTGGTCGGATGGCTGGATGGTGTGGAGTGATACCAACGGCGACGGCGAATACGACAGCACCGAAACCGTGTTGCGTTTCGCCGAAGGCCGGCGGGATATTGAAGGAACCAGCGACCAGGAGCTGACCGTCGCGTTCGACGGGCGTGGCCGCAATCGCGCTGCGGCGTCGCAGGACATCACGCTGCGACCGGACGAATGCGGCTCGCAGGATCTCCAGCGCAGGCTGACCATCTCACCGACCGGCCAGGTCCGGTTGCACAAGGAAGCATGCGCATGATGCATGCCATCCATGTTCGGCGCCGCCAGCAGGGCGGTTTCAGTCTGATCGAAGTGCTGATCGCCATCCTCGTCCTTGGCTTCGGGCTGTTGGGCTTCGCGCTGCTGCAGACGATGAACGTACGGTACGTCCAGAGCGCGAACTACCGCACACAGGCGACCAACCTCAGCTACGAACTGCTCGACCAGATCCGCATGAACCGCGTGGCCGCAGCCCTGTATGCAGGGACCTACACGGCAACTACCGCCAAGGATGACTGCACCTCGCCGACCGGGCAGAGCATCACCCAGGACGTATTCATGACGGATTGGCGATGCCGCCTGGGCAAGGCGCTGGGCGACAACGCCACAGCAACGGTGGAACGCAATGGCTCGGAAATCACCGTGAACGTGTCCTGGGGTGACGAGCGCTGGAACGAAGAGGCGGAAGACACCACCTTCAGCGCAAGGACCATCCTGTGAAGCGTCCGACATCCTTGTTCCGGCAGATGGCCGGCCTGTCGCTGATCGAATTGATGATCGCCATGGTCATCGGCCTGATCGTCATGCTGGGCGTGATCCAGGTGTTCGCGGCCTCGCGTGCCGCCTACCAGCTGTCCGAAGGCCTGGCGCGTGTGCAGGAAAACAGCCGTTTCGCAATGGATTCCCTGCAGCGTGAAATGCGCATGGCAGGGCATTTCGGCTGCGTCAACGACCAGGCGCATACGCTGCAGTCGCCCGGGTCACTGAACTCCACGCTGGATGGCGCCAGCCAGCCGGTGCTGGATTTCGCCCGATCCATCCAAGGTTTCGAGGCTACCGGCACCGAGCCGGGCGATTCGCTGACCATCGCCGCGACGCCGTCCACCGGCGGCACGGCCTACACGCCTGCGCTGCCGGCTGGGATCGCCAATGCGACGAGCAACCGTGTCGACGGCAGCGACATGGTTTCCCTGCGCTATCTGATGCCGGACGGTGTGCCGGTGACCTCCATCACCGGCGGTTCGGATACGCCGATTTTCCACTTCGACGCCACGCGTTTCGACGTGCTGCGCAGTGGCATGGAAAACCCCGGCCTGTTCGGGATAGCGGACTGCCTCTCCGCGACGACCTTCCAGGCAAATGCCGTGGACGGCGCCGGCGGACGGGTTGCGTTCGACGCGGGACAGCTCAATGGCGGGCGAGCCTTCACCAGCCTGTATACCACCGGCCAGGCGATGCTGTATCGGGCGGAAAGCGCGGTCTATTACGTCGGTCGCGATGCCGACACCGGTGGAACCTCGCTGTACAGAGTCCGCTTTTCAGCCGTGCCCAATGGCGATCTGGTGGCCGGTGCGCCGGAAGCGCTGGTGGAAGGCGTGGAAAACATGCAGCTGCTGTATGGCCAGGACCGCGCGCTGTCCACCACGGCTCCCACCGGCTACATCGACAGCCAGGGAACGGCCACATCGGTACTGGCCTCGGTGCCGGGTGATGACGCGCTCGCCTGGCGCCGTGTCGGCGCCGTGCAGCTGGGCCTGCTGATGTCCAGTCCGGATCCGGCTGCCGCACGCCAGGCAACGGGCGCGGCCGAACTGAACGCCCTCGGCGTGACGTTCACCGCGCCGAGCGACGGGCGCATGCGCGCGGTGTACCAGACCACCATCGCCCTTCGTAACCGTCTGTATGGCAACTGAGGTGCCCATGTCCATCCGGATGCTCCGCCGCCCGCCCTCACCTCATGCGCAGCGTGGCGCGGTCCTGTATGTCGCCCTGATCATGCTGATCCTGCTGGCGCTGATCGGCATTGCCGGCATGCAGGTCACCGGCATGCAGGAACGCATGGCGGCCAATTATTTCCGTACCAACCAGGCCTTCCAGAACGCCGAGGCAGACGCGCGGCAGATCGAGAACGACATCGACGCCGAGATCTCCGACGGCGGCGTATTCGTGGCCGACCAGGAAGAATGCAGCCCGACCTACGACCCGTTGACCTGGGCCGACGGTATCGGCACAGCCGCGGCGAACTACACACGCCGCGTGGATAAATGTTTTGCCGCGTCCAGCCGCCGCGTGGGCGAACGCCAGAACGAAGAAACCGGAAACATCTACCAGGTCACGGCGCTTGCCAGTGACGATCCCGACAACGCCTCGGCCAGTGCCGTCATCGACACGGTTTTCATCCCATGACTTCCCAGCGTCGCTTTCTCCGAATGACTCCGGCCACCTGGCTGCGCGCAGGTGCGGCTACGGCAGTACTTGCCGGCGTGATCGCGCTGGTGGTTCCGCTGCGTGCGGCGATCGGTGATTACGACATCGCGCAGGAGCCGCTGTACACCAAGCAGAGCCAGCCGCCGCTGATGATGATGGTGATGTCGCGCGATGAGCAGCTGTTCAACAAGGCGTACAGCGATTACAGCGACTTGGACGAGGACGGCGTCCTCGACACCACGTACCTGGACAAGTTCGAGTACGGCGGCTATTTCGATTCGAAGCTCTGTTACGCAGCATCCGGCAGTGGCACCAGCGGAAAGTTCAAGGCATCCGGCCAGGCCGGTGGCACCAATGGCCACACCTGCAATGGTGACTGGTCCGGAAACTTCCTCAACTGGGTGACGATGAGCCGGCTGGACGTCGTGCGCAGCGTGCTCTACGGCGGGCAACGCGTGACCGATGGTGCCACGACCGTCATCGAGCGCGCGCAGATCCCCAGCGATCTGCACGCCTGGGTGAAGGTATACAGCGGTAACGACATCAACAGTTTTACGCCGTTGCGAGGGACGCAGTCCTTCTGCAACGCGACCATTGAATCCGGCGGCATGCCGCTGATGCGCGTCGCGGCTGGTAACTGGTCGGAATGGGCCTCGACAGCGAGTGTGCAGTGCGGCGTCAACCGCAACAGCGACACGCCCACTTCGGCGACCAATTACACCGTCCGCGTCGAGGTCTGCGCGTCGGGCGCCAACGACGTGCGCGAGAGCTTCTGCCGCAAATACAACAACGGAACCACGGATCGATACAAGCCTGCCGGCCTGCTGCAGACCTACGGCGAAAGTGGGCGACTGCGTTTCGGGTTGGTATCAGGTACGTATTCCAAGCCTCGTGATGGCGGTGTGCTCCGACGCAATATCGGCAAGATTGCCGGCAACGGCACGACCTTCTGCGCAGCGGGCGATGAGATCGACCTCTCGACAGGACAATTCTGCTATCTGAAGAATGGGGCGACCAAGGATGGCGAAGGTGTAATCAACACGATTTCCGCTTTCAAGATCGACAAGTGGAACTGGAGCAACAACTGGACCGACTGCAACGCCTACAGCATCCTCAACCGTCAAGGTAATGCGGACCGCGTTCTGGACGATCCGGGCGCTGGCTCCCAGAAGTGCAGCGCATGGGGCAATCCGCTTGCCGAAATGTATGCCGAAGCGTTGCGTTACGTAACGGCAGGGACAAAGACCACGTCGTACAATAGTGGCACGGACCTCTCGGGCCTGCCCACGGGCGTGACCTGGAAGGATCCCTACCGATCGCCGGAAAGTGGCGGAAACTCCTATTGCGCCAGCTGCAACATCCTGGTCATGTCCTCCGGCCTGCCGTCGTTCGACAGCGACAACCTCGGCAGCGTTGTCAACCTTGCATCGGCGACCAGCGCGACCGATGCGGTCGGCACGGCGGAAGGGCTGGTGGGCAAGGACTACATGGCGGGCAACATCTTTGCCAGCCCCGGCGACAGGACTGCCGCGCATGAGAATATCTGCCAGGGCCGCACGGTCAGCAAGCTGAGCGAGGTGCGCGGCATCTGCCCGGACATTCCGTCCATGGAAGGCAGTTTCATGATGGCGGGCCTGGCCAAGGCGGCAGCCGAGACCGATCTGCGTCCTGGCCTGCAGAACAAACCGTCCAGCTACAAGGTCACCGCGACCACCTACGCGGTCGCAATGGCCGAGAACCTGCCGAAGTTCGAGATCAGTGTGGGCGGCGGCAAGATCGGGCTGTCGCCGTTGTGCCAGGCGAACAATACCGGCGGCGCCCAGATCACCGATGGTGGCTGGCGCAGTTGCTTCCTCGGCTCCATCGGTATCGGAACCAAGGTCTCCACCACGTCGCAGAACAACATCTATGGCCGGCCCTACAAGGCCGATGGCACGGCGGGCAGTTTCTCGCTGGTGTGGGAAGACTCGCTGTGGGGCAACGATCATGACAATGACGTCGTCGCCATGATGAGTTACTGCGTGGGTGCCGCCTGCACCGAAACCGGCAGCTTCAACAACATCTGCTGGCGTGCCGATGCGACCAAGAGTGTCAGTGCGGCCAATGCTGGTACGCGTGTGTGTACGACCAATGGCGGCATCAGCGGCACCGTTGCTGCTGACGAGGTCATGGTGCGCATCGAGAATCTGTCCGCCTACGCCGGCAATGCGATGCTCACCGGCTACACCATCACCGGCTCGAACGCCGCAGATGGTGTGCAGCGGTTGGCCCTGCGTCCCGGCAACCAGGACAATTCGGTACTGACATCCGTCAATGATTATCCGGGTACATGGCAGAAGCCGATCGTCACCAAGTACAAGCTGTCCAGAGGCGCCGCCGGCCAGCTGGAAAGCCCGCTGTGGTATGCGGCCAAGTACGGTGTGCCAGCCGGAAAGAAGTGGGACAGCAAGAAGGCCGGCGTCCCCGACAACTACTTCCTGGCACGCAACCCGACCAAGCTGAAGGAAGCGCTGGAGTCGATCTTCGACAGCGCGGCCGAAGGCGACGCCCCGGTCGGTGGCAGCGGTGCCGGCGCACGCATCACCACCGGTTCGTTCACGGTGTCGTCCCATTTCACGGTGCCCAGTGGCTCCTATGACTGGACCGGTGATGTGATCGCAACGCGTGTCGGCACCGACGGTACCGATGGCGGCGAACTCTGGCGTGCCTCCAGCAGGATTGCTGGCTCCACGCGGCGCATTTATACCGCTACAGCGCCAACCAGCACGGCAAATGATGGCGCGGTGACGCGTGCAAAGGTCGTGGAGTTCGTGGCCAACAACATTCCCGGTAACAATTACCGGGCAAAGCTTTCCGTACTCGGTTTCAGTGATTCCATACCCGACTGGATCGGGACGGGCACTGACGAGCAGAAGTTCGGCCGGCTGATGACCTTCCTGCGCGGCTCGCCGGTCAGTGGCCTGCGTACGCGCAGCACGCCATTGGGCGATATCGTCAACTCCACGACGGAAATCGTCTCCAACCGGGATGACTATGGCTATGCCTCCTGGTCGACCTATGCCACGGAATGGAAAAGAACGCTGGGTACGGCCTACCAAACCTTCCTGACCAGCAAGCGGGCCACCAGCGGGCCGCCCACCATGGTCTACGTCGGCGCCAACGACGGCATGCTGCATGGCTTCAACGGGTCCGACAGCGCCGCGGCAGGCAACGAGGAGCTCGCTTTCATTCCGTCGGCTGCGCTGCAGCACATCAGTGAACTTGCCAATCCAAAATATGGTCACCGGTACTACGTGGACGGTCCGCTGACCTCGTCGGATGTCTATTACAGCAACGCGTGGCACTCGGTGCTGGTAGGGACGACCGGCGGTGGCGGTTCCAGCAAGGCGCCGAATGCCAGCAGTGTCGGTCATGGTTTGGTCTTCGGCCTCGATGTCGGCGATCCCACCGGCTTCAACGCCGACAAGGTGCTCTGGGAAGTGTCCGGCAAGACCGAGTCCGATCTCGGCTTCGTGCTCGGCAAACCCGTGATCGTGCCGCTGACTGCGGGCTCGGCCAACACGGCGCCGCGCTTTGTCGCCCTGTTCGGCAACGGTGTCAACTCCACCAGTGCCAAGCCTGTCCTGTTCGTTGTCGATATCGGAACGGGCCAGGTGCTGGCCCGTATCGCACCGTCCGGTGCGGGCTATGCCAACCGCAATGGCCTCATCAACCTGGCCCCGGTGGCGCTCAAGAATGCCGATGGCATCACCGACACGGTGTACGGCGGCGACATGCAGGGCAATCTATGGAAATTCGATCTGTCCGATACCAACCCGGCGAACTGGAGGGTGGCGCTGGACGGTGCGCCGCTGTTCACTGCCGTGCGCGACAATGCGGTACAGCCGATCATGAGCGGCATCGAGGTATCCAGCGGCCCGGGCGGTGGTGTCAGCCTGTTCTTCGGCACCGGCCAGTATTTTGCGGCCGACGACAACCAGATCAGCAGCACCTCGCCGGTGCAGAGCCTGTATGGCGTATGGGACGACCTGAAGACGGCGGTGGGCGGTCGCACGGCACTGGTGGAGCAGACGGTCAGCAGCACCACGTCCAATGCCGGGTACGACATCCGTAACGTCAGTCGCAACAACGTCAACTACACATCGGTGCGCGGCTGGTACGTGGATCTGCTGGTGGACACCACCGTGGAAGGTGAGCGCTTCGTTGGCAACCCCAACATCCAGAACGGCAGCGTTTTCTTCACCACCTATGTGCCGGGTACCGCCATCTGCGGAAGCGGCGGTGGTACGAACTGGCTGTATGGACTGAACCTGCTGACCGGAGGCGGTGCCATGTCGGGCCTGAGTCCGGAGATCGGAGGCGACCCGCTGTGTACCGGCAACTGCGGCGCGGTGGCGCTGACCAAGGGCGGCGATCGTGGGCAGGGACCGCCGGTGAAGGACACCAGCATCTTCGTGCCGAAGCTGACGCCTTGCGATCCCAAGGATGCAAGCTGCACCGTGGACAAGCTGATCCAGGCGGACCAGTGCACCTTCGTGCTGCGTGCCCCCGGCGCTGATGCCATGTACATGCCTCGCCCCTGTGGCCGGCAGTCCTGGCGGCAGATCCGATGACTGAACCGAATTCGAGGTGTTCAATGCGTATCGCGTCATCTTCTCCGGCTGTCCGTGGCTTCACCCTGATCGAGTTGATGATCGTGGTGGCGGTGGTCGCCATCCTGGCCGCGGTGGCCTTTCCGTCCTATCAGGAGCATGTGCGGAAATCGCGTCGCGCACAGGCCAAGGCGGACCTGATAGAGCTCGCCCAGGTGCTGGAGCGGCATCACACCGTGCAGAATTCCTATGTCGGATTGACGCTGCCGTTCACGCGATCGCCGCGCGACGGAACATCGCAGTACGCCATTTCCTTTGATGGCAATGCATCGGCTTCCGCCTTCAAGCTTCAGGCGGTGCCCGCGGGAGCACAGGAAAAGGACAAATGCGGCACGCTGACGCTGGACCAGGCTGGCCGCAAGACGCCCACCGAAAGTACGGTGTCTGGCTGCTGGTAGGCCATCAGCGGGAGCCTGGAGGAGGGGTTGCGAAGGCGCGGGTGTACTGGCTAGAATGCGCACCCCGCCCGAATAGCTCAGCCGGTTAGAGCACTTGACTGTTAATCAGGGGGTCGTTGGTTCGAGTCCAACTTCGGGCGCCATATTCTGCAGAGGCCGCGAGAAATCGCGGCCTTTGTTGTTTTCAGCGTGGCCTGCAGGGTGTCGGGCGACGCACACGCTTGCTGCGGATCCGCCCCGGCACATTGACCACCACCTCGCTGTGGCGGTAATCGCCAAGGCAGATATAGATCGTCTGGTTCTTCCCGGCGTTCCGTCCGTCTGGCCGGAACTGGATGCGCGGGCGTCCGGACGTGTGAATGCCCCGCACACGGGAGGGCGCGCGTTGCTCGACCAGCAGTGGCTCCATGCCCGGGCTGCCCGGCGGCGCCGGCCGTGACGGTGGCGCACCGGGATACAGCAGCCAGCCGTGGCTCCAGTCGTCGCCGCAGGTACCGCCGTCGCTGCTTGGACAGGCGTCGATACGCTGCTGCCGGACAATGGCGGTGCTGCGCGCGGTCGAAAGCACGGAAACCAGCTGCATGCGCAGCGAATCGGCTTTCAGGCGGTCCAGGCCGCGGTGGAACGATGGCAGTGCCAGCGAACACAGCGTCGCCAGGATCAGCGCGGCGACCATCATTTCCAGGAGGCCGAAGCCGCCCCGCGCTGAACAGGATGAAAACGAGCAGGGCCGCATTCCGGACAGGTCCATACGGGCTGGGCTTCATGCTGCAGCGGCAGGGCACTGTAGCGCCGTCGCTGCTCCATGCACCCTAGGCTCGGGGTTTCCCTCAGCCGCCCGTCACCAACCCCCCCGGTATACTGGCCTCCCCCTGACCTGGCAGCCCCATGAGCGACCGTTTCCAACTCGTCTCGCCGTATTCGCCGGCAGGCGACCAGCCGAACGCCATCGAAAAGCTCAGCAGCAACTTCGAGGCGGGCGTGGCAAAACAGACGTTGCTGGGCGTGACCGGGTCCGGCAAGACGTACACCATCGCCAACGTCATCGACCGCATCCAGAAGCCGACGTTGATCATGGCGCCCAACAAGACCCTGGCCGCGCAGCTGTACGGCGAATTCAAGGCGTTCTTCCCGCACAACGCGGTGGAATACTTCGTCAGTTACTACGATTACTACCAGCCGGAAGCCTACGTTCCGTCGTCGGACACCTTCATCGAGAAGGACAGTTCGATCAACGAGCACATCGAGCAGATGCGCCTGGCTGCCACCAAGACGCTGTTGTCGCGTCCGGATGCGCTGGTGGTTGCAACGGTGTCGGCCATCTATGGCCTGGGTGCACCGGAAGATTACCTGTCGCTGCGGCTGATCCTGTCCAAGGGCGAACGCATCGACCAGCGTGACCTGATCAATCACCTGACCCAGCTGCAGTACACCCGCAACGAATACGAACTGCAGCGTGGCACGTTCCGCGTGCGTGGCGAAGTGATCGACGTGTTCCCGGCCGAATCGGACAGTGAGGCGCTGCGGCTGGAACTGTTCGATGGCGAGGTCGAGAAGATCACCCTGTTCGATCCGCTCACCGGCGAAACGTTGCGCAACATGCAGCGCTTCACCGTGTATCCCAAGACCCACTACGCCACCACGCGCGAACGCGTGCTGTCGGCGGTGGACACCATCAAGATCGAGCTGAAGGAACGCCTGGAGCAGCTGTATTCGCAGAACAAACTGGTGGAAGCCCAGCGGCTGGCGCAGCGCACCCAGTTCGACCTGGAAATGATGGCCGAAGTGGGCTTTTGCAACGGCATCGAAAATTATTCGCGTCACCTCACCGGCAAAGGCCCGGGCGAGCCGCCGCCGACGCTGTTTGATTACCTGCCGCCGGACGCGCTGCTGGTGATCGACGAATCGCACGTGACCATTCCGCAGATCGGCGCGATGTTCAAGGGTGACCGTTCGCGCAAGGAAACCCTGGTGGAGTTCGGTTTCCGGCTGCCATCCGCGCTGGACAACCGTCCGTTGCGCTTCGAGGAATGGGAAGCGCGCTGCCCACGCAGCATCTATGTATCGGCGACGCCGGGCCCGTATGAGTATCGCGAGGCCGGCGAGGACATGGCCGAACTGGTCGTGCGGCCGACCGGCCTGATCGATCCGGTGGTGGAGATCCGCCCGGTGGGTACCCAGGTCGACGACCTGATGAGCGAGGCCAACGAGCGCATCCGGATGGGCGACCGCGTGCTGGTCACCACGCTGACCAAGCGCATGGCCGAGAATCTCACTGAATACCTCAGCGAGCATGGCATCCGCGTGCGCTACCTGCATTCGGACATCGACACCGTGGAGCGCGTGGAGATCATCCGCGATCTGCGCCTGGGCAAGTTCGATGTGCTGGTGGGCATCAACCTGCTTCGCGAGGGCCTGGACATGCCTGAAGTGTCACTGGTGGCGATCCTGGATGCGGACAAGGAAGGCTTCCTGCGCTCGACCGGCTCGCTGATCCAGACCATTGGCCGCGCGGCACGCAACGTGCGCGGCAAGGCGATCCTCTACGCCGACAAGATCACCCGTTCCATGCAGGCCGCCATCGACGAGACCGACCGCCGCCGCGCCAAGCAGGTGGAGTACAACGAGGAACATGGCATCGTTCCGAAATCGGTCGCCCGGCCCATCGTGGATGTGCTGGAAGGGGCGCGATCGGATGCGGCCGAGAAGGAAGCGAAAAAGGGCAGGGGCAAAGGGAAGGGAGCCCGTGGCGGACTGGCGTTGGCCGAAGAAAGCGTGGATTACTCCAGCCTTACGCCCGCCCAGCAGGCCAGCCGGATCAAGGCGCTGGAACAGCAGATGTACCAGCACGCCAAGGACCTGGAATTCGAGGACGCAGGCCGCGTGCGCGACGAAATCCGCAGGCTGAAAGAGGCCAGCCTGGGGTGAACGCAGGCCCCATGCGGGCAGGGGCCGGATTTCTTCACAAAAGTGTTGCGCTGGGAGGGCGTCGTCCGTAATATACGCGGCCTGCCCCGACGCAATCGCGGTAAGGCAGGAACGAAACGGGCGGTTAGCTCAGTGGTAGAGCACTACCTTGACATGGTAGGGGTCACAGGTTCGAACCCTGTACCGCCCACCACTTCCCTGCGGAGTGGAAAGACCAAAAAAGCCAGCCATCGCGCTGGCTTTTTGTTTTGTCCGGGCGGAGGGTAGAGCCGACCCATGGTCGGCTGCGAAGCGGAGTGCCGTGATCCTTCGGAATTTCCGGCATGTGTTTGTGACATTTTCGGCACGAACCACGCAGGCAGCAGGGCGCGCTTACGGAGCTTTCGCCAGGATGTGTTGATCGATTCGATATGTCGTCCGTGCCAGTGCACCAGGTACGGCACGGCATGGCGGGTGCGCCGGCAACATGCGTTGAGCGACGCCGAGGCGCAGCGCCCGGCTTGGGAGCAGAGCGGAGCAGAAGAGCAGGCTGCAGACAGGCGTGACCACTGAGGGTCGATCAAGCCATTCGCGGGGACGTTGAACCATTGGAGTGGCCGACAGCAAAGCGATAATGGAGCTATCGGCCAGCATTCGATGGTCACAAGGAACGGCATTGAGGAAGGAGTATTTCCCGCAGATAGTGGTCAGCGGCCAAAAGATCGATCTGTCGCACTTGGACCCGCTGACAATCACCTTTGAGAGCGCGAAGGTGGGCAAGGCCTTGAGGGCAGCTGTCACCTTCACCAATCACTGCTTCAGCGCCTCGTATGGAGATATCCCGCACCCGCCAGGCGATGCGGTGATTTGGGATGGAAGGAAGATGCGGACCTTCTGTCCGACGCGTTATCGGCTCTCCATGACGTTGCCGGATCTAATCCGCGCAATGCCTGAGAAAAAAGTGATCCTTGCTGCGCATGAAACGACCTGGATCCACACCCTGACGATCAATGACCCCTGCGGGCCGTACCACCTGTTTCTGACGGTCAAGCGCAGTGCCAATGAAAGGCGCACTTGGCAGGATGTCGATGTGATCGTGGAAAGTGCGTATCAGGAAACACGCAACGCACCGACTACCACGGGCAGGTGGCGGCCATTCGTGCTCGTGTGCGGTGAGGCCTACCTGGCAAATCCTCAGAAGCCAAACAAGCGGCGCAGGCGGTAACGTGCAAAAGAAAAGGGCGCCGAAGCGCCCTTTCCAGTACTCAGACCCCGGAACCACTTGCGAAGCATCGTGGATGCCTACGGCGGAAGCCGCTGGGAAGCGCTCGATTTCACCGGGTCAGTCGCTTCGTCCTACGGAGCCGACTATAGCGTTATGCAGTCTTTGCAACAAGCAGATGATTTCCGGGGTTGGGGGATCTTCAGGCTACGGCCTATGGTCAGGAGGTCTTCCCTCCGTCGGCAGGCGAATCAGGCGATTTGTTTCACAAAATTGAACAAAAGTGCGCTGAACTATCGGTTGAACACTGCCGCCCAAGACCCAGCACTACACTCCAACCGCCATGACGGCGCCTGCGAGCCGCTACTTGGCGCGCATCTGGTGGACGGCCTGCTGGTGGCCGCACGGGATCTTCTGGACTCGGTCGAAGCGGCGCTGGATCCGGTTCAATAAGCGGTGCGGATGTATCAGCGTCAGCAATTCACGGGTGGCATATGCCGGGCACCCGGTACGTCAGGGCCGTGGAGTCATGGGAGGGTCCGGCGGTGCGTTCCTCCGGCGTTGCCTGGGCTTCGGCAGCAACTCGAGCTCACCCTGCTTGCGTACCAGGTGACGGTTGACCATCTGCCGCACTTCTTCCCTGCAGCGCGATAACGTCTCTGCTGATATCTCCATGCCATCGCGCTGACAATCCGCCGATTCGGCTTCCCAGCTGCCGAGGAGTTGTTCGAGGTTGTCCAGGAGCTGCTGCATACGGCCTGCACAAGGGGGAACGCAGGCAGTCTGTCACTGCCCGGCGCGGCTGCATGGCGAATAGCGGTCATCGTTGGACAACGGCGCAATGGCCGTGAGTAAACGGGGCGAGCCGACCACGACGGAGGGCCGGTGAAGGGCAGCAGTGGTTCAGCCGACCAGGGGGCGGCTCTACAGGTCGGCGAACGCCTGACGCAGGTTGTGCAGCGATTCCTGTCGCGACGTCGCCGCGCGGTCTTCGCCCAGTTTGAACTCCTGAAGGCGCAAGCCCACCAGCGTCAGCGACAGCGCATAACCGCTGCCGGAACCGTGGCGCGCATGGCTCAACGCATGGCGCGTAAGCGCATCCACGCCGTCGCGATCAGGCAGAAGACCGAGGAAAGCGCGTTCGGCACTGTCCAGGTCGGGGGCTTCCAGCACCACCAGAGGGTTGTTGGAAGACATGAGCGGGGCGGGCGCGGGGCTGGCCGGGGGGAGGGGGCGGTCCATGGCGTCGTCGGCTCGATACATAAGCAGAGTCGCTACAGTGCGCCGGCAACATTGTCGGAACATTGCGCCGGGCCTGCCGGGATTATCATCAATGCCCTGTTCTGCCGACCCTGGTTTTCCATGCGCATTCTGCTGGTTGAAGACGATCCCGACCTGTCCCGTGCCCTGCAGTCCGGCCTGGAACGGCAGGGCGTGGTCGCCGATGTGGTGGACACCCTGGCTGCCGCGGCATCAGCACTGCGCGAGCCGGTGCATCAGCTGTTGCTGCTGGACCGCCAGTTGCCCGATGGTGACGGCGCGGCATTCGTGGCCACCGCGCGCACCCTGCGGCCCAACCTGCCGGTGATCATGCTCACGGCCAAGGGCAGCCTCAGCGACAAGGTGGAAGGGCTGGACGTGGGTGCGGACGATTACCTGGTCAAGCCGGTGGCCATCGAAGAACTGATGGCGCGCATCCGTGCGGTCTCTCGCCGGCCCAGCGAAATGCACACGCCGCTGCTGCGGCTCGGTCGCCTGCAGTTCGATTTCGAATCACTGCAGGCGCAGGTTGGCGACCAGCTCCTGCCATTGCCGCGCCGCCAGTTGCTGGTACTGCAGGCACTGGCATTGCGACAGGGGCGCACGGTCGCCCGCAGTGCGCTGGAAGAAGCGGTGTACGGCTTCGACGACGAGATCCAGTCCAATGCGCTGGACGCGCATATCTCCAAGCTGCGCAAGGCGCTGCAGCAGGCCCGCGCCGGCGTGGAGATCCATGTCATCCGCGGCGTGGGCTACCTGTTGGCGGAGGCATGAGCATGAACGCCCACTTCCGTTCGATATCCCTCGGCCTGGCCTGGCGCGTGTGTCTTGCACAGGTATTCACCGTGCTCATCGCGGTGCTGGCATTGATCCTGAGCTGGGGCGACCAGGAATCGGTGGCGATGGACATGTTCGCCGCCGATGACGTGGTCGCGGCGCTGCATGGCGATGGTCCCGGCATCGTGCTGGATCGCACGCGCTGGGATGCCGTCAACAGGAAAGCGGGCGGCAATCTGTGGTTCGTGGCCGTCGACGAACGTGGCAACCGGCTGTCCGAAGGTGCCGTGCCGGATGTGCACCACGAACTGTTGTCTCGTCTTGAACAGGTCGGGCACAGCGAGCTGGGGTCGGTTACACCACCCTACCTGGATGCCGCGCGGGTGATGGTCAAGAGCAGCGATGGACGACGCCTGACCGTGCTGGTGGGAGGGTACCCGAAGAGTGGCCTGTGGGACGGTGTGCTGATGGTGCTGCGGCTGATCGGGCCGTGGTTCTTCCTGCCGCTGATCGTGGTGACCCTGCTGGTCATGCCGACCGTGATCCATCGCTTCATGCGTGGTGTGCGCGAGCTGGCGCAGCAGGCCAGGCAGCTGGATATCGGCCAGCCCGGCGCGCGGCTGGACACCCAACTGGTCAGCAGTGAAATCGCACCGCTGGTGGCGGCCTTCAACGATGCCATCGGCAAGGTGCAGCAGGGCTACGCGGCGCGCGACAAATTTCTGGCCGATGCGGCACATGAACTGCGCGTGCCCATCGCGGTGGTGCAGGCGCGGCTTTCGCAGCTTCCGCAGGGAGCGTTGAAGGCGCAGCTGCTCAACGACGTGGCACGGCTGGGCAATGTCGCCGAGCACCTGCTTGATCTGCAGCGCCTGGACCGCAGCGTGGACAAGCTGCAGCCGCTGGATCTGGCTGCCCTGGCGCGCACTGCCGCCGCCGAATTGGCACCGCTGGTGATCGGTGCCGGTTACCAGTTCGAAGTAGATGCGCCGTCGCATCCGGTGTGGATCGCCGGCGACGGCATCGCGCTGGGGCGGGTGATGGCCAACCTGGTCCACAACGCCATCGTGCATGGCGGCGGCCGTGGCACCATCACCGTCAGGCTGGATGCGGACGGAACACTGGAGGTGGCCGACCAGGGTGCAGGCGTGCCCGCCGATGACCGCGAGGCCATCTTTGAACCGTTCCACCGCCTGCGCGCGGCGGGCAGTGGCGCGGGGCTCGGGCTCCATCTGGTGAAGGAAATCGTCCAGCACCACGGTGGCAGTGTGAGTGTCGGCGACGCCGGCGGCGGAGGCGCCAGCTTCCGCATCAGCTTCCACCGGCAACCGCGATGACAGTCCCCGCCTGACCTCGCGCAGGGCAGGTTTCCGATAGCAGGCAGTTCTGGTGCGCCGCATGCTGCGGTCATGGGGGAACAGGCCTGCGATCATCCCGTCGTGTCGCCGGGCCTGTTGGGCAAGGCCAGCGCCGCCGCGCTGGTGGCCGGTGCGACGGCATGCTGCCAGCTGCCTGCACTGCCGCCAGTCGTTGCGGCCTGGCCGGGCCTTCTGATGGGGTTGGTGCTGTGGATGTGCCACTGGCGTGGGCGCTGGCTGGGCATGCTGCTGATCGGCATCGCATGGGCCACGCTGCACGGGCAGTGGGCGCTGCAGGATCAGTTTCCCCCGCTGGCCCCGGCGCTGGACAGCGTGGTGCGCGGCCGCGTGATCGACCTGCCCGACCACCAGCCGAGCTATACGCGTTTCCTGCTGCAGGTGGATGATGCCGCGGCGATGCCGACGCACCTGCGCGGCCGTCGCGTGCAGGTGTACTGGAGCGCGCCGTTCGCGCGCGGGAATGTCCGGGCTGCGTCGGTCGCAGCCGCAGCGGCAGGTTCTGCCGATACCATCCCCGCGCGCCAGCGGGTGGCGGCAGGGTCGCGCTGGCAGTTGCCACTGCGCCTGCGCGCGCCGCGCAGCCGTATCAATCCCGGCGGCTTCGACGGCGAGCGGCATGCCCTGATGCTGGGCATCGCGGCCGGCGGGCAGGTCCGCGACGGCACCGCGGCGATTGAACTGGAGCCCGCCAGCGGGCTGCCGGCATGGCGCGAGGCCATGGCGGCACGCATTGAAGCGGCGGTCACGGGAACGACCTCGCGTTTTGTGCGTGCACTGGCGCTGGGTGATACCCGGGGACTGCAGGATCGCGACTGGGAACAGCTGCGGGCGCTGGGCCTGACCCATCTGATCGCGATTTCCGGGTTTCACGTGGGGCTGGTGGCCGGTGGCTTCGCGCTGCTGGCCGGACTCGCCTGGCGCAGTTGCAGTCTGTTGCCGAGGATGATGCCGCGCCCGATCGCCGCAGCACTGGCGGCTGCGGCCGGCGCCGCCGGTTACGCGCTGGTGGCCGGACTGGCGCTGCCAACCGTGCGTACGGCGCTGATGATCGTGGTGGTGGCGCTGGCCCGCGCCAGCCGGCGCCGCCTGCCGTGGGGCCAGTCGCTGGCGCTGGCTGCGCTTGCCACTGTGTTGGTGGCGCCGCTGTCGGTGTTGTCCGCCGGTTTCTGGCTCAGCTTCGGCGGCGTGCTGTGGCTGTTGTGGTGCCTGCCCGGTGGCGGCCTCCCGGAGACGGGCCTGCGCGGTGTGCTGAAGCCATTCCTGGCGGCGCAGGGCGTGGCCAGCGTGGCCCTGCTGCCGCTGGGCGTGAGCCTGTTCGGGCAGGCATCGCGGATCGGACCGCTGGTCAACCTGGTGGCTGTGCCGTGGTGGTCGCTGGTGGTGGTACCGCTGGCATTGTCCGGCACGGCACTGGAAGCGCTGCATCCCGGGCTGGGCCGATGGGCCTGGCGCCTTGCCGGCTGGACGTTCGACGTGAGTTGGCGATGGATGCGGCCGCTCGCCGACTGGAGCGGAGCGGTCTGGTGGCTGCCGGAAGCGCCGCGCTGGGCGTTGCCGGTGGCGCTGCTGGGCGTCTTCTGGGGCCTGCTGCCGCGCGGGCGTGGCGGCCTGCTGGCGGTGCCGCTGTTGTGCCTGCCTTTGCTGTGGCCGGCCCGTCAGCTGCCCGGGCCGGGCGAGGTGGAGCTGCTGGTGATGGACGTGGGGCAGGGCACCGCGTTGCTGGTACGCACGGCCCGCCATCTGCTGCTGTACGACCTCGGGCCGCCGGGAGCCGGCACCGACAGCGGCGAGCGGGTAGTGCTTCCGGCATTGCGTGCATTGGGCACGGGCCCGCCGCAGCAGGTGATTCTGAGCCATGGCGATTCCGATCATGCCGGTGGCTTGCCCGGCCTGCGGCGCGCGTTGCCGGAGGTGCCGGTAAGTGCGCCGTCCGGCGCCGGCATCGAAGGCGCCAGTGTCTGCCATGCCGGGCAACAGTGGCGCTGGGACGGGGTTGATTTCCGTGTCCTGCACCCACCGCGCGGGCACGAAGCGCGCGGCAACGAGGGCAGCTGCGTGCTGCGCATCGATACGCCCCAAGGGGGCATCCTGCTGGCAGGGGACGTCGGCCGGCAGGCCGAAGCCGAGCTGCTGCGCTCCGCGCGCGGGCAACTGGCCGCGCAGGTGGTGCTGGTGCCCCACCATGGCAGTGGCGGATCCTCCACAGCGGCATGGGTGGCGGCCGTGGCCCCCCGGCTGGCGCTGGTGTCGGCCGGTCATCGCAACCGTTTCCGCCATCCGCGCCCGGAGGTCGTGGCGCGCTGGCGCGACATCGGCGCTGAAGTGCTCAATACGGCCGAATCCGGAGCGCTGCGGGTGTGGCTGGGCGGGCAGGGACTGCAGGTGCGCGAACAGCGTGTCCACGCCGCCCGCTGGTGGGACGCTGCGGGACGGGCGCGGGCGGCTGCTATCCTATCGGCGGACAATCATGCGGCCGATGGGCCGGAGGGGTGAAACGTGTGGGAACTGGTCAAGGCCGGTGGCTGGCCGATGCTGCCGCTGCTGCTGCTGGGCGTACTGGCTTTGGCGATCATCCTGGAGCGTTTCTGGTCCCTGCGCCGCAACGAGGTGCTGCCGCCCGGACTCGGGCAGGAAGTGCGCAGCTGGGCGGCGCGCGGCAAGCTGGACCCGGCGCACGTGCAGGCGCTGCGTGCCAATTCGCCGCTGGGCGCGTTGCTGGCCGCCGCGCTGGAGGCACGCAACCGCCCGCGCGACCAGGTCCGTGAGCGCATCGAAGACGCTGGTCGCCATCTGGTGCATCGCATGGAGCGGTTCCTCAACGCGCTGGGTACGATCGCTTCGGCCGGTCCGCTGCTGGGCCTGCTGGGCACGGTGGTCGGCATGATCCAGATGTTCCTGGGCATCCTCGACCATGGCGTGGGTGATGTGAACCAGCTGGCCGGCGGTATCGGCAAGGCACTGGTATGCACGGCGACCGGCATGATCGTGGCGATTCCCGCACTGATGTTCCACCGTTACTTCAAGGGTCGCATCAACGGCTATGTGATCGAGATGGAGCAGGAGGCGTCGGCCCTGCTGGACGCGCTCGATGGCCGTCCCGGCGTGATGAACGCAGCACCCCGCGCGTCCGCACCTGCTGCCACCGCCCGCCCGGCCACGGCCAAGGGCTGACGGATGCGTATCCGCAACGAACGTGCCGGCGATGAGCCGCACATCGACCTCGTACCGCTCATCGATGTCATCCTGGTGCTGATCATCTTCTTCGTGGTCACCACCACCTTCGACGCACGTTCCACGCTGCAGATCCAGCTGCCGCACGCCAGCCAGCAGGCAACGGCTGAACCGCCGCGCGCGCTGAGCATCCTGGTGAACGCCGAAGGCCGTTATTTCGTCAACGACCAGGAAGTGCTGCGTACCGATGTCGAATCGGTGAAGCAGACCGTCGCTGCGGTGGCCGGAGAAAACCGCGAGCAGACCGTGCTGCTGCGCGCCGACGCACGCACGCCGTACCAGGCCGTGGTCACCGCGCAGGATGCGCTGGGCCAGCTGGGTTTCCGCCGCATCGCCATCGCAACCGCTCCCGAGGTGCGTCAATGAGTTCCAAACACGCGCCCGTCTGGCCGATCTACAAGCGCCTGCTGGGCTATACGAAGGCTTACTGGGTATTCATGGTGGCCGCGGTGGTGGCGATGGTGGTGGAGGCCCTGGCCGGCTATCACTTCACCAAGTTGATGGATCCGCTGGTCAACCGTGGCTTCGTGAACCCCGAGCCGCGCATGGCGGTGATCCTGCCGCTGACCATCCTTGGTCTCTTCGTGGCACGCAGCATGGCGACCTTCGTCAGTGATTACACCCTGGCCCGCACCGGTCGCAGTGTGGTGCGCGACCTGCGCGAGCAGGTGCTGGAGAAGTATCTGCACCTGCCATCGGGCCATTTCGACACCGAATCCACCCCGGTGATGGTCAGTCGCCTGAACTTCGATACCGAACAGGTCACCCAGGCCAGCGCGGATGCGTTGAAGACCATGGTGGCCGATACGCTGACCATTGTTGGAATGCTGGCCGTAATGCTGCAGATGAGCGTCAAGGTCACTCTGGCGATGCTGGTCGTGGTGCCACTCATCGGCCTGATCGTGTCCTACGTGGGCAAGCGCTACCGGCGCATAAGCCGCGGCATCCAGGATGGCATGGGCACCATGGCGGCCACGGCCGAGCAGTCGCTGGCCGCGCAGCAGGAAGTCAAGGTACACGGCACCCAGGAGCAGGAGATCGGCCGCTATGCAAGGTTGGCCAACCGCATGCTGGGGCTGAACATGAAGGTGGAGACGACGCGTGCAGCAGCGTCCAGCACCGTGCAGTTCCTGGCTGCGCTGGCGCTGGCGGTGATCGTATGGGTGTCCACGCGCGAAGCGCTGGCGGGCCGGCTCAACGCAGGGCAGTTCATGGGCCTGATGATCTCCATGATGGCGATCATCCCGTCGCTGCGCCGTCTGACCAGTGTGCAGTCATCGATCTCCCGTGGCGTGGCTGCCGCCGAGCGCCTGTTCTCGATCCTGGACATGCCGGTCGAGCGCGATCAGGGCACGCACCGTATCGAGCGCTCGCGCGGCGAACTGGCGTTCGAGCATGTGATGCTGCGCTACCGCGAGGATGCCGGTACGGCTCTGGATGACATCAGTTTCGTGGCCCGTCCGGGCACCGTGACCGCCGTGGTGGGGCGGTCCGGCAGCGGCAAGACCAGCCTGATCCGGCTGGTGCCGCGCTTCTACGAACCCAGCGGTGGGCGCATCACCCTGGATGGCGTGGCGCTGGATGACTATCCGCTCGCAGACCTGCGTCGTCAGGTGGCCATGGTGGGCCAGAAGGTGATGCTGTTCGACGACACCATCGGCGCGAACATCGCCTATGGCATGGATGCCGACCAAGGGCAGATACGTGCGGCGGCCGAGGCCGCCAATGCCTGGGAATTCATCGAGCGCCTGCCGCAGCAGCTGGACACGCCGGTAGGCGAGAACGGTGCGCTGCTGTCCGGCGGCCAGCGCCAGCGCCTGGCCATCGCCCGCGCGATCCTGCGCGATGCGCCGATCCTGATCCTGGATGAGGCCACCGCCGCGCTGGACAACGAATCCGAACGCCTGGTGCAGGATGCGCTGCAGCGGCTGATGCCCGAACGCACCACGCTGGTGATCGCACACCGCCTGTCCACCATCGAACATGCCGACCAGGTACTGGTGATGGACCAGGGACGGATCGTCGAGCGTGGCACGCACGCCGAGCTGCTGGCGATGGGTGGGCTGTACGAGCGCCTGTACAACATGCAGTTCCGCGAAAGGCAGGCCTGATGTCCAGCAAGGGAACGCAGACTCCGGCCTACTGGTACGACGGTTCACGTGTGCCGTTGGGCATGCGCCTGCTCAGTCCGCTGTACGGGCTGGCCAGCGGCCTGCGCCGGCGGCTGTACCGGCGCGGCTGGCTCAGGCAGCGGCAGTTGCCGGTGCCGGTCATCGTGGTGGGCAACATCACCGCCGGCGGCACCGGCAAGACGCCCCTGACCATCGCCCTGGTGCAGCGGCTGCAGGCCGCCGGCTGGAAACCGGGCGTGGCCAGCCGCGGCTACGGACGCGAGCAGGCTGATACCGCACGCTGGGTGGAGGCCGACACGCCCGTCGCGCTGGGCGGTGATGAGCCGGTGCTGATCGCCTGGAAGGCCGGCGTTCCGGTACGCGTGGATGCCGACCGCGTGGCCGCTGGCAAGGCACTCATAGAAGCCGGCTGTGATGTGATCGTCTGCGACGACGGCCTGCAGCATTACCGGCTGGCACGTGATATCGAGATCGAAGTGATCGACGCGCAGCGACGGTACGGCAACGGCCTGCTGTTGCCGGCTGGACCGCTGCGCGAGCCGGTGGCGCGCGCGACCGGGTGCGATTTCCGGGTGGTCAACCTGGGCGCGACGCCACCAGGGGCGGCGGTGGATTCGTGCGGTTTCGGCCAATGGTCGATGACCCTGAAGATCGACAGCGCGCAGCCGCTGGCCGGCGGGCGCCTGCGTCCGTTGGCCATGTTTGCCGGCCAACGCGTGCATGCGGTCGCCGGCATCGCCCATCCCCAGCGTTTCTTCGACATGCTGCGCGCTGCACGCATCGGCGTGGTTCCGCATGCGTTCGGCGACCATCACGCCTACCAGCCGCAGGACCTGAGCTTCGGCAGCGAACTGCCGGTGCTGATGACCGAAAAGGATGCAGTGAAGTGCCGCGCGTTCGCCAACGACTGGCATTTCGCCGTGCCGTTGCAGGCCGAGCTTCCCGCCGCCTTCTGGGTGGCGTTGACCGACCGGCTGGAAAAGCTGCGCGCGGGATGATCTGTCGCGCGTTTTGGACCTTGATCGAGAGAGCCTCCGCATGACCGGATTCGTTGTTGCCATTCCCGCCCGCTTCGCTGCATCCCGGTTGCCGGGCAAGCCACTGCGGCCGCTGGGCGGCGAACCGCTGGTGCTGCATGTGGCGCGTCGCGCGCTGCAGGCGGGCGCCCGCGAGGTGTGGGTGGCGACTGACGATGTGCGTATCGCCGAGGCGCTGGACGGGCTGGACGAGGTGCGGGTGGCGATGACCAGTACCGCGCACGCGTCGGGCACTGATCGCCTGGCCGAATGCGCGCGCATCGCCGGCTGGAGCGGCGATACGGTGGTGGTGAACCTGCAGGGTGACGAACCCTTCGCACCGGCCGAAGGCATTCGTGCGGTGGCCAAGGCACTGGTGGACGGTCAGGCACCGATGTCGACCCTGGCCACGCCGGTGGAGGATGCTGAAACGCTGTTCGATCCCAACGTGGTCAAGCTGGTGCGCAATGCGCGCAACGAGGCGATGTACTTCAGCCGCGCCCCGATCGCGTGGCATCGCGACGGTTTCGCGCGCAGCCGCGAGGAATTGCCCGAAGGCGCGCAATGGCTGCGTCACATCGGCATCTACGGCTATCGTGCGAGCTTCCTGCAGCAGTTCGCGGCGATGCCGCCGGGTGCCCTGGAACGCATGGAATCGCTGGAGCAGCTGCGTGTGCTGGAGGCGGGTTTCCCGATCAGCGTGGCGCTGTCGCCGGCGCCGTTCCCCCCCGGCATCGATACCCCGGAAGACCTGCAGCGTGCCGAAGCCATGCTGGCCGCCAGCCAGGCCCGGTAGCGCCGGCCGCTGGCCGGCACCCCGGTGTTTGCCGCCCACCGCCTGCCATGCCGGCACGACGCTTGCATGACCTCGACTCCGGCATAATCAAGGCATGAACGCCCAGCCCGTCCAGGACCTTCCCGAGTTCGCCACCTGGCTCAATGCCAGTCCATCCACCCTTGCCGAACTGCGTGGGCAACCGGTTGCGCTGGCCTTCGTCAATGCCGCCTCGGTGTGGTGCGCGCAGCGCCTTGCGGAGCTGGCCAACTGGCAGTCGCGCCATCCCGGCCGCCTGCAGGTACTGGTATTGCAGGTGCCGCGCTTTGATTTCGAGCGCGAAGAAGCGGGTGCTTTGAAGCTGCTGCGCCGCCAGGGGCTCAATTCCCCGGCGCTGCTGGATGCCGATTGGGACGGCTGGCGGCGCTTCGGCATCACCGCGTGGCCGACCGTTGTGCTGCTGGATGCGTACGGGCGCGAAAGCGGTCACCGCCTGGTCGGCCTGGGGCAGCCAGGCGAACTGGAGCGCAGCCTTGCCGCGCTGTGTGGAACCCTGCCCGCGCCGGTCAGCCAACCGCCGCGCGAACTTAATCCGGAACCGCGGCTGCTGCTGTCCTTCCCGACCGGCCTGGCCGTAAGCGGCGAGCGGCTGTACATCGCCGATACCGGCCATCACCGGGTGCTGGAATGCACGCATGGCGGCCGCATCCTGCGCCAGTTCGGCCAGGGTACCGCCGACCTGATGGATGGCGGCCCGCTGGAGGCGGCCTTCAACCGCCCGCAGGCGCTGGTGCTGGAGCGCGAATGCCTGTACGTGGCCGACACCGGCAACCATGCCCTGCGCCGCATCAACCTTTCCACCGGGCAGGTCGATACGTTGTGCGGCAATGGCCGCCCGGGCGAGCCGAGCGAGGGTCCGGTGCCCGATGCGCGCGGCGTACAGCTCAACCATCCCACGGGGCTGGCGCTGGCCGACAACGAAATGCACATCGCCATGGCCGGCGACAACCGCATCTGGAGTTATCACCTCGGCAACCGCCACCTGCAGCGGCGCGCGGGCAGTGGCGCGATCGACGAACGCGATGGCAGTGGCCAGCTGGCGGCGTTCGCGCAGCCGACCGCGCTGGCGGTGATCCAGCAGGTGCTGTACGTGGCCGATGCGCTGGGATCTTCGGTACGCAGCCTGCAGCTGCGCGGCGATCTGGTGCAGACGCTGGTGGGGCAGGGGATGTGGAGCCATGGTGGCGAGGATGGACCGCGCAGCCGCGCCAGCCTGCAGTTCCCGCAGGCGATCGCGCTGAGCCCCGACGCACCGCTGCTGTGGATCGCCGATACCGGCAACGGATGTCTGCGCATGCTGCGGCTGGGGGGCGGCGAACTGTCCACCCAGCCGTTGCCGCGTCGCCTTCAGGGACCCGCGGGCCTGGCCGCCGGTGCCGGCGCGGTATGGATCGCTGAAACGGATGCGCATGTCGTGCTGCGTTTCGATCCCGCCAGCGGCGTGCTCAGCGAGGTGCCGATCACCGAATGAACGATGTACCCGCATTCGATGGCAAGGCCTTCGCTGCGCGCTTGAGTACCGCCCCCGGCGTGTATCGCATGTACGCCGCCGACGACACCCTGCTGTATGTCGGCAAGGCCCGCGCGCTGCGCAACCGCGTGGGCAGCTACTTCAATGGGAGTCCCAAGAACGCGCGCATCATGTCGATGCTGTCGCAGATCGCGCGCATGGACGTGACGGTTACCCGTTCCGAAGGCGAAGCGCTGCTGCTGGAAAACCAGCTGATCAAATCGCTGTCGCCGCGTTACAACGTGTCCCTGCGTGACGACAAGACCTATCCGCATGTGCTGCTGACGCGCGAGCAATGGCCGCGTATCGCCCTGCATCGGGGGCCGCGCGCCATCCCCGGGCGTTACTTCGGACCCTATCCCGGTGTCACCGCAGTACGTGAAACGCTGAACCTGATGCACAAGCTGTTCAAGCTGCGCAACTGCGAGGACAGCGTGTTCCGCAACCGTTCGCGGCCCTGCCTGCAGTACCAGATCGGCCGCTGCAGCGCGCCCTGCGTGGACCTGGTGCCGGCCGATGAGTATGCCGAAGCGACGCGTCGTGCGGCGATGTTCCTGGAAGGCAAGAGCGACGAGCTGACCCGAGAGCTGGGCACGCAGATGCAGGCGGCCAGCGAAGCGTTGGAATTCGAGCAGGCCGCGCGGCTGCGTGACCTGGTGGCATCGCTGCGCAGCATGCAGACCCGCCAGTACGTGGACGGGCGCGCGGCGGACCTGGATGTGCTGGCCGTGGCCACCCGGGGAGCGCAGGCCTGCGTGCTGTTGCTTGCCTTCCGCGATGGCCGCAACCTGGGTACGCGGCCATTCTTTCCACGTACCAATGGCGAAGAGAGTCCGGAGGAAGTGCTGGGGGCGTTCGTTTCGCAGTACTACGTCGAATTCGAGCCGCCACGCGAGATCCTGCTGGACCGGGAAATTCCCGATGCCTCGCTGCTGGAGGTGGCGCTGTCGGCGTCGGCCGAACGCAGGGTACAGCTGAAGTGGAACGTGCGCGGCGAACGTGCGGGCTATCTGGAGCTGGCCAGCCGCAATGCCCAGCTCACCCTGGCCAGTGAACTGAACAGTCGTGATTCCCAGCACGCACGCAGCGAAGCCGTGCGCGAACTGCTCGGCCTGGCCGAGCCGGTCAAGCGGGTGGAATGCTTCGACATCAGCCACACCATGGGCGAGGCGACCGTGGCTTCGTGCGTGGTGTTCGATGCTGCAGGCCCGGTGAAAGCGCAGTACCGGCGTTTCAACATCAGCGGCATCGAACCCGGGGATGATTACGCCGCCATGCGGCAGGCCATCGATCGCCGGTTCCGGCGCGCGGTGGAAGAGCAGGGCGTGTTGCCCGATGTGCTGCTGATCGACGGTGGCGCCGGCCAGCTGGCGCAGGCCCAGGCCGCGCTGGCGGACCTGGGCGTGGAAGGTGTGCTGCTGGTCGGCGTTGCCAAGGGCGTGGAGCGCCGCGCCGGCCATGAGGCGCTGGTGCTGCCGGACGGGCGCGAACTGCGTCCGGGCGCGGCCTCACCGGCGCTGCAGTTCATCCAGCAGGTGCGCGATGAGGCGCATCGCTTCGCCATCACTGGACATCGCGGACGCCGGCAGAAGGCCCGCATGACCAGCAAGCTGGAGGATATTCCGGGCATTGGCCCGCGACGGCGCGCGAATCTGCTGCGGCATTTCGGTGGCCTGATCGGCCTCAAGGCGGCCGGCGAAGCGGAAATCGCCAAGGTGGATGGGATCAACGATGCCCTTGCCGCGCGTATCTACGCTAACCTTCATGGACTGCCCGAGCCGGATACGGCAGGCGAGTAGAGAAAATCGATGACGCTGACTGTTCCCACCTGGCTGACCCTGCTGCGGATCCTGATGATTCCGGTGCTGGTGCTGGTATTCTATCTGCCCTATACGTGGACGAATTTCGCGTCTGCGGCGCTGTTCGGCCTTGCCGCCATCACCGACTGGCTGGATGGCTGGATCGCGCGACGCTACCAGTTGGAGTCCGCCTTCGGCGCCTTCCTGGATCCGGTGGCCGACAAGCTGATGGTTGCGGTGGCGCTGTTCCTCATCGTGCAGGGCCATCCCACGCCGTGGATGGCGTTCTGGGCGGCGGTCATCGTGGGTCGCGAAATCGCTGTATCGGCGCTGCGCGAATGGATGGCCGAACTGGGCCAGCGGGCGAAGGTGCGGGTGGCCATGATCGGCAAGGTCAAGACCACCGCACAGATGGTCGCGCTGTTGTGCCTGCTGTACTCGGTGGCGCCCAGCACGCCGATCAGCAGCATCTGGATGGGCCCGCCGATCTTCCGCATAGGCGACTGGACGCTGGCGATCGCGGCCCTGCTGACGCTGTGGTCGGGGCTGCAGTACCTGCATGCGGCATGGCCGAGCCTGCGCGACGACGAGCGCGCCGCGCGCGAACGTTCGCGCCTGAAGAAGGGCGGCTGAGCAGGTTGACAGCCTTGTGAAGACAGGTAAAATGCCGCCTCCCAAGCGGGAATAGCTCAGTTGGTAGAGCGCAACCTTGCCAAGGTTGAGGTCGCGAGTTCGAGTCTCGTTTCCCGCTCCAGGTTGATGTCCCTGGAAGTCTACGGGCTTGCACGGGATGCAGAAAAAAGGAGCTTCGGCTCCTTTTTTCGTTTCCGCAGCATCCATGCGCGTGCGCCTTCCCATGAACAGCGGAGGAGGGTGCGATGCTCCCGGCCTGCGGGCACCGTGGGCGTGGACATCGGCGCTTGACACCCGTCGCAGCCGCTGTAGAATGCCGCCTCCCAAGCGGGAATAGCTCAGTTGGTAGAGCGCAACCTTGCCAAGGTTGAGGTCGCGAGTTCGAGTCTCGTTTCCCGCTCCAGGTTCGATGAAGGAGAGACCGCGAGGTCTCTTTTTTGTTTTTCGAACCGCGATTTCTCCATCCTGTGGACCGCCACGCGGTGCATGAATGCGGTTGACGGGATGAAGGAATTTCGACACAATATCGCTTCTCCGGCGCAGGTCGGGGAGCAGGCCCGGAAGACGCCGCCGCAAGGCGCGAAGACCGGTCCGTGGAGCCCAGGCTCCTGCCCGTGAGGGCTGTTGCACACTGCGGGAATAGCTCAGTTGGTAGAGCGCAACCTTGCCAAGGTTGAGGTCGCGAGTTCGAGTCTCGTTTCCCGCTCCAGTTTCAAACGGACCCCTGCGTGGGCCCGGTTTTTCTCCCCCGCCGGCAGCGGGGGGCCACAGGGCCGGAAGGCTTTGCATGCAGCAGAAAAGCGTGTTTTCAGTGTGAAAATGCTGGCGTGGTTCCGGGTCTTCCGGTAGCATACCGGCCTCACGCGGGAATAGCTCAGTTGGTAGAGCGCAACCTTGCCAAGGTTGAGGTCGCGAGTTCGAGTCTCGTTTCCCGCTCCAAAATCCCGACAGGCCCCGAACGCGGGGTCTTGTCTTATCGGGGCGTCGCTTCCCCGATTGCTGCACACCGGCCTGGTGGCAGAGTGGTTATGCAGCGGCCTGCAAAGCCGCGTACGCCGGTTCAATTCCGACCCAGGCCTCCAGACAAAGCCCTGATTTATCAGGGCTTTTTTTATGTCTGGCGTTCGGGGGGCAGGTCCGCAATCCCCTGATTTGGGGTCGAAATCATCGGGTTGCCACGCGTTTTCGAGTGGCAAACTCGCGTTAGCATGTTTGCGAGCCGCGTACGCCGGTTCAATTCCGACCTTGGCGCTTTTCGCTCGCGGAGCAGAACCCTGTGATCGGGGGGAATCGGGTATTTGCCACGCGTTTTCGCGTGGCAGACTGGCCCCCGACTCTGCACGAGGGTATGTCGTGCGCTGCTGCGACGGCTTCCTCAATGTGCCTGAGTCAGGCCGCCGCCTCATATTCAAAGGCGTGCGATGAGCCCTTCAGAGCGTAGATGTCCCAACCCAGCATCGCGAGCCCAACCGTGCGAGGGATTGGCTTGGACCCGCTGCGGTAGTAGGCCAGCATCCGCCGACTGACATCCAGTGCCGCCGCCGCCGCATCCAGCGTCATCCCATGGTGGTCCATCCACGTCAGCAACTGCTGATGCGAGAACTCGCCGGATTGTTCGATTGCCATGGCCCGCAGGTTGTCGCTCGCCAGCGCGAGGTTGTCGTCGCCAGCAAATACAACACCACGATGCCACTCGTCAGGCTCCGCCTGTGCGAACACGGAAGGGTCGCGCAACCGGGACAGAGTGGGATGGTTCTCGATTACCTCCGACAGATCTACTTCAAAGGACGCGTGATCGGCGAACGTCAGGCTCAGCCGACCCTGACGGATAGCCGTCACCCGCTGCAGAACGAAATGCGCATGGTTCATGGGTTCAACTCCTGCCATTTGGCACGTAGTAGTTCGCGGTTGCCCTCGGCCCATGCCAACGCCTGTGCCAGTTCGCGGGGCCTGAGCGAGCTGGTGATGGGCAAAAGTGTCGCTATGACAATCAGTGCCTCACGACCATCGCGCATGCGCACGTGGAAGTGCGGCGGCTGGTGATCAGCCGGGTACATCGTCACTACGCAAGTGGTCAAACGAACGAGCGTTGGCATTCGCGCATCGTAGTGCAATAGCTGCACTGATGCAATGGCTGCACTGTCGCTGCCATCTGCTCAAACGTGGCAGACGAGGGACTCCGAGCTATTCCATGGTGGGCATCTAAAAGCGAGATATGGCCTGCGCAGAGTGGCTTGCGTCGCATTGAATGCAGCGATGTAAGCTGCCTCGAACGCTACAGCCTTTTTGCCATTGAAGCCGACCGTGAGCAAGACAAGCCGTCACGTGTCAGGTGATACGCACCGACTAATACACACCGACTCGGCGCGACGCTCCTTTGCCACACAGGGCTACGCCGCAGCGATGATAGGGAGATCGTTTTGAACAATGTTCGAACTTCCGGCGACTGCGTGGCCAGGAAGGCTTTCGAGAGGCAGCCGGGCAGAGCCCGGCTCTACGCGTCAGGCGTCTTTCACTCGGGTGGCATCGACGAACTTCCGACCTTCCTGGGTGAGATCGATGTCGCCATCTTCCCCGTGCGCGGCATAGCCCGCGTCCACGGCCCAGTTCGCATCTTCGTCCGCGACCGGGCGGGTCGCATGGATGTCTTCGAGGATCTGCTGCTGTGGCCGCGTCAGCTGCATGATGTCATGCCTTGGTGAGGTGTGGCTTTCCAGCCTACGCATCGCCGGTGAGCAGGATGTATTCCGCCACCTTCCACCTGATTTTCTGAAGTGGCCTGTTCAGGGTTGTAGGCAGGAAGTGTGGATTCTGTCATTGACGTGTAGTCATCTTTATGACTAATTGAATAGGCAGCACTTTACTGCATGGCACGAAAGACGCTTTGAATCGGCATTGCCCGCGACGAACAGGAGGTCGTTATGGAACATGGCGCACAGGGGCTGGCTGACGAGGTAAGGGTTGAACTCGAGGAAAGCTACCAGCTTCATGGCTGCGGCCCGGAGTTCTGGAACACCTACCAGCGTGTCCTCGCACGGCTGGTGCCTGATGGCAGCCAGCGCACCCAGGTCACCAACGAGGTCGCCCTGCTGATCGAGGAACTGGGCATCGTGCGACGTGCGCAGCTGGTCGAACAGCCAGGCAGCCGACCACGCTGCTGAATCACCGCAGCGGCCACACGACCAGCAGCACGAGCGCAACCAGTAAACCCAGCAGAAGGCAGGTACGCCGGCGCAGGAGCCGCCGGGGCTGCCCGGCCAGGGTGTCCGGGGATATGTGGCGGATCAGCCCGGTATCGAAGCCCGCTGCCTGCTGCGCCTGGTGGCAGGCCACCTGACAGCTGCCGCAGTCCAGGCATTCCGCATCCGGGCCGTTGCGGATGTCCAGCGCAACCGGGCACGCGCGCACGCAGGCACCGCAATCCAGGCAGTCGCCGAGTCGATCGGCGGCAAAGCGCGGCATCGGCCCCGCCAGCGTCGGATGCGCCGCGCGGAATACGTAGTCCTGCGCGGTGACAGGATCCAGCAGGCCACGGCCCCGTGCGGCAACGCTGCCCAGCCCGGCAGGGCGCGGTCCACGGGGCTCGCCACGGGGGGCGATGTAGAGCGTGCGTGGCGTGTGGCCGTCGCGGAGCAGGGGCTGGAACCGTGCGAAGGGGCACAGCGTGCTGCAGACCTGCCGACGCAGGAAGCCGGCATTGCCCCAGGTGGCTGCGGCGTAGAACAGGATCCAGAACGTTTCCCAGGCACCCAGACGCAGCTGCATCGCGCGCCACAGCAGCCGGTCGATGGGGGTGAACAGGCCCACGAAGCTCAGGCCTGTCCACAGGGCGATGATCGTCCACAGCACCTGCCGCACCACGCGCTCGGCGGGGGAGTTGCCCAGCCAGCGCCGCGTGCCGCGTTCGATCCAGCCGAACAACGTGCTCCATAGCGTCTGCGGACAGGCATGGCCGCACCACAGGCGGCCGCACAGATGGGTGAACAGCGCCAGCGCCACCATCAGCACGGCCGCCATCCCCAGCAGCACGCCGATGTCACCGGGCCAGAGTGTCAGGCCGAACAGATCGAAGCGACGCGCGGGAAGATCCAGCAGCAATGCCTGCCGGCCGTCCCAGCGCAGCCAGGGCAGCAGGTGGAAGGCGACCAGCAGCAGCGCGGTCGGCAGTGCCTGCAGCCAGCGCGGGCGTAGTGTTGCATTCACCCGAGCGGTACCTCGTCATCGTCCGCGCCAGGCATGGGCCGCAGCAGATACGCGGTGACCGCGCTGGCCGCTGCGGTGACCATCCAGAACATGAAGAAGCCGACGGTATAGCCCAGTTCACGGCTGATGGCGTGGCCGGGAAAGCTGATCGCGGCCAGGCGCAGCGGGTCGACGAAGGCGAAGAACACGACAGTGGCCAGCCCGGCTGCGATGAAGCTCGGCCACAGCACAGCGCCCCATTGCTGGAGCAGGCGTCGCCGGCGCATGCCGGTTTCAAGGGGGTCGCGGGTCATGGCGCGCTCCAGCGATGGAGGTGGCAGGGCAGCGGCAGACGCACGCTGGCGAGCGGTAAATCTAGGAACCGGCGGGCGAATCGACATTGATCTCGATCAAGCTGCGCCTCGGCGGCAAGGTGCGATAATGACTGCATACCCTCCGCGCGATTCCATGGACACTGTCACCACGCCGCCGCTGCCCGAAGCCTCACTTGATCTGTGCAGCGAGCAGGACGTCACGCGCCTGGTCCATGAGTTCTACGGCCGTGTGCGTGAGGAGCCGCGGCTGGGGCCGGTGTTCGCCGCGCATGTCCACGATTGGGATGCGCATCTGGCGCAGCTGGTCGATTTCTGGTCCGCGCTGCTGCGTGGCACGCGCCGTTTCCAGGGTTCGCCGATGTCCAGACACATGGCCATCGATGACATGGACCGCGATCTCTTCGACCGCTGGCTGGTACTGTTCCGGCAGACGTCGGCCGGCATCGGCAACGCCGACATGCAGCGCCTGGCCGACGACATCGCCGCGCGCATCGCCGATACCTTCTGGAAGCGCTACCAGATGCTGCGCTGGCCGCAGGTGCCGTTGCCCATAGTCGGAACGCCTGGCTGATTTGATCTGGGTCAAGGCGTGCGGGCGTGTCTGCGGGCACGCTGGACGCATGGATACCTTCTCTCCCGTGCAGGGTGGCCTGGCCTGGTGTTTCGACGCAGAGATCCTGCGGCGGCACGACAAGGCCGGCCCGCGTTACACCTCCTATCCCACGGCCCCGCATTTCCAGGATGCCTACGGCGAAACCGAACTGGTGAAGGCGCTGGCAGCCAGCAACCGGGAGGCGCGCGCAGTGTCATTGTACGTGCACGTGCCGTTCTGCAGCAGTCCCTGTTTCTACTGTGGCTGCAACCGGGTGATCACCCGCGACCGCAGCCGCGGTGCGAGCTACGTGGCACGCGTGCTGGCCGAGGCCGACGTGCTTGCATCGCACATCGACCCACAGCGTGAAGTGATCCAGCTCCACCTGGGCGGCGGCACGCCGAACTTCCTCAACCGCGACGACATGCGCCACCTGGTGCAGGGGCTGCGCCGGCGCTTCAACTTCAGCCGTGCGCCCGGTCGGGATTTTTCCATCGAACTCGATCCCCGCTTCATTGATCGTGCCGACGTGGCGCTGCTTGCCGAACTTGGTTTCAACCGTGCCAGTCTGGGAATACAGGATTTCGATCCGCAGGTTCAGCGCGCCATCAACCGCGTGCAGGGCGTGGCGCAGACGCTGGACATCCTGCAGGCCTGCCGGGATTACGGCATGCGCTCGGTCAACGTGGATCTCATCTATGGCCTGCCAGGCCAGACCCACGAAGGGTTCGGACGCACGCTGGAGCAGGTGCTCGATCTGCGCCCGGACCGCCTGGCGGTATATGGATACGCGCACCTGCCGCGGTTGTTCCGCGCACAGCGGCAGATCGATGAAGCCAGCCTGCCGGCACCCGAGCAGAAACTCGCCCTGCTGGGACTGGCCGTGCAGCGCCTGCAGGACGCCGGTTACCAGTACATCGGCATGGATCATTTCGCGTTGCCTGAAGAGGATCTTTCGCGGGCGCAACGCGCCGGCCAGCTGCACCGCAACTTCATGGGATACACCACTCATGCCGACACCGATCTGCTGGGCCTGGGGGTAAGTGCCATCAGCAGCGTGGGCCGCAGCTACAGCCAGAATCCGCGCGACCTGCCGGCCTGGGAGGCGGCCGTGGATGCCGGCCACCTGCCGGTCTGGCGCGGCGTGGAGCTGGACCAGGACGACGAACTGCGCGCTGACATCATCCAGCAGCTGATGTGCCATGGCGAGGTGGATGCCGGCCTGCTGTGCGCGCGACGCGGGCTGGATTTCGAAACGTACTTCGCCGCGGCGCTGCCCGCGTTGGAGCGTCTGCAGGCCGACGGACTGGCGGAGGTGTCCGGCGCGGTGATCCGCGCGACCGGGCAGGGTCGGCCACTGCTGCGGCTGCTGGCCATGTGTTTCGATCGATACCTTGCGCAGCCGTCGCAGCCCGCCAGTTACTCGCGCGCGATCTGATCGCAGGGCGTGCAGCGTCGGGGTGGTGCCCGGAGCCGGAATCGAACCGGCATGGGGTTGCCCCCGGCGGATTTTAAGTCCGATGCGTCTACCAGTTTCGCCATCCGGGCCGCGGCGCATAGGGTGCCTGAACGCAGGGGAATTTGGAATGGCGGCGCACTGTGGCCTGTGGAAGATGCCGTTTGCGACACCACGTGTGTCGCATTGAGCCTTTATCGCGAATTTACCTGTCAAAGCGCCCGGGGCTCATGCCATATTCCGCTCGTCGTAGCCCAGGAAGCGATCATGCCACTGCACGCCATTGCCTACGTCAGCAGTGCCCGCGAGGACCTTGCGGACATCGAACTCGACGACCTGCTGGCCGATGCCACCGCATTCAACCGCATGGCCGGTGTCACGGGTGTGCTGTTGTTCGATGGCGCCCGCTTCCTGCAGTACCTGGAAGGACCGCGTGACGGGCTCGACTCGGTCTATGCGCGCATTCTCAACGCCAAACGTCATCAGCGGCTGTGCGAACTGGCGTCCGGTCCGTTGCAGGCGCGCTGGTTTCCCTGCTGGACCATGGCCAATCGCCGCGTGGATGCGAACGTGCTCTCCGGTATCGTCAGCGCGCCGTGGAAAGGGCTCGACATCGACAGCGCGATGAGCGGGCAGGGCTTCGGCATGCTGCTGCGCACCTGGACAGACGGGCATGGCGAACTGGAGCCTGCGGCGGTGTGCCTGGGCTCCTGAGCGATGTCGCGTGACCCGTCACGGGCGGGCGGTTAACCTTGGCGTTCTTGTTCATGAACACGGGTGCGCGATGGGTAGGGCGGACAGCGGCAAGCCGCGCAGGCGCAAGGCATGACGGCGGTGATCGCAGCCGCCACGACGCCACGCCCGGCGATCATCGGGCTGGGGTATGTGGGCCTGCCGCTTGCGGTTGCCTTCGGGCGGTTGATGCCAACCCTGGGCTACGACATTGATGACGCACGCGTGGCCGAACTGCGCCAGGGCCATGACCATACGCTGGAAATGGACGCCGACGAACTGGCCGAGGCAGCGCAGCTGCAGGTGACGTGCGACGCGCAGGTGCTGGTGGACTGCAACCTTTACATCATCACTGTGCCTACCCCGATCGACGCGTACGAGCAGCCCGACCTGGGGCCGTTGCGGGCCGCAACGTCCCTGGTGGCGACGGTGCTGCGTCCGGGTGACCTGGTGATCTACGAATCCACCGTGTATCCGGGCACCACCGAAGAGGTCTGTGTCCCGCTGCTGGAGGCAGGCTCCGGGCTGCGCTTCAACGAAGACTTCCATTGCGGCTACAGCCCCGAACGGGTGAGCCCTGGCGACCGCCAGCGGCGGCTCGCTGACATCCGCAAGATAACCTCCGGCTCTACGCCGGAGGTGGCGCGCGTGGTCGACACGCTGTATCGGCGCATCATCACCGCCGGTACGTATCCGGCGCCGTCGATGCGCGTAGCCGAGGCCGCCAAGGTGGTGGAAAACATCCAGCGCGACGTCAACATCGCGCTGGTCAACGAACTGGCGCTGATTTTCGACAGGCTCGGCATTGATACGCAGGATGTGCTGGATGCCGCCGGCAGCAAGTGGAATTTCCTGCCGTTCCGGCCCGGGCTGGTGGGCGGGCACTGCATCGGCGTGGATCCGTACTACCTGCTGCACAAATCCGAAAGCGTCGGCTTCCACCCGGACCTGATCCATACCGCGCGTCAGGTGAACAATCGTGTCGGCACGCACGTGGCCGAGCGCGTGCTGGCGCTGCTGGCATCGCGCGGGCATGAGCCGGGGCGCTCGCGCGTGCTGGTGCTGGGCGTGACGTTCAAGGAAGACTGCCCGGACCTGCGCAACAGCCGTGCGCTCGAGCTTGCCCAGCAACTGCAGGCCGGCGGCGCACGGGTGGATGTGCATGACCCATGGGTGGGGCCGGCCGTGTTGGCCGATGCAGGCGTGCACTGGGTCGCGCAACCGCAGGCAGGTGCTTATCACGCGGTGGTGCTGGCGGTGGCGCATTCGGAATTCCGGACAATGACCGCCGACGGCATAACCGCCCTGCGTACACCCGATGGCGTGGTCTATGACGTCAAGTCGGCCTGGCCGCGCGAGGTGGTCGACGGCCGGCTGTAGCCCGGCCGGCGCAGGGCGTGGGCATGGCGTTGATGGTGCCCGGGGTAGACTGGTATTTGCCCTGCAACGAGGAAAGCCATGCACCGCTATCTGGCCTACGTGCTCGCCATCGTCCTGCTGCCGACCTGCCTGTGGCTGGCCACTCTCTGGCCGGCCTGGTACTGGGGCGTGGGGCTCACCGCCGCGATGGTGCTGCTGGGTACGTGGGACCTGCTGCAGAAGCGCAGCACGCTTCGGCGCAATTATCCGGTGCTGGCGCATTTCCGCTATGGGCTGGAATCCATCGGACCGGAGATCCGCCAGTACTTCGTGCAGAGCGACCTGGAGGACGTGCCGTTCTCGCGCCAGCAGCGCGCGCTGATCTACCAGCGCTCCAAGAACGAAATGGACGTGGTGCCGTTCGGTACCCTGCGCAGCGCCTATGCGGTGGACTACGAATGGATCAACCATTCGCTGGCGCCGACCACCATCCAGAACCAGGATTTCCGGGTGCTGATCGGCGCCGGCTGCGCCAAACCCTATTCGGCCAGCGTCTTCAACATCTCGGCGATGAGTTTCGGCTCGCTGTCGGCCAATGCCATCCGGGCATTGAACGAAGGCGCGCGTCGCGGCGGTTTCCATCACGACACCGGCGAAGGATCCATATCGCCTTACCACCGCGAGATGGGCGGCGACCTGGTATGGGAGATCGGTTCGGGTTACTTCGGCTGCCGTGACGGGGAGGGCCGTTTCAGCGAGGAACGTTTCGTCGCCAATGCCACCCACGACCAGGTCAGGATGATCGAGATCAAGCTGTCGCAGGGCGCCAAGCCCGGCCATGGTGGCGTGCTGCCCGCAGCCAAGGTCAGCGAGGAAATCTCCGTCACGCGCGGCGTGCCGATGGGCGTGGACTGCATTTCCCCATCGCGGCATTCGGCGTTCTCCACGCCCGTGGAGCTGTTGCAGTTCGTTGCCCGCCTGCGCGAACTGTCAGGGGGCAAGCCGGTGGGTTTCAAGCTGGCCATCGGCCATCCGTGGGAATGGTTCGGCATCGCCAAGGCGATGAACGAAACCGGCCTGTTGCCGGATTTCATCGTCGTCGACGGTGCCGAAGGCGGGACCGGCGCAGCGCCGTCGGAATTCGTCGACCATGTCGGCGTACCGATGCACGAAGCGCTGCTGCTGGTGCACAACACGCTGGTCGGGCTGGACCTGCGCGACCGCATCCGGCTGGGCGCGGCAGGCAAGATCACCAGTGCGTTCGATATCGCGCGCACCATCGCGCTTGGCGCGGACTGGTGCAATGCAGGGCGCGGTTTCATGTTCGCGCTGGGCTGCATCCAGTCGCTCAGTTGTCACAGCGACACGTGCCCCACCGGCATCGCCACCCAGGATCCCGCGCGCTGGCGCCACCTGGACGCCGCCGACAAGGCCAGCCGGGTGCACAACTATCACCGCAACACCATGCATGCCCTGCGTGAACTGCTGTGCGCGGCAGGCCTGAATGATCCGTCCGAACTTGGGCCGGAACATATCCTGCGTCGTGTTTCGGCGGTGGAAATCCGCTCGCTGGCTTCGCTGTACCGCTATCTGGCGCCGGGCGAACTGCTGCGCAAGGTCCCGGACCACGCCGTGTTCCATGACTTCTGGGGCGATGCGCGCAGCGATTCGTTCCAGCCGCCGGCGCGCATCCGCGCGCTGCGCGAAAGCAAATCGCGATGATGGCCGGGAAAGGCCTGGTGGGTCAGCGCTGGCTGGACCGGCGCTGCAACCAGGCGAGCGTGCCCTCGGCGGCCCGCAGCCCACTGGCGAAGCACGCAGTCAGCAGATAGCCGCCGGTGGGCGCTTCCCAATCCAGCATTTCGCCGGCGCAGAACACCCCCGGCAGGTGGTCAAGCATCAGGCCGGCATCAACCGCCGACAGCTTCACGCCACCGGCGGTGCTGATGGCTTCGGTCATCGGCCGCGGGCGCTGCAGCACCACCGGCAGCCGCTTCAGCGTACGTGCTACGGCGGCGATGTCCTGGCCGGCGTCCTTGCCGAGTATTTCGAACAGCAGGGCCGTCTTCAGGGCATCCAGGCCAGCCTGGCGGCGCAGGTGCTCGCCGAAGCTGCGGCCGTTGCGTGGCCTTGCCAACGCATCGAGCAGGCGTGCTTCATCGCGGCCGGGTGCCAGGTCCAGCCACAGCGTGGCCGTGCCATCGCGGTTGAGCGTCTCGCGCAGGTCGGCGGACAGCGCGTAGACCAGGCTGCCTTCGATGCCGTATTCGCTGGCCACGCATTCGCCCTGCAACTGCCGGGGCATGCCCTGCAGGTCCACCCAGTGCGCCACAACGGCCTTCAGTGGCATGCCGGCGTGGCGCTGCACGAACCATGGGCTCCACTGCACGTCGAACCCGCAGTTGGCGGCCTGCAGCGGCGCGATGTCCGCGCCACGTTCCTGCAGCAACGGTACCCAGCCGGCGTCGGACCCCAGCTGCGGCCAACTGCCACCGCCCAGGGCGAGCACGGTGGCATCGGCCTGTACGTGCAGTTCGCCTTCCGGGGTGGCGAAGCGCAGCGCGCCATCGTCATCCCAACCTGACCAGCGGTGGTTCACGTGCACGCGCACGCCGCTTTCCTTCAGGCGCCTTACCCAGCCGCGCAGCAGCGGCGCGGCCTTGCGATCCACAGGGAAGACGCGCCCGGAACTGCCGACATAGGTTTCCACGCCGAGTGCCGCCGCCCAGCGGCGCAGCTCGTCGGCGTCGAAGCCATCCAGCCAGCGACCTATGGCCGCCGCCTGCTCGCGGTAGCGGCTGTCGAACAGCGGGCGCGGGTCGGAATGGGTCAGGTTCAGGCCGCCTTTGCCGGCGATCAGGAACTTGCGTCCGGGTGATCCTTTCGCCTCGTACAGGTCCACCGACACTCCCGCCGCGCACAGCCGCTCGGCCGCGAACAGCCCGGCCGGGCCGCCGCCGATGACCGCGACGCGATGTGCGTGCAGGGGCTCAGCGGGGCTGGACATCAAGCAGCTCGACATCGAACACCAGCGACGAACCGGCAGGGATCGGCCCGACCTTGCGGTCGCCGTAGCCCAGCTCCGGCGGGATCATCAGCGTGCGCTTGCCGCCGACCTTCATTCCCGCCACGCCGTCGTCCCAGCCACGGATCACCTGGCCCGCACCGAGATCGAACGTAAAGGGTTGGCCGCGTCCGACCGAACTGTCGAAGGTCTTGCCGTGTTTGGATGTGGTGCGCTCGTCGAAGATCCAGCCGGTGTAATGCACGGTGACCTTGCTGCCGGGCACCGCTTCGACGCCGGAACCGGCTTGGGTATCGATCTTTTCGAATGTCGTGATCGTTCCGCCCGGTGGCGGGCCGGCAGGGGTACAGCCAGCGGCGAGCAGGACGGGCAGCAGCAGGGAGAGCAGGCGGCGCATGGGCGGCTTCCGGTTCGAGGGGGTGCAAGGGTAGCGTATCGCGCGCCATGCGCCCGCCCGCGCGTCGCACGGCCGGCATTGGTGGAGCGCGGCCAACGGTTGTGCTCCCGGCGCGGCTATCATGCATCGCATGTCCAGATTCCTGCTCAACCTGCGCCACGTAGGCGACGACGAATACCAGGAGGTCTGCGCCCTGCTGGACCAGCTCGGCATCGCCTGGTATCGCACCGAACCCAGTCCCTGGGGCATTTCCAATGGGGGTCTCTGGGTTCGCGACGATGCCGACCATGCACGTGCCCGCGAGGCGATGGCCACCTACCAGCTGCAGCGCGGCGAGCGGATGCGTGCGCTGCGTGCCGCGCAGCTGCGCGACGGTACCGGCGAGACCTTCGGCAGCCTGCTGCGTCGCCGGCCGGCCTACGTGCTGGCCGTGCTGCTGGTGATGGCGGTGGTGGCATCGCTGGTGCTGCTGCCGTTCTTCCTGCTGCGGGGATGAACGCTGATCTGCAGGTGGCCTGACCGGTCGCCAGCCGCACGGGTAAAATGAGCGGATGATCGCCAATACCGCCGCCTATCACTTCACGCCCATCGAGGCGCCTGATGCCCTGTGTGGGCTGCTGCATTCGCGTGCCGAAGCGGCGGCGCTGCGCGGCACGATCTTGGTGGCGCCGGAAGGCATCAACCTGTTCCTGGCCGGCGGCGAAGCGGACATCGAAGGGTTCTACGCAGCGCTTCGCGCCGACCCGCGCTTTGCCGCGCTGAGGGTGAAGACCAGTTCCAGCGTGCACCAGCCCTTCGCCCGGCTGAAGGCCAGGGTGAAGCCTGAGATCATCAGCTTCCGCCTGCCGGAGGGCCAGCCGCTGGAGTTTCCGCGCGCACCTTCAGTGTCTCCTGCCACGCTGCAGCGCTGGCTGCGGCAGGGGCATGACGATGCCGGCAAGCCGGTGGTGATGCTGGATACGCGCAACCTGCAGGAAGTGGAGCACGGCACCTTCAAGGATGCGCTGGTGCTGCCCATCCAGCGCTTCACTGACCTGCCGGGGGCACTGGCGCCGCACCGGGACGCGCTCCGGGACAGTACCGTGGTCAGCTTCTGTACCGGCGGCATCCGCTGCGAGAAAGCGGCGTTGTGGATGCACAACGATGGCATGGACAACGTGCTGCAGTTGGACGGAGGCATCCTGGGGTATTTCGAGGAGGTCGGTGGCGAAGGGTACGAAGGGCGCTGTTTCGTCTTCGACGAGCGCGTTGCACTCGATGCCGCCCTGCAGCCGCTGGTGGATGAGCCGTTGCCGGAGCCGCGTCCCAGCGCGTTCTGAGCGCATCGTTGCAGCTGCTGGACGGTGACCACAGCCAGCGCCAACGGAAGGCGACGGGACTCAGCATCCCGCCATCGCTACTGGCGGATGCGCGGGTGCGCCCCCATGCAAGGGGACAGTCCCCGATGGAACGCCTGCCGATGATTCCCCTGTCGATCCTTGACCTTGCCCCGGTGTGCGAGGGCAGCGATGCCACTGCCGCGTTCGCCAACATGCTGGAACTGGCCCAGCATGCCGATGCGCTCGGCTACCGCCGCTACTGGCTGGCCGAACACCACAACATGCCGGGCATCGCCAGCGCGGCCACCGCCGTGCTGATCGGCCATGTGGCCGGTGGCACCCGGCGTATCCGCGTCGGTGCCGGCGGCATCATGCTGCCCAACCACGCGCCGTTGCAGGCCGCCGAACAGTTCGGCACGCTGGCATCGCTGTATCCGGACCGCATCGACCTCGGGCTGGGCCGTGCCCCGGGCACCGACCAGCCCACCGCACGCGCCTTGCGTCGCTATTTCGACAGCGCCGACCAGTTTCCGCAGGATGTACGCGAGCTGCTGCATTATTTCGAGCCGGCGCAGCCGGGCCAGGCAGTGCAGGCGGTGCCTGGCGCGGGGCTGCGGGTGCCGGTGTGGATCCTGGGTTCCAGCCTGTTCGGCGCGCGCCTGGCTGCGGCAATGGGCCTGCCGTACGCATTCGCCTCCCATTTCGCGCCCGATTCCCTGGACGAGGCGCTGGCCGTCTATCGTCGTGATTTCCGTCCGTCGGAATCGTTGCAGCGGCCGTATGCAATGCTGGCGCTGAACGTGGTGGCCAGCGAGAGCGAAGCCGAATCGCGCCGTCTTTTCACCAGCCAGCAGCAGAGTTTCGTGAACCTGCGCCGTGGCCGTCCGGGCAAGATCCCGCCGCCGCTGGACGATATCGAGGCCTTCTGGGAGCCGCATGAAAAGGCCGGCGTGGAGCGTGCGCTCGCCTGCACCGTGCTGGGCGATGCCCGGCAGGTGGGCGAGGGGATTGCCGCGTTCGTGGAACGCCACCAGCCTGATGAGCTGATGCTGACGGCGAACCTGCACGATCACACCGCGCGCCTGCGTTCGTTCGAACTGACCATGCAGGCCTGGCACGCACGCCATGCCTGAGGTCCGCCGGCATCGCGCCCACGCCGGCTGAACATCCATCTCACGCAGCCTTGCGGCGATGTCGCGTGAGATGGGGCTCTACTTCCGGAGCTCCAGATGAACGAACAACGCCAGCAGCACATCGCCCAGCTTGCCGCCCTGATCAAGGATGTCGAGGTCGCCATGTTCACCACAACCGGCGTCGATGGCCGGCTCTACAGCCGGCCCCTCGGTACCCAGGAAGTCGAGTTCGATGGCGACCTGTGGTTCGCGACTTCGGCCGACAGTCCGAAGATCGCCGAGATCGCCTTGAATCCGCGTGTCAACGTCGCCTACGCCTCACCGTCGAAGAACAGTTATGTCTCCGTTGCCGGCACTGCACGGGTGGTGGATGACCGGGCGAAGGTCGAAGAACTGTGGTCGCCTGCCATGAAGCTGTTCTTTCCTGAAGGCAAGGATGATCCGAACCTGCGCCTGATTCACGTGCGTGCCGAATCGGCCGAATACTGGGATGGCCCCGGAACCCTGCTGGGCCGCGCACTGAGCTTCGTGTTGTCGGCGGTGCAGGACGAACCGGGCCGGCTGGCCGACAACGGTTTCGTGGACCTGCGCTGAGCTTTCGTAGTGCCGGGCTCTGCCCGGCAGGG
>JAEZCF010000040.1 GCA_023430045.1 Pseudomonadota bacterium | reverse complement strand
GCGTTCTTTTCTTACTGAGCCTTGATGACCGCGCAGGCCAGGCGGGCGCCTGCGTTGCCGGTGGGCTGGGTGGTGTAGTCGTCCGGATCGGCATGGACGATCAGGCCGCGGCCGATGATGTCGAAATCATCGCCCTTGCCGATGTTGACGTTGGTGGACACCGGGGCATCCACGGTGGCCACGCCTTCGGCATTGGCGGTGATGTTCGGGATGTCGCCACCATGGTGCGGATCGCTGGCGACACTGCCGTGGTCCTGCTGTGCCGGATTGAAGTGGCCGCCGGCGCTGTTGCCGTCTGGCGCGCTGCAATCACCCTTTTCGTGGATGTGGAAGCCGTGCTCGCTGCCGGGCTTCAGGCCGGTGACCTGGCCGGTGACGTGTACGCGCCCGTCGACCACCTTGAAGCTGATGCTGCCCTTGGTCTCATTGCCCTGGGTCGGTGCGAGCTCGGCCACGGCAGTGGCCGCGGTGTCCTGCGCCGGCGCAGTGGAGTCGGCAGGCGCCGTGGCAGGAGCGGCCGGGGCGGCGGAGCTGTCCGCAGGGGTGGTTGCCGGCGTCGTGTTGGCCGGGTCGGCGGGCTGCTGGCCGCAGGCACTCAGGCCCAATGCGGCAACGGCGGCGAAAAGCGAGGTATGGATCAGGCGCATCGGTCGATCTCCTTGGTATGGGTTGCAGGCCGTGGCGAGGGTTACCGCGTGACGCGGATGAGGCCACAGGCGATGCGTACGCCGGCGTTGCCGGCAGGTTGGCTGCGATGGTCGTCGGCGCGTGCATGCACGATCAGTGCACGGCCGGCGATGTCGTTGGCGGCACCGCCGCCGAGGGTAACCCCTTGCAGATGGATGTCCACGTTGGCACGTCCCTTCGCATCGGCGCGCAGGTTCGGCATGTCGCCCAGGTGATGGGGACCGGCGTCGGGACGGCCATGCGGCTGCGCGGTGGGATTGAAGTGCTCGCCCGCACTGCTGGCATCGACGGCACTGCAGTCGCCGCGCTCATGCACATGGAAGGCGGCCTGCTGCAGCGGCTGCAGCCCACCGATCATTCCGCTGATGTGGACGCCACCGGCTTCGGGCACCAGCGCCAGACGCCCGCTGACCAGACTGGCCGACGCGGGCGACAGGTTGCTTTCGGCCATGCTCGCCGTGCTCACCGCAGGCACCGCGGGCGGCGGCGTGCGCGGTGGCGGCGTGGAACCGCAGGCCGCCAGCAGCAACAACGCGGAGGCAGGCAGGATGAGACGGATCGAGGACATCAGAGGACTCCTTGCAGGTCACGTTAACCGCTCCCCTGTCCATGGCGCATCAACATCGTGCGCATGGCAGCAAAGCGCATCGAAGGGTTCAGGAATGGCCGCGGCGACGGCCCGCACCGAGCTTGCGGGTGAGCGTGTTGCGGCCCATGCCCAGCCGCGCCGCCGCTTCGGCGCGTCGGCCGTGGGTCACCTGCAGCGCTGCTTCCAGCAGTACATGATCGACGCGGTCGCGGACATCGGCGTGCAGGCCTTCGGCGCCGTCAGCCAGGCGTTGCCGCGCCCAGCTGGACAGCAGCACCTCCCATTGGCCGGGATCGCCGCTGCCGGAGCGCGTGCCGCGTGGACCGCTGCGATTCAGCGCCATCTCCACGTCGGCCGCACCGATGGTATCGCCGGCAGCCAGCGCAACCATCCGCCAACACACGTTTTCCAGCTCACGCACGTTGCCGGGCCAGTCGTGTTCACGCAATGCCTGCAGGGCGGCGGCGGTGAGCCGTTTGCCGGTGCCATCCAGGCGGTGCGCGGCGGCGCCGAGGAAGGTGGAGGCAAGCTGGGCGATGTCATCACGGCGATCACGCAGCGGCGGCAACTGCAGGCGCACCACATCCAGCCGGTGCAGCAGATCGGCACGGAACCGCCCCTGGGCGACCCGCTGCTCCAGGTCCTGGTGGGTTGCGGCGATCACCCGCACATCCACCCGGATCAGTTCGCGGCCGCCGACACGGAAGAACTCGCCCTGGGCCAGCACGCGCAGCAGCCGGGTCTGCAGCGCCAGCGGCATGTCGCCGATCTCGTCCAGGAACAGAGTGCCGCCGTCGGCCTGTTCGAAGCGCCCGATATGGCGTCGCTGCGCGCCGGTGAACGCGCCGGCCTCATGGCCGAACAGTTCGCTTTCCAGTAGCTCGGCCGGGATCGCGGCGGTGTTCAGCGCCACGAACGGCGCGCGCGCGCGCGGCGATTCGCGATGCAGGGCGCTGGCGACCAGCTCCTTGCCGGTACCGGTTTCGCCGGTGATCAGCACCGCCAGCGGTGCCTGCGCCAGTTTGCCGATGGCGCGGAACAACGCCCGCATCGGCGGCGTATCGCCCACCAGCTGCGGCGCCTGCGGCGGTGGCGGGGCCACTGCGGAATCGCCAGCATCCAGCACGGTGCTGTCGCTGCCAGGAAGCGCGCGACGCACCACGGCCACCGCATCGTCCAGGTCAAAAGGCTTGGACAGGAATTCATGCGCACCGCCGCGGAACGCACCGGCGGTACTGGTCACATCGGTGTACGCGGACATGACGATCACCGGCAAGTGCGGATGTGCCGCCTTCAGTTTGTCCAGCAGCACCAGGCCATCATCGCCCGGCATGCGTACATCGGTGAACAGCAGCGAAGGCGGCGGTGAGTCCGCCAGGGCAGCCAGCGCTGCTGCGGCGCTGTCGAACCCTTCCACCTGATAGCCTGCTTCGCGCATCGCCGCGCACAGGACAAAACGCACGGCGCGATCATCATCGACAACCCAGATGCGCTGTTCGCCGGCGCGGGTGATGATTGTTTCGGTCATCCGTGTGTCAGTCATGGGTGTGGCCCTCGCCCTGCGTTGCCCCACCGATCGGCAGCAGCAGCGTGAATACCGTATGCCCCGGCCGCGAACGGTAGGTCAGCGTGCCCCGGTGCTCGCGGGCCACCTGCTGGGCCAGCGCCAAGCCCAGGCCAGTGCCTTCGGCCCTGCCGCTGACCAGTGGCAGGAACAGATGCTCGGCCAGGTCCTCCGGTACGCCGCGGCCGTCATCGGCGATCTCCAGCCGCAACGCCAGCGCATGCAGGCGTTCGGCGATGCGTACGCCATGTTCCACGCGCGTACGCAGGGTGATGCTGCCGGCACCGGCCTGGATGGCGTTGCGCACCAGGTTCCAGACGGCCTGGTTGAGACGATCGGCATCACCGGCGAATTCCGGGATGCTCGGGTCGTAATCGCGTTGCAGGCGCACCGCCCAGCCGGCCTCGTTCTCGGCCAGCCGAAGCACGCGCTCCAGGGCGGCGTGGATGTTGAGCGGTGCATGCGGAGCGGCGGGAGATGGCGACAGCAACTGGTCCAGCAGGCTGTTAAGGCGCTCGATCTCGGTGCCGATGAGGTCCACCAGCTCGCGTTCGTCGGCATCACGCTGGGTCGCACGGCGGGCAAGCAGTTGGGCTGCACCTTTCAGGCCGGCCAGAGGATTGCGCAGTTCATGGGCCAGCCCCTTGAGCGCTGCACTGAGTGCGCTCGGCAGCGCCTGGGTGGGGTCCAGGCCCGGAAATTCGTCTACCGGGTGGGCTTCCAGCAGCCAACCGCCATCTTCCCGCCGGCTCATCCAGCCTTCGGCGAACCGTGGCGCCTCGCCCGGCAGTGCAAGCGCCAGGCGATGCAGACGCAGGCTGTCGCGCTCATCGCGGGCAAGAAAATGCGCCAGCGCTTCCCCCTGGGCTTCCAGTGCGGCCAGCGGCTGACCGAGCAGGCGGCGTCCGCTGACGCCCAGCCAGCGCGCGAATGCCAGGTTGCAGCCGACGATGCGGCCTTCAGGATCGGCCCAGGCGACCGGGGTGCCAAGCTGGTCGATGGCCGGAAGCGATGCAGGAACACTCATTGCACCAATGTAGTGCAAAACGGCGGCAGGCGACCAACAGGAACGCACGGGCACGTGGAGGCGACGCTTGTCTCAGCTCACGAAGCCCGCGCCTTCGTCACGTATCACCGCATCTGCAGCACCAGTGAATGCAGGATGCGGGCGTCTTCCGCATCCAGTTCAGGCGGCAGGTCATCACGGCCGCGGAAACGGCGGTGGAATGCACCGACGGCCGTCGCACGGTCATCCAGCGGATAACCGAACGCCGCCAGTGCCTGCCATGCATCAAAGCCTTCCGGCGGAAGGCCATCGGCCGCACGCGGCCACACGCCGAAGCCGGCTTCGGCCAACTGCTGCCATGGAAAGAACCGGCTGGGATCCTGCTTGCGTGACGGCGCCAGATCCGCATGGCCGATCACCTGCGAAGGCGGGATACGTAGCCGCGTGGTGAGGTCCTGCAGCAACACGATCAGCGAGGCGATCTGCGCCTGACTGAAGGGACCGTCGCCATCGTTGTCCAGCTCGATGCCGATGGAGGCCGAGTTGAGATCGGTGATGGTTCCCCAACGCCCCGGACCGGCATGCCAGGCACGGCGATCATCAGCCACCAGCTGGTAGCGCCTGCCATCGGCGCCGATCAGATAATGGGCGCTGACCTTGCCGCCGCTGTTGGCGCTGCGCAGGGTATCCAGGCTCTGCTGCACCGAATGCTGGTCGGTGTGGTGCAGCACGATGATGACCGGCATGCGCGCGTTGTGGTTGGCCGACGGCACCCAGGTGGCCAGCGGATTGCGCTCTTCCACCGGCGCACCGGCGCAGGCCGCAAGCAGCGCAGCGAGGGACAACAGGATGAAGCGACGGATCATGTGCATGCAGCCGATTGTAGATGACCGCGCATAAAAAACCGGCGGCCCCCGAGCCGCCGGTAATGACGCAATACCGGATCGTCAAAGAAATTGCAGCACGGTCACACCTCGTACGCGGACTCACCATGCGAGGTGACATCCAGGCCGGTACGCTCGGCTTCCTCGGTGACCCGCAGGCCGACCACCACCTTCACCACCAGCAGGATCAGCGCGGTTGCCACGGCGCACCACACGATGGTGAACGCAACGCTGATCACCTGCACCCACACCTGGTGGCCGATATCCAGATCGGCGTGGGTGCCGCCCAGCGACTGCGCGCTGAACACACCGGTGAGGATCGCGCCGACGATGCCGCCGATGCCATGCACGCCGAATACATCGGCGGTGTCATCCACCTTCAGCAGGCGCTTCAGGCCAGTGACGCCCCAGACGCACAGCGCGCCGGCGACCACGCCGATCACGATGGCACCCAGCGGACCGACGGTCCCGCAGGCAGGCGTGATGCCGACCAGCCCGGCAACCGCACCGGACGCGGCACCCAGCGCCGACGGCTTGCCCTTGGTGATCGCTTCCACCAGCGTCCAGCCCAGCACTGCTGCCGCCGTGGCCAGGATGGTATTGATGAAGGCCAGCGAGGCGACGGTGTCGGCGGCAGCGGCCGAACCGGCATTGAAGCCGAACCAGCCGACCCACAGCAGCATCGCGCCGATGTAGGTGAACGGCACATTGTGCGGCTTGAGTGCCGTCTGACCATAGCCGATGCGCTTGCCGACAAAGTACGCACCCACCAGCCCGGCCACGCCGGCATTGATGTGCACCACGGTGCCACCGGCGAAGTCGATGGCACCCATCTCACCCAGGTAGCCACCGCCCCACACGATGTGTGCCATGGGGATATAGCTGAGGGTGAACCACAGGGCCGAGAACAGCAGCACGGCCTTGAACTTGATGCGTTCGGCGAACGCACCGACGATCAGCGCGGTGGTGATGCCGGCGAAGGTGGACTGGAAGGCCACGAACAGATAATCAGGCAGGCCGGCGATCGGCGTGTTGCCCACCGAGTCCGGCGTGAAGCCCTTGAGGAACGCGAATTCGCTGAACGAGCCGAAGAATGCATTGCCCTCGCTGAACACCGCACTGTATCCGTATGCCACCCACAGCATCAGCACCAGCGAGAACACCACCAGGATCTGGCTGAGCACGGACAACACGTTCTTCGAACGCACCAGGCCGCCATAGAACAGCGCCAGCCCGGGCACCACCATCAACAGCACCAGCAGGGTGGAGGTGAGCATCCAGGCCACGTCACCGTGGTCGAACGCAGGAGCGGCCGCGGCGGCTTCCAGCGGTGGTTCGGCCGCGTCTTCCGCTACGGACGGCAACGGCGCGACGGTGACCTCCTCGGTGGGTAGCGGCGTGACCTGGGCCTGCGCGTGGGCGCTGTCCGGAAACGCACCGACGGCCAGTGCGCTGAGCAGCATCATCAGGCACACCAGATGAAACCGGGCCTGCCACCCGGCGAACAGTCGAATCTTCATGGGGGAGATCTCCGAGTGGATTACAGCGCGTCTGCGCCGAGTTCGCCGGTGCGGATACGGATGACCTGCTCGACCGGGGTGACGAAGATCTTGCCGTCGCCGATCTTGCCGGTGCCTGCCGCGTTCTGGATCGCTTCGATCACCGCGTCCGCGCGTTCGTCGGTCACCACGGTTTCGATCTTGATCTTGGGCAGGAAATCGACAACGTATTCCGCCCCGCGGTACAGCTCGGTATGTCCCTTCTGGCGACCGAAACCTTTCACTTCGGTCACGGTGATGCCCGACACGCCAGCGTCGGAGAGGGCCTCGCGGACCTCGTCGAGCTTGAACGGCCGGATGATGGCGGAGATCAGTTTCATGCGCATGTCCCGATGGTGGATGGATCCACGGCGCGTGCATGCCGTGGCGTCAGGCAACCACGGGCCATCATGGCGATGGCCGTGGCTGTTGCGCCGGACGTGGCCTGGGCCCGGGTGGACGTGCATCTCTCCTTGCACGGCCGGTGACGCTGGGGGAGGGAGGCCCATGGCATGCGTCCGGTCCTGCGTGGCCGCCGGAGCCAGGCATCCAGCAACCCGGCGGCGACCTTACGCTCCGGCTCCCCAGCCGGAGAAGAAGCGGCGATGACGGAGGTGGGAGGGAGGTCCTCCGCCATCGCCGCGCGTACTCAGTTGGCGTAGTACAGCTGGTATTCCAGCGGATGCGTGGCGGCGCGGAACTTCGTCACTTCCTGCATCTTCAGCGCGATGTAGCCGTCGATGAAGTCGTCGGTCATGACTCCGCCGGCCTTCAGGAATTCACGATCCTTGTCCAGTGCTTCCAGCGCCTGGTCCAGCGAGGAGCAGACCTGCGGGATCAGCTTCTCTTCTTCCGGCGGCAGGTCGTACAGGTCCTTGTCGCTCGGTGCGCCCGGATCGATCTGGTTCTTGATGCCGTCCAGGCCGGCCATCATCAGCACGGTGAAGGTCAGGTAGCCGGACTGGATCGGATCGGGGAAGCGCATCTCGATGCGGCGCGCCTTCGGGTTGGACACCCACGGGATGCGGCACGAAGCCGAACGGTTGCGTGCCGAATAGGCCAGCATCACCGGTGCCTCGAAGCCCGGCACCAGGCGCTTGTAGCTGTTGGTGCCGGCATTTGCGAAGGCGTTGATGGCGCGTGCATGCTTGAAGATGCCGCCGATGTACCACAGCGCCAGCTGGCTGAGGCCACCGTAACCGTCGCCGGAGAACAGGTTGCTGCCGCCCTTGGACAGCGACTGGTGCACGTGCATGCCGCTGCCGTTGTCGCCGACGATCGGCTTGGGCATGAAGGTGGCGGTCTTGCCGTTGCGGTGCGCGACGTTCTTGATCACGTACTTCATGCGCAGCAGCTCGTCGGCCTTCTGCACCAGGGTGCTGAACTTGGTGCCGATCTCGCACTGGCCGGCGGTGGCCACTTCGTGGTGCTGGACTTCCACTTCAATGCCGACCTGTTCCAGGGTCTTGCACATTTCCGCACGCAGATCGTGCAGCGAATCGGTCGGCGGAACCGGGAAGTAGCCGCCCTTCACGCCGGGACGGTAGCCACTGTTGGTGCCATCCAGCTTGGCGCCACTGTTCCAGGCCGCCTCTTCGGAATCGACCTTGAAGAAGGTGTTGCCCATTTCATTGGCGAAGCGGACCGAATCGAAGATGAAGAATTCCGGTTCCGGGCCGAAGAAGGCCTGCTCGGCGATGCCGGAAGACTTCAGGTAGGCTTCGGCGCGCTTGGCGATGCCGCGCGGGCAGCGGCCATAGGCCTGCATGGTGGCCGGGTCGAGGATGTCGCAGCTGATCACGAGGGTCGGATCGGCGTAGAAGGGATCCACGTAGGCGCTGGACGGATCCGGCAGCAGCACCATGTCCGATTCGTTGATGCCTTTCCAGCCGGCGATGGAGCTGCCATCGAACATCTTGCCTTCTTCGAACAGCGCCGGTTCGACGATGCTGGCCGGGAAGGTGACGTGCTGTTCCACGCCACGCATGTCGACGAAACGCAGGTCGACGAATTCGATCTGGTTGTCCTTGATCAGCTTCTCAACGTTTTCCACGGACATCAGGTGAAACCTCGGATGGGATGAATGCCTGCAGATTACGAAGCAATCTGCGTGCCAACCGTGCGGTCCTCACAAGTTGTTGATTTACATGAGCACGTTTGGAAATGGTGCGGCCGCTGACGCACCGCAATGGTGCGCATTACAGAAAGCGCACTGCTTTGGTGCGGCTGCGGATGGTCTATGCTCTCCCGCTACTCCCGCTGTCCATTGCCTGCCCCCACCATGTCCGATCTGCTCTCCGCCCTGCTGCTGGGCATCCTTGAAGGCCTCACCGAATTCCTGCCGATCTCCAGCACCGGGCATCTGCTCATCGCCCAGCACTGGCTGGGCGCGCGCTCGGACTTCTTCAACATCATCATCCAGGCCGGCGCGATCCTGGCCATCACCCTGGTGTTCCGTCAGCGCCTGTGGACGCTGGCCACCGGCCTGCACCAGCGCGAGCACCGCGATTACGTGCTGAAGCTCGGTGCCGCCTTCCTGGTCACTGCGGTGGTCGGCCTGCCGGTGCGGCTGGCAGGCTGGGAGCTGCCTGAAACGGTCAGCCCGGTCGCCTGGGCGCTGATCATCGGCGGCATCTGGATGTTGCTGGTGGAGGCTTATACCGCACGCCTGCCGGACCGCGACCAGGTGACGTGGACGGTGGCCATCGGCGTGGGCATCGCCCAGGTGGTGGCCGGCGTTTTCCCCGGCACCTCGCGCTCCGCGTCGGCGATCTTCCTGGCGATGCTGCTCGGCCTGAGCCGCCGGGCCGCCGCCACCGAGTTCGTGTTCCTGGTCGGTATTCCCACCATGTTCGCCGCCAGTGCCTACGCATTCCTGGAACTGGCCAAGGACGGCAAGCTGGCCAGCGAGAACTGGACCGACGTCAGCGTGGCCTTCGTTGCCGCGGTCATCACCGGCTTCGTCGTAGTGAAGTGGCTGCTGGGTTACATCAAGTCCCACCGGTTCACCGCGTTCGCCGTCTACCGGATCGTGCTGGGCGCGGCACTGCTGTTGTGGTTGCCGGCCGGCAACTGAACGAAGGCAAGCGCGTTCGACCCCGATGCGCGGGCACATCCGTTCCTGCTCCCTGCCACCCAAGGAGATTTCCATGAAACGTGCGTTGATACTCTGCCTTCCGCTGGCGCTGCTGGCGGCCTGCGGCCAGAACCCGGCACCGGCCGGCAGCAGCGACGACCTGGCGCCTGCGCCTGCCGCCGCCGCTGCGTTGAAGACCCAGGCGCACCTGCAGGCGCAGCGGCTGCAGGGTCAGCACTGGCGGCTGCGCGAGGCCACCGATGCGGCTGGAAAGCGCATCGACGCGCTGTTCGTTCACGACGACAAGCCGATCACCCTGGACTTCACCGATGGCCGCGTATCGGTATCCAACGCCTGCAACCGGATGAGCGGGGGTTATCGGCTGGAAGACGGCACGCTCACGCTCACGCCAATGGTCTCCACCGAAATGGCATGCAGCGACGCAGCCGTGATGGCGCTGGACGCTGCGGTGGGCAGCCGGTTGCAGGGTGCGCTGCGGGCGGAGGTGGCCGACAACGGCGAACTGACCCTGCGCACCGGCAAGGATGACGTGCTGGTGTTCGTGCCCGAAGCAACGGCCGAAACCCGCTATGGTGGGCCGGGCGAGACGGTGTTCCTGGAAGTGGCGGCACGGACCCGGCCCTGCCCGCATCCGTTGATCAAGGACAAGCAGTGCCTGCAGGTGCGCGAGGTCCGCTTCGACGAGAACGGTGTAAGACAGGGCGAACCGGGCGCCTTCGAGAACTTCCATGACGCCATCGAGGGCTACACGCACGAAGATGGCGTGCGCAACGTGGTGCGCGTGAAGCGTTTCACCGTGAAGGATCCGCCGGCCGACGCGTCCTCGCGCGCGTACGTGCTGGACATGGTGGTCGAGTCGGCGACCGAGAAATAGCCGCGCATCACGTAGAGCGGGGCTCTGCCCCGCTACGCGGCAACGTCCAGCCGGGCAGAGCCCGGCTCTTACAGATCTGGATTCAGGGTGTAGGTGCCGTGCAGCGCCGCTTCGGCCAGTACGTGGCCATGCATGGCCCGGTGCACGTCCGCGGCGGTGAACGGCGCCGGCAGCTCCAGCGTTTCGACGTCCAGCGCGAAGACACGGAAGAAATAACGGTGCACGCGTTCGTCGTTGAACGGCGGATACGGGCCGTCGTAGCCCAGGTAATCGCCGGCCATGTCCGGAGTGCCGGCGAACCAGCCGGTGAAATCGTTGAGGCCCTGGCGGCTGCCCGCCGGGCCTGCCGGCGCGGGCTTGCCCCTGGCCACGAAGCCATCGCTGCAGCTGCCCGCCGCCAGCTCGCGCACGTCGGCGGGAATGTCGGCCATTGCCCAGTGCACGAAATCGCAGCGCGGCTGGTCGACCGGCACCGTGACATCGGTGCGCCCGACGGTTTCAGGCACGGTCGGGACATCGGGATCCACGCACAGCAGGGCGAAGGAACGGGTGCCTTCGGGCACTCCGCTCCAGGCCAGGTGCGGGTTACGGTCCGGGGCGAAACCACTGGCATCGCCCGCAGCGAATTCGCGGTCGATCGGCGCGCCGTTGCGCAGGCTGTCACTGTGCAGATGCATCCGCTTCTCCTTCACTCTTCGGGATAACCGAGACGTACCGCGACAGGCGCCAGCAGCTCGAACGCGCTGGACATGACGTCACGATAGGTGCGCCAGTGGCCGGCCGGGAAGCGCGGCGTACCGATCGCCTGGGCCGGCGGAATGCGGGCACCAAAGACGTCCTGCAACAGCGCCGCCATTGCGCGTGGATCGTTGCCCACCTCGTCGATGCGCAGCACGACCAGCGGATAGAGGTCCTGTTCCTGCAGCGTCGCCAGCTGCGCCATCGCACGCGCCAACCATTCGGCCGCTTCGGCCAACGACGTGACGGCGAGCGGCACCGCCGCGCCGTAGGCGATCCAGTCCAGCAGCATGTCGCGCGGATCGCGCACCACGGCCAGCAGGCGACCCTGCGGCAGCTGCGGGCGCAGCGCCCACAACAGCGCGTTGTCCCACCACAGCAGCCAGTCGATCACGGTGTCATTGGCCAGTCCGCGCTGCACCAGCTGGGCACGCCAGCCGGCCACCAGCGCTTCGGCGCTCAGTGCGCCCGACGCGAGGTCCTGCAGCGTGTGGTAATTCTGGAATGCATCGTCCGGCGGATTCGACGTGAAGCGGTCGGTACGCATCACCGGCGAAACGCCCACCAGCGTCGTGGCCACCCGTTCCACCCCGGATCCCGGAGCGCCCCACAGGAACATCGGCACCGATGGCGCCTCGCCTTCCTTCGTCTCCGGAACGCTGCCCAGTGCGGGCCAGCTCGGCGGTGCCTTGGCCTGCGGCGGCAGAGGCAGGCGCTGTGGTGCCAGTTCGGCCTGCAGGTCCAGCCAGGTGCGCAGGGCATCGCCGGGATTGCCGGCACGGTCATGGATTTCGCCCAGCCAGATGCGCAGCTGCGGACGGGCCGCTTCCGGCGCGTCATCGATGACGCCCTGTACGTGGGCGACCGCTGCGGCCGGGTCGCGGGCCAGCAGCGCATCCACCAGCCGCACCTGCCCGCTCAGCCGGTTCGGCTCCAGCGCCACGATGCGTGCGGCGACCGCTTCGGCGGCATCCTGCTCGCCGGCCATGTCGTGCAGGCTCATGCGGCTTTCCAGCGCGGGAATGTGTTCCGGCATGGCCGCCAGCCAACGCTCCACCACGGCCGTGGCGCCAGGGCCACCGACCGGTTCCACCGCCAGCCGCGCCAGCCACAGGTCATGCAGCTGCGCGTGGGCTTCCAGCGCCCCATCCAGCTCAGCGCGGGCTTCTTCCTCGCGTCCCAGCCGTTGCCAGGCCACCAGCAGCATCTGCAGCAGCGCGCGGTCGTCGGCGTGCGCGGCCAGCAACGGGCGCAGGTGCTCCAGCGCCTGCAGCGGCTGGCCGGTCTGCAGCGCCAGCTGGGCGGCCAGGCGGCGCATCGGCAGCGTGTCCTGGCCGGGCTGGGCCAGTGATTGTTCGATGATCTCCGAGGCGGCCGACGGATTGTCCTGACGCAGCGCCAGCTGCACCAGCAGCCCATGCAGGCTGGTCATCTCCGGGTTCAATGCCAGCACGCGGCGGAACGCCTGCTCGGCGAAGGCGAGCATGTCCTTGCGCAGGTAGGCAAAGCCCAGCGCATACAGGATGCGCGGATCATCAGGCAGCGCCCGGGTTGCAGTGGTCAGCTGTGCCAGCGCTTCGTCGAGCGCGCCACGGCGCAGCGCGACCATGCCGGCCAGCGCGGAAACTTCCGGGTGCCCGGCATCCAGGCGCGAGGCCAGGCGTGCCTGCCGGTCGGCTTCGTCGACATCGTTGCGCGACAGCGCCAGGTGCGCCTGCATCAGGTAGGCGGACAGCTCATTCGGGTTGAGGCCGGTGGTGCGTTCCAGCGCCGCGCCGGCATCGTCGAACTGGCGCAGCGCGAGCAGCAGGCCGGCGTTCTGCAGGTGCAGGTCGGCATCATCCGGAGCCAGTGACAGCGCGCGCTGCAGGCTCTCCACGGCCAGCTGCAACTGGCCCTGCTGCTGCAGCGCCAGCGCATGCCAGCGGTGGGCCTGGGCCAGCTGCGGTTCGGCGGCAGTCCAGGCAACAGCCAGCTGTACGGCCTGGTCGGCGTCACGGCGACGCAGGGCTTGAAGGATCTGGTCTTGCATGGCGGTCCAGCGTGAGATCAAACCCGCATTGTAGCGGCCCTCGCCGATCGCAGCCGTCGCGGCCGATCAGTCCGGCAGGGCGGCCTGTGCCAGGTGGCGGGCGACCCAGCGCTCGGAAAAACCGTCTCCCCGCCAGTTTTCCAGGAACCCGCAGTGGCCTCCCCACTGCGCCGTCTGCAGGCAGGCGGACAATGGCAGGCGCCAGTCGTTGAAGGACACGAAGGGAATGACCGGATCGTCCCTGGCCATCAGGATGTCGGCTGGCACCTGCAGGTCCAGTAGACGCTCGCCGGCAATCGAATAACCATCGAAATACGCCTGCAGGGAACCATAGTCGGTGTGATGTTCCACCAGCCAGGCGGTCAGCGCGCGGATATCCAGGCGCAGCACGCGTTCATCCCAGTCGCTCAGGTCCGGATAGAGCGCCTGTTTGCGGCGCAGCGAACCGGCCCACTTGCGGCGGAAATACCAGTCGTACATCGCCGGGCCGTTCTCGATGCTGTCCATGGTCAGCGCCGGATCGAGCACCGGGCAGACCGATGCCACCCGCTTCAACGGCACTCCGGCCGCAGGCGCATGCAACGCCAGGCGCAGCACGAAGTTGCCGCCCAGCGAATAGCCGGCGGCCACCAGCGGCAGCTGCGGCCAACGACGCGCGATGTCGCCTGCCGCGTGCACGACTTCCTCGATGCGGTTGGAATGGAAGATGCCGGGATTGAGGTGATGGGTGTTGCCGTGGTCGCGGAAGTTCAGCCGCACCACATCGAAGCCCTGTTCCAGCATGCGCGCGGCGGTCATGCGCATGTAGCTGGATTCGGCGCTGCCTTCCCAGCCGTGCAGCAACAACGCCATGCCACGGGCCGGGCGGCCTTCGCGCGTGCTGTACCAGGCCTGCAGGCGCACGCCCTTGCCGCCATCCACGATCAGTTCCCGCGTGGTGGCACCGGTGGCCGCGAGCAGTTCCTGGCCCCGCCGCAGGCGCAGCCGGCTGGAGCTGAGCATGGATTGCAGGTGCGCGTTGCGCAGCCAGCGCGGGGGCTGGTAATCGGCCGCGGTCGGCAGCGCCGGCGGTCCGGGATCGAAGGCGAGCACGGGCGCGGAGGCGGACACCGGTCGCTCAGACTCCCGCCATCGCGGCCAGGATGCGCGAGCGCGACGTTTCAGCGATGCGCCGGCGACCTTCCAGGTCGCTGCTGCCGATCGGTTTCAGGAAGTGCACTTCGGCGCGGCGCGGCGGTTCGCCCAGCAGGCGCAGGAAATTGTCGAAGAAGCTCTCGCGCGGCCCGAATGCGACTACGGTCTGGGCATCGCCACGGATGCCGTAGCGCAGCGCGACCGGCTGCACCGGCACGCCGGTTTCCACCGCCGCCTGGAAGATGCGCGCGTGGAACGGACCAACCTCGTGGCCCCCGCGCGTGCGCCCTTCGGGGAACACGCCTACGCCCTTGCCTTCGCGCAGCCGGTCGACCATCACCTGCATCACCCCGCCCAGCGATTCGGTGCTGCCGCGTTCGTGGAAGATGGTCTGCCCACGCGCCGCCAGCCAGCCAACCACGGGCCAGCCGGCGATCTCACGTTTGGCCACGAAGCCCATCATCCGCTGGCTGTGGAGCACGCAGATATCCACCCAGCTGACGTGGTTGGCCACGAACAGCACCGCCCCGGGCAGGGGCTGCCCGATGCGCACCAGACGGAAGCCGAAGATCCACATCAGTCCCGCCGACCACCAGTTGACCACCTTGCTGGCCAGCGGCTGGCCTCCCACGCGCAGCCTGTCCGCCGGCACCAGCATGCCAAGCAGGGTGAGCGGCAGGAACACGAACACATGGACCAGCAGCAGCGGTACGCGGTACAGGTAACGGCACACACGCGCCACGCCGCCGCGCGAAACCGGGGCGGGGGAATTCATGCGCGAACGATACTAGAGCGCCGCAGCCGCTGCCAGCGTGGCGTGACCGGTACGCCGCAGCTGCCGCGCGCCAGGCCTCGCACCGGCCTGGTATTACCCGCCGTGACCGGCGGGCACCACGGCCAGGGTCAGCCGGGAGGTACAGACCAGCCGGCCCTGTTCGTCCTCGATGCGGATATCCCACAGCTGCGTGCTGCGGCCGACATGCAGCGCCCGCGCGGTACCGGTCACCTGTCCTTCGCGCTTGGCGCGCACGTGGTTGGCGTTGATCTCCAGCCCCACGCAGATCTTCTCGTTGTGATCCACGCACAGGTTGCCGGCGCTGCTGCCCAGGGTTTCGGCCAGCACCACCGAGGCCCCGCCATGCAGGATCCCGTAAGGCTGGTGGGTGCGCGCGTCGACCGGCATGGTGGCCTGCAGCCAGTCGTCGCCGACGGCGGTGAACACGATGCCCAGCCGCGCGATCACGGTATCGGCACTGAGTGCATTCAGGGCCTGCAGGGAAACCGGTTCACGGAAAACGCTCGGCATGCGGGGAACTCCATTCAGAGGATGGGCACCAGGCCGGCGCCGAAGGCGGTGAGCATGCGCACCAGCAGCCACTTCGGCCCGACGTTGACCTCGGGAAAGTCGCCCACCGCCGTATAGCAGGACAGGAAGTCCGGATGCTGCCGTGGCAGCGGCTCCGGGCAGCCTGGGCCGGGCTTGAATTCGTAATCGGTGGCATAGCGCCATGGCCAGAAATCCAGGATCGGCAGGGCTTCGGACGCCTTGCCCATGCTGTAGTTCAGGCCGGACAGCACCGGCGGCTTGCTGCGCGGTGCGACTGTCCAGGAATTCTGCGGATGGATGTCGCGCAGGATGCTGTCGGCAAGCCGCTGGGCGAACACGGGATCGTCGATGATCACTGCGCCTTCGGTGTTGTAGGTCTCGCTGCGCGGGTCGAAGTTGTGCGTGCCGATCACGCCGATGCGCCGGTCCACCACCAGCGACTTGGCATGCAGGCCCATGCGTGCCCCCGAACGGGTGACCGGCAACGGCCGGTTCACCGCCTTGCTGCCCAGGAACGAAGGACGGGTCTCGGTGCGCAGCAGGTCGCGCTCGACCGCGCTGCCGGACGCCCGGCGACGCTCGCGTGCGTTCTGGTAGGCGCTGCCGGTACGCGGCGTGTTCCGGCGCGGATTCCCCGCGTCATCACCGCTGCTGCCCGGCGGGCGCGCATTGCTGCCGGCCGCGCTGCCACCGAGCAGGCCGCCGCTGCGGCCCTCCGGCTGATCGCCGGTGATCGGGTCGGGCAACAGGTTGCGGTAGTCCACCGGCGCATCCAGCGGGAAAGGCTTGTATTCGAAGATGTTGAAGCCCAGCTCGCGCATGTTGCGACGCTTGTACTTGTATGAAAGCGCGTAGACGATCGGGTTGTCGGTTGCCGCCAGGCTGTTGGTCGACACCAGTACGCGGGGTGGCTCGTCCCGCCTGCGCAGGCCGGCGAACAGCTGGCGTGCAGGCTTGGACAGCACCAGGTAGGGCGTCTGCAGCAGCACTTCGAACTGCGAACCGGCGATCAGGCTGTCCAGCTGCGGCTCGGTGACGTGCTGGCCGAAATCCGGGTGCCCGGCACGTTCGCGACGATGCTTGCGCGGCAGGTCGGCGACATAGCGGACCGAAGCGACCGGCAGCGCGGTATCCACGAAGCTGCGGGTGATGAAGCCCTCATCGCTGGCCTCGCGGCTCACCCGCTCCACGCGCTCCGGGCGTCGGAACTCGGCAACCGGCATCCCGGGCGCGCCGCCCTCGATCAGGGTGCGGCCGACATCGTTGAGGCGTTCTGCCGGCACGCTGCGCGGCGCGTTCCAGAACGCTTCGAAGTTCGACGCCATGACGCGGGCCTCCGGGCCGGCCACCAGCACGTCGCGGTCGCGGAAGTTGTATTCGCTGTCCCAGTCGTAATAGTCGTCCTGGTAATTGCGTCCACCCACCACACCGATCGCATCATCGATGACCAGCAGCTTGTTGTGCATGCGCTGGTTGAAGCGGCGGAAGCAGCACAGCACGCTGCCGGCGTAATCGAAATAGTTCAGCCGCGCCTTGCCGAAGGTGGGGTTGTACACACGCAGCTGCAGGTTCTGGTGGGACGAGGACAGGGCGCCGAGAATCTGCAGGTCGGAGATGGCCGAAAGCTGATCGATCAGCACCCGCACCTTCACGCCGCGCCGGCTGGCGGCGAGCAGCTCGTCGATGACCAGGCGCGCGCTGTCATCCTTGTCGAAGATGTAGGTCTGCAGGTCGATGCTGCGGGTGGCGCTGCGCAGCAGGTTCAGCCGCGCCACCAGGGACTCTTCGCCCTCGTCGAGTATGACGGCATAGTGGCGCGGACGATCGGGCACGGACTCGCTGAAGGCGCGGCCGGCCAGTGCACGCAGCGGCGAATCCTGCGCACAGCGGTCTGCCCGGGTGCATTCGACGACGCTGGAACGGGCCTGCACGGCGATGCTGGCCGCACGCGCGCGTTCGCCGCTGGACAGCGACGCGCAGCCGCCGACCAGCAACAGGATTGCCAGCGCCATCAGGCGGATCAGCGGATTCACGGTTCCGGCGCCTCGCTCAGGCGCGCTCGCAATACAAAGGTCACTCGATCACTCAGGGCAAGCTGCCAGCTGTCCATGCCATAGCGTCCCCGCAGGACGGTACCGCGGCTGACGACGTCGCAATCATAGCCCGGTCTGGCGCAATCCGCCTTCTCCACCCGCAGCGTTTCGGGGTGGCTGATCCCGCGCAGCATCAACCTCCCCTGGATATCGCCGCCCTGCTCCACCTGCTCCGGCGGATACGGGAGCGAGTCGAATTCGACCACCGGATGCCGGCCGGCGTCGAAGAAGTCCTCGCCGCGCATCCAACCGGTGTACCGCGGCTTGTCCGGTATCTCCACCGAACGCGTGTACATCTTCAGGTGGACCTGGTGGCGGCCATCGGACAGCACCTCGATGCGCCCTTCGAAGTGCGGGAACCGGCCTTCGATGCGCTGCCCCAGCCGCGTACGCACCTCGAAACCCAGCTGCGAACGGCGGGTGTCCAGCATCAATGGCGCCTTCCGGGACACCTGCAGGGCAGGCAGCGCCACCGGCGGGCGCTCAGGTATGGCCACTGCCTGCGCCGCCGGGCTGCCGCTGGAAAGTCCGGCCAACGCGAGCAGCAGCCCCCCCTGCCACGCCTGCCTCATGGGATCACGGCCACCAGAATGCGTTGAGGGTAGCCACGCCCGGCTCGATGGGACCATCCTTGGGAAACTGCAGCACGGCGATGCCGGCCGGCGGCATGCCGCGGTAATCGCTGCTTTCACCGGTGTTCAACAGGGCCACCAGCCGTTCCAGGCCGGGATTGTGGCCAACGATCATCAACCGTTCGATGTCGCTGCGGTCGGCCACCAGTCCGATCAGGGTACCGGGCGTGGCGTCGTACACAGCGTCCTCGAGGCGATGCTCGAAGAAGCCGGTGATGCCGACCACCGCCTCCAGCGTTTCGCGGGTGCGTCGTGCCGGAGAACACAGTACGCAGTCCGGCAGGAGGTTGTGCTCCTTGAGCCACTTGCCCGCCGCTTCGGCTTCGGCAAGGCCGACCGCCGACAGCGGCCGGTCGAGATCGGCCTGGCCGGTTCCGGCCGGTTCGGCGTGGGCATGGCGCAGCAGGATCAGTTCACGCATCGGGCGTTTCCCATGAAAGAGTTGAGGGGAGCGTGCTCAGGCCTTGTCCAGCCACCTGAGCAGCGGCTCCCAGTCGGCCTGGTGCTCACGCACCTGTGCCGAGCGGTAGTCGAACAGGCTGCGGCCCAGGCCGGTCATCACCACGTAGCTCTGGCTGTCGCGCAGCTGAGCTACTACGGGATAAGGCCAGTCGGCCAGCATCTGCATGGCCTGCTGGGATGTCTGCGTCCAGGGCTTGGTGCGGTTGAGCACCAGCCCCACCGGCAGCTTGCGACTGTGTACGCGCGGCACCTGGGCCAGGCTGTTGAGGAAGCCGACGATGGCTTCGATGTCCAGCGCCGAAGGCAGCACCGGCACCACCACCGCATCGGCGGCATCGAGAAAGTGCGGAATATCGTCGGCCAGTGCGCCGGCGGGGGCGTCGATCACCACCGTGTCGGTGCCATCGGGCAGCTTCTGTGCCCACTGCTTCTTCCGATACACATCGATCGGCAGTACCGCGCTTTCCAGCTCGGATCGACGCTGGGCCCAGCGCGTGCTGGAGCCCTGCGGGTCGGCGTCGGCAATCACCGTGCGCTTTCCCTGCAGCGCCGCATGCGCGGCCAGGTGGGTGGCGATGGTGGTCTTGCCCACCCCACCCTTGGAACCGGCCACCAGGATGGTCTTCATGCAGGCCTCGCTTCCGGGGGAACGTTGCCCGAGCGTACACCGGCGCAGGTGACGGAGATAGTCGCAGTGCTGAACCGGCGACGATCCGCTTTGCTATCGTGGCCATCCCGAAGGATCGAAACCGGCATGAGCGAACTGCAGGACCTGAGCGCACTGATCCGCGCCAATACCCCCCTGATCGTGATCGAGACCCAGGATGAGGGGCGCGTCATCGAGCTGTTCCGGCAGACGCTGCTGAATGTATGGCGGGCGTTGTACCGCTGGTCGATCACCGAAGGCCTGCGCCGCATCGACCTTGAACGCGAGGACGAACCGTTCGGCCCGCCCGATGCCAGCGCGGCGCTGCAGATGATCCAGCAGGCTGATCAGCGTGGCATCTACCTGCTGCTCGATTTCCATCCCTACCTGGGCTATGCCAGCCACCAGCGGGCCCTGCGCGACCTGATCCAGCGACGCCACAGCCAGCCGCATGTGATCGTGCTGATCGGTGCCAAGGTCACCCTGCCCGACGAGCTGGAAGCGCTGGCCACCCGCTTCAACCCGCGTCTGCCCGATGCCAATGCACTGCTGAAGATGCTGCGCGAAGAAGCGGCCGGTTATGCGCGCGAGCATGGCGGACGCCGGGTCGAAGTGGACAACGAGGCAGTGAAGAAGATCCTGCGCAACCTGCAGGGCCTGAGCCTGGTCGATGCGCGCCGTATCGCCCGCCAGCTGATCTATGCCGACGGGGTGCTGGACGATGACGATCTGCCGCAGCTGGCACGGCTGAAATTCGAGCTGCTGAACCGCAGCGGCCACCTCACCTACGACTACGATACCGCCCGCTTCGGCGATGTGGCCGGCGCCAACCGGCTCAAGCGCTGGGTCAACCAGCGGCGCATGGCCTTCCTGGCCGGCTCGGTCCCGGCCGGACTGGACCCGCCACGCGGCATGCTGCTGCTGGGCGTGCAGGGCTGCGGCAAATCGATGCTGGCCAAGGCCACCGCAGCCGGCTTCGGGGTGCCGCTGCTGCGCATGGATGTCGGCGCGTTGTACAACAAATACCATGGCGAAACCGAAGCGAACCTGCGACAGGCGCTTGCTTCGGCCGAACAGCTGGCACCCTGCGTGCTGTGGATCGACGAGATCGAGAAAGGCCTGGCCACCGGGGGTGAGGACGGCGGCGTATCGCGTCGGGTGCTGGGAACGCTGCTCACCTGGATGGCCGAGCGCAGATCGGCGGTCTTCATCGTCGCCACCGCCAACCAGGTGCAGGAGCTGCCTGCGGAACTGCTGCGCAAGGGTCGCTTCGATGAGATCTTCTTCGTCGACCTGCCCACCCCGGACGTGCGCGTGGAACTGCTGCGGCTGCACCTGGCGCGTCGCCAGCTCAATGCCGACGACTTCGCGCTGCCGGCACTGGCCGCCGCATCGGCAGGATTCTCCGGCGCGGAGATCGAACAGGCCATCGTGGCCGGACTGTATGCAGCGCACGCCGAACAGCGACCGCTGGATACGGCGTTGCTGATGACCGAGATCCGCACCAGCCGTCCGCTGTCGGTGTTGATGGCCGAGCAGGTGCAGGCGCTGCGGGAGTGGGCGTCGGCGCGCACGGTCAACGCCGACGACTGAAGCACCGCGTGGGCGCCGATGGAACCGGCCGGTGGCCGGCTCAGTCAGCGCGTCGACCGGTCAGGGCCAGGCGGGTGGCTTGGCCGCCCATGCCTGCTGGACGTCGGCCAGGGTGGCGCGTTCGCTGTCGCGCCAGTCCGGAAGCAGCGTGGCGTGGTTGGCTGCGGTGTTCCACTTGCCAGGCTCGGTGCGTACCGCAGCGGCATACCATTTGACAGCCTGCTCCTTGTCGCCCAGCCGCCACAGCGCCAGCGCATAGGTCGGCGGCACCCACGAAGGATTGCCACGCAGCGCACCGGCGGCGGACTGCCATTCCTGCAGAGCCGCTTCGACCTGGCCCTGGCGGAACAGGTCCCAGCCATGATTCCAGCGCACCATGCGCCCGGCCGGCGATGCCGCCGTGGTGGCCTGCAGGGCTTCGGCATACAGCTGCTCACCCAGCTCCGGACGGCCCTGCGCAATGGCCACCCCGGCCAGCTGCACGGTGGCTTCCAGTGCCTTGCGGCCACGTTCGCGCTGGCGCATCAGCTGGTTCACCAGCGTATCGCCCTCGCCTTCAGCAACCGAGACAGGCCCGGCCACCGGATCGGGATCGAAATAGAATTCCTGCGGCGCAGGCAATGCAGGCGCGGCCCATGCAGCGGCCGCCCCAGAGGCCAGCAGCATGCCGGCCAGGAACTGTCTTGCGGATGACATCGGTTTTTCCCCAGGTTGCAACAACAACCTCCCACCACCTGATCCTAACCGGAGCGCGGCCCCGGATGCGAGTGCCTGGCGCACGCTCCGGCCGGCGATGCCCCCACTGTTACAATCCGCGCCTTCGGCCTGCGCCAGCGCGGGCGATGCCAGCCGATCCGACACAGGCCAGCCATGACCAGCACTGCGCAGCTCACTTCCCCTGCCTCCGCCAACCTGCTCGATCGTGACTACACGCTCGACCACCGATATACGCGCGAAACAGGTCGGATCTACCTGAGCGGCGTGCAGGCGCTGGTCCGGCTGCCGCTGATGCAGCGCTTGCGTGATGCCGCCGCAGGCATCGACAGCGGCGGCTTCATCAGCGGTTACCGGGGCAGTCCGTTGGGTGGCTTCGACCTGGAGCTCTGGCGCGCGCGCCAGCACCTGGAAGCGGCCGGGGTGAAGTTCACTCCGGGCCTCAACGAGGACCTCGGCGCCACCATGGTCTGGGGCACGCAGCAGACCAACCTGTTCCCCGGCGCCAACGTGCAGGGCGTGTTCGGCATGTGGTACGGCAAGGGCCCCGGCGTGGACCGCTGCGGCGACGTCTTCAAGCATGCCAACGCCGCCGGTACCTCGCCTTACGGAGGTGTGCTGGCGCTGGCCGCTGACGACCATGCCTGCCGCAGTTCCACCCTGCCGCACGGCAGCGAGGACGAGTTCGTCAGCGCGATGATGCCGGTGCTCAATCCCGCCGGCGTGCAGGACATCCTGGACATGGGCCTGCTGGGCTGGGCGATGAGCCGGTACACCGGGCGCTGGGTCGGCTTCAAGACCATCGCCGAGACGGTGGAATCGTCCGCCTCGGTCGATGTCGATCCGCTGGCACGCCGCATCGTGCTGCCGGAGGACTTCGAGATGCCGGCTGGTGGCCTCAACATCCGCTGGCCCGACCCGCCGCTGGACCAGGAAATGCGCCTGCACCGCTATGCGGTGAAGGCCGCGCAGGCGTTCGCCCGTGCCAACGGCATTGACCGCGTGGTGATGGATGCGCCGCGCGCACGGCTGGGCATCGTCACCACCGGCAAGAGCTACCTGGACGTGCTGCAGGCGCTGGAGTACCTGGGCCTGGATGAAGCGGCCTGCGCAGGCATCGGCATCCGTGTCTACAAGGTCGGGATGACCTGGCCGCTGGAGCCGCAGGGCATCGCGCACTTCGCGCGCGGACTTGAAGACATCATCGTGGTGGAGGAAAAACGCGCTTTCATCGAGCGCCAGATGAAGGAACAGTTCTTCAACTGGCCGGACGACTGGGGTCAGCGTCCTTCCATCGTCGGCAAGTACGACGAAGCCGGAGAATGGATCCTGCCATCCACCGGCGAGCTGACGCCGGCCACCATCGCCGGGGTGATCGGCCGCCGGATCCAGCGCTTCTTCAACAGCGAATCGATCGAGCAACGCCTGCAGTGGATGCAGGAAAAGGAAGCCGAGCTGGCACTGCCCCGCGCCAGTTTCCCGCGCGTGCCGCATTACTGCTCCGGCTGCCCGCACAACACCTCCACCACGGTGCCGGAAGGCTCGCGCGCGCTGGGCGGAATCGGTTGCCATTACATGGTGACCTGGATGGACCGCAGCACCGACACGTTCACCCACATGGGCGGCGAAGGCGTGACATGGGCCGGGCAGGCCGCGTTCACCGACACCCCGCACGTGTTCCAGAACCTGGGCGACGGCACTTACTTCCACAGCGGTTCGCTGGCGATCCGCCAGTCGGTCGCGGCCGGCGTCAACATCACCTACAAGATCCTCTACAACGACGCGGTGGCGATGACCGGCGGACAGCCGGTGGACGGTCCGCTGAGCGTGCCGGACATCGCCCGGCAGATGCGTGCCGAAGGCATCCACACCATCGTCGTGCTGTCCGACGACATCGCAAAGTGGACGCGCCAGCGCGAACACTTCCCGAGCGACGTCGAGTTCCATGATCGCAGCGAGCTGGAAAGCGTGCAGAAGCGCCTGCGCGAGGTGAAGGGTGTTTCGATCCTGATCTACGAACAGACCTGCGCCACCGAAAAGCGCCGTCGCCGCAAGCGCGGCAGGCTGGAAGATCCGGCCAAGCGGGTGATGATCAATTCGCTGGTGTGCGAAGGCTGCGGCGACTGCGGCAGGAAGAGTTTCTGCGTGTCGGTGCTGCCGAAGGAAACCGAATTCGGGCGCAAGCGTGACATCGACCAGTCCAACTGCAACAAGGACTATTCCTGCACCACCGGCTTCTGCCCAAGCTTCGTCACCGTGCACGGTGGCCAGCCACGCAAGGGCAGCAGGCGTGATGCCTCGACGCTGCTGGACACCCTGCCGGCGCCTCGCGTGCGTGGCACCCTGGAACAGCCCTGGAACATCCTGATCACCGGCGTCGGCGGCACCGGCGTGGTGACCATCGGTGCGCTGCTGGGCATGGCCGGCCATCTGGAAGGCAAGGGCGCGACGGTACTGGACCAGACCGGTCTGGCGCAGAAGGGCGGTGCGGTCACCACCCATATCCGCATTGCCCGCACGCCGGCCGACATCCACGCTGTGCGCATCGCCGCAGGCGAGGCCGATCTGGTGCTGGGCTGCGACATGGTGGTGGTCAACGATTACTGGGCGCTCTCAAAGGTACGCGCGGGTCGTTCGCAGGTGGTGCTGAACACCTATGAAGCGATGCCCGGTGGATTCACCACGCGTCCGGACATGCAGTTTCCCGCCGCCGACATCATCGCGGGCATCCGCGTGGCGCTGGGCGACCAGGAGCCGCTGCTGCTGGATGCCACGCAACTGGCCACCGCGCTGCTGGGCGATGCCATCGCGTCCAACCTCTTCATCCTGGGCTATGCGTGGCAGCAGGGCCTGGTACCGCTGTCGTTCGAATCGCTGATGCGCGCCATCGAACTCAATGGCGCTGCCGTGGCGATGAACCAGCAGGCGTTCGCGTGGGGCCGACTGGCCGCAGTGGATCCGCTTGCGGTGCAGCAGGCTGCAGGCCTGGTCAGCAACCGGCATACGGATTCGGAAACCACGCCGGGCCCGCTGCACGCGCTGCCGCCCGGCGAGTGGGAGGGCAATGAGTGGGGCGCGACGGCCGCTCCGCGCGACACCGCCGACGAGCGTGAGCTGCGTGGCCTGCCCTCGCACGGGCAAGGCGGTGACGATGTGGCCTTCCTGCCACTGGACGATGCGCGGCTGTCGCGTTCGCTCGACGAGATGATCGCGCGACGCACCGCATTCCTGGTCGATTACCAGGACCAGGCATACGCCAACCGCTACCGCGCACTGGTCGAACGCGTGCGCACCGTCGAGCAGGACAAGGTCGGCGGATCCACCGCATTGACCGAAACCGTGGCCCGTTACCTGTTCAAGCTGATGGCGTACAAGGACGAATACGAGGTCGCGCGGCTGTATACCAGTGGCGAGTTCCAGCGCCGCCTGCAGCAGCAGTTCGAGGGGGATTACCAGCTGCGGTTCCATCTGGCGCCGCCGCTGTTCGCGAAGAAGGACGAGCAGGGCCGGTTGATCAAGAAGGAATACGGTCCGTGGATGCTGAAGGCGTTCGCCGTCATGGCCAGGTTGAAGTTCCTGCGCGGTGGCCGCTTCGATCCATTCGGCCGCACGGCCGAGCGTCGCGGCGAGCGCGAGCTGATTGCCGATTACGAGGCGACGGTACAGATGCTGCTCGATGGTCTGGATGACCGGCGGTTGGCGCTGGCAGTGGAGATCGCCAGCATTCCCGAGCACATCCGCGGCTTCGGCCACGTCAAGGATGCGCATCTGGAAAAAGCAAAGGTTCGGGAAGCGGCGCTGCTCGCGCAATGGCGGAATCCGAAGGCACTGCATATCGTCCAGGTAGCGTGATGTGATCGTTCGGTGACATTGACCGCATTGTCACCGAACGGTTACTTTTGATGTCGTCCGTGCAATGTCGTCAATGCCACTTCCATCCTCTTTCCATACAATGTTACCGTTCGCTCATCGTTCAAGTGAGCGTTCGGTGACTCTATGGCTAATGTAATCGATCAATTACACTTTCGCCGATGTGAGCAATCGCTTACATTTGGACGTATGGCCAAACTCAGAACCCCTGACGATCTCGGCAACATCATTCGTCAACGCCGCAGAATGCTCGCATGGGACCAGGCCAGACTGGCCCATGAAGTGGGTGTCAGCCGACGCTGGATCATTGAAATCGAGAAAGGAAAGCCTCGGGCGGAACTGCACCTGGTTCTGAGAACCTTGAATGTCCTCGGAATCACGCTGGATGCCATGCCCTTGGAGGCACCCTACGCCAGCGAGGGTTCCTCCCTGCCCCGTATCTCCGTCCCCGACATCGACAATGTGATCGAACGCAACAGGGAGCCTGCTACAGGTACACGCGGCATCCATTACTCCAGTTCCTCCAGGCCCCGAAGCCCGGGCGTCAACGAACCCACAGCCCGCTTCGCCGCTGATACGGGCCGGGAGGCCGCGTCCGATGCCGCCAGGCAGGCTGTCCAGGCATGGCTGGAGCAGAGCGAGGCCTCAGGAAAAAGCACCCGGAAAAAACCGTAAGTCATCATTTGCAACCGAACGGCCGGATACCGCAGTCGTTCCGCAACGTCCAGTCGAGAAACAACATGATCCTGAATGTCCTCCTCTCTGGCAGGGTCGCTGGGAAACTGGAAACCGACACCTTCGGCAATCCCCGATTCTCGTACAGCCCGGAATGGCAGGAAGCAGCCGACGCCTACCCGGTTTCCCTCAGCCTGCCGCTGCTGCAGCCACGCATCGAACACGGCAAGGTCTCATCTGTCCTCTGGGGTCTGCTGCCGGACAATGAGGCGCTCCTGCAACGCTGGGGTACGCACTTCCATGTCTCGCCCAGGAATCCGGTCGCCCTGCTTTCCCATGTCGGCGAAGACTGTGCCGGTGCAGTGCAGTTCGTGTCCGATGATCGCCTTGCCGATGTTCTCGGCGGTGCCGATGACGGAGTCGTCGACCTGACCGATCAGGAGGTGGAGGCCCGCCTGGCAGGACTGCGCCAGACGCACGGCGTCGGTCGCCTTACCGATGATGTAGGTCACTTCAGCCTGGCAGGCGCTCAATCCAAGATCGCACTGATGCGCAGGCCAGGCGGAAGTTGGGCTATTCCAACCGGACGCATTCCAACAACGCACATCCTCAAGCCCCCAAGTGGCGAGTACGACGGTTTCGTCGAGAACGAAATTTTCTGCCTGAGATTGGCACGCAGCCTTGGCATGTCTGCCGCGCATGTCGAGCAAATCAAGGTCGGCGCAGAGGCGGCAATCTGCGTCGAACGTTATGACCGCGAGTACGCAGGTACCGCATGGCATCGCCTGCACCAGGAGGACTTCTGCCAGGCACTCTCGGTGATGCCCCATCTCAAATACCAGAATCAGGGCGGTCCGGGACCGGCTGACCTCGCCGACGTACTCTGGCAGCATTCATCACAGCCGCATGCCGATGTCGAGGCGCTCATGAAGGCGCTGATCTTCAACTACCTGATCGGCGGGACGGACGCGCACGCCAAGAACTATTCCGTGTTGTTCGGCGCCGCTGGCAACGTCAGGCTGGCTCCGCTTTACGATATTTCCAGCGCCTTTCCTTATCCCAGCCTGCAGAAACGCAAGATCAAGATGGCGATGAAGATCGGCAGCCATTACAGGTGGTGGGATATCAGGCTGGAAGACTGGCAGGCCACGGCGAGCTCGATGCGCCTGGACAAGGTCGATGTCCTGTATCGATTGGCAGAGATGGCTACCGAACTGCCAGCCGCCGCGTCCGAGCTGCATGCTCTCTTCAAAGAGGAGGGCATCGGACACCCGGTGCTGGATCGCCTGGTCGAGGAGATCCACGCGTCCTGCGCCCGCCTGATGAACAAGTTCCAGACCCGGTCCAGAAACTGATCACCCCAGTTGCCAAAGCAACAGACGGTTGTTGGCCGGCATGGCGATGTCCTCGAGCGCCACAAACCCCTGCGCCGAAGCCAGCGCCTGCACGGCCTCCACATCCCGGATGCCACTGCGTGGATCGCGGGCTTTCAGCCAGCCGTCGAACTGCGCGTTGCTTTCGCTGGTGAAGCGCCCCTGCTCATTGAAGGGCCCATATACCACCAGCAACGCACCCGGCGCCAGTACAGGCGGCAGGCCAGCGAACAGCGCGCGCACATGCTCCCAGCCCATGATGTGCAGCGTGTTGGCGCTGAATACCGCGTCGAAGCGTGAGCCCCCGGGCGGCACCGCCAGCGGCGGCGACGGTGGAAGCTCCGCCTGCAGCACGAACGGCGGCAGCAGGTTGTCCAGGGCAGCATCGGCACGCCAGGCTTCGATGCCCGGTAGATGGTCGGCATGGTCGCTGGGCTGCCAGCGCAGGTAAGGCCAGCGCCGGGCGAAGAACACGGCGTGCTGGCCGGTGCCGCTGCCGATCTCCAGTACATGGCGACGACTGGCCATCCATGTATCCAACGCGGCGGCGATCGGCTCGCGGTTGCGTTCGCAGGCCAGCGAAAACGGCTTTTCAGTCATGGTTCGTGACGGACGTTGCGGAATCTCATTGTGCCTGTAGCCGAACCATGACTGCAGTCACTTGTGCCTGCGTCGCGCGCTGGCGACAGTCGGGGATCAATATGCGGTCTGTGGGGTGGTGGCGGTGCAACGTCGTGAGTTCCTGGCGCTTTCCGGATTGGGCCTGGCCGGGCTGATCCTGCCGCATGCGCGGCTGATCGCTGCCGAACAGCTGCTCGAACCGGGCGATCCGGTGCTTGGAAAACGCCTGGCGGATGCCGCCCTGCAGGCCGCGCGCCAGACCGGTGCCAGTTACTGCGACGTCCGCATCGGGCGTTACCTGAACCAGGCTGTGATCACCCGCGAGCGCAATGTCCAGAACGTCACCAACAGCGAATCGGCTGGCGTCGGCGTCCGCGTCATCGTCGATGGCGCGTGGGGCTTTGCCGCCACCCATCAGCGCACGCCCGAGCAGGTGGTGCAGGCCGTCGCGCAGGCGGTAGCCATCGCGCGTGCCAACGCACGCGTACAGACCCGCCGCGTGCAGCTGGCCGCCACGCCGGGCGTCGGCGAGGTCAGCTGGCGCACGCCGCTGAAGAAGAACGCCATGGCGGTACCGGTGCAGGACAAGGTGGCGCTGCTGCTGGACATCAACGCCGCCGGCCTTGAAGCCGGTGCGGACTTCTTCAACTCCACGCTGTTCCTCGTCAATGAGCAGAAGTACTTTGCCTCCAGTGATGGCTCGTGGATCGACCAGGACGTGCATCGCATCTGGCTGCCGTTCACCGCCACCGCCGTGGACAAGGCCAGCGGGAAATTCCGCAGCCGCAGCAGCCTGGCTGCACCGATGGGCATGGGCTACGAATTCCTGGACGGCGACCGCTCCGGTCGCTTCGAACTCCCCGGAGGCGTGGTCGGATACGGCCATTCCTATGCACCTCGCGAGGATGCCATCGCCGCCGCGCGCCAGGCCCGCGAGAAGCTCAACGCGCCGTCGGTGAAGCCGGGCAGGTACGACGTGGTGCTTGATCCCTCCAACCTGTTCCTGACCATCCACGAGAATGTCGGCCATCCGCTGGAACTGGACCGCGTGCTGGGCTATGAAGCCAACTACGCCGGCACCAGTTTTGCCACCCTGGACAAGCGCGATGCCGGCTTCCGCTGGGGCAGCGACCTCGTCAACTTCTTTGCCGACAAGACCCAGCCGGGAAGCCTCGGCGCGGTGGGCTATGACGATGAAGGGGTCAGGACGCAGCGCTGGGATCTGGTCCGCGACGGCATCCTGGTGGACTACCAGGCCACCCGCGATGAGGCACATATTCTCGGCCGCGACGCCTCCCATGGCTGCAGCTATGCCGATTCCTGGTCCAGCGTGCAGTTCCAGCGCATGGCGAACGTGTCGCTGGCACCAGGCAATGCCCCGCTGAGCGTTGCGGACATGGTCAAGGATGTGGAGAACGGCTTGTACTTCCACGGCCGCGGCTCGTATTCCATCGACCAGCAGCGCTACAACGCCCAGTTCGGTGCCCAGCTCTGCTACCAGATCAAGGATGGCCGCATCACCGGCATGGTCGAGGACGCGGCCTACCAGATCCGCACACCGGAGTTCTGGAATGCCTGCACGGCCATCTGCGACGAGCGTGATTTCCGCCTCGGCGGCTCATTCTTCGACGGCAAGGGCCAGCCGGCACAGGTATCGGCGGTGTCGCACGGCTCGTCCACCACCCGCTTCAACGGCGTCAACATCATCAACACCGCGCGCAGCCTTGGCGCATGAGTCCTGTCCAACTTCCCTACGTGGAGAGCAGCCTTGCAAAGACGTGACTTCCTCGCCCTCACCGGGCTCACCGCAGGCGGCCTGCTGGTGCCGTCGTTCTTCGGCAAGGCGATCGCCGCCGAGCAGCTGCAGTCCACGCTTGATCCGGCGCTGAAGAAGCGCCTCGCCGATGTGGCGCTGCAGGCCGCGCGCAGCGCCGGCGCCACTTACTGCGACGTGCGCATCGGCCGTTACCTGCGGCAGTTCGTGATCACCCGCGAAGACAAGGTCCAGAACGTGGTCAACACCGAGTCCACCGGTGTGGGCATCCGCGTGCTGGTCAACGGTGCATGGGGCTTTGCGGCCACCAACCAGCTCGGTAACGCCGACGTGGCCAAGGCAGCCCAGCAGGCGGCCGGCATCGCACGTGCGAACGCCGGCATCCAGACCGAACCCGTACAACTGGCCGCCGCGCCAGGCGTGGGCGAGGTGAGCTGGCGCACGCCTATCCGCAAGAACGCGATGGAAGTGCCGGTCAAGGACAAGGTGGGCCTGCTGCTGGACGTCAATGCCGCGGCGATCAACGCCGGTGCCAGCTTCGTCAACTCGATGATGTTCCTGGTCAACGAGCAGAAGTATTTCGCGTCCACCGACGGCTCCTACATCGACCAGGACGTGCACCGCATCTGGGTACCGATGACGATCACCGCCATCGACAAGACGACCGGCAAATTCCGCACCCGCGAAGGGCTGTCCGCGCCGATGGGCATGGGCTACGAATACCTCGATGGCGCCGCGGCCGGCAAGGTGCGCACACCCAACGGCGTGGTCAACTATTCCTCGTCCTATGACATGAAGGAAGATGCCATCGCCGCAGCGAAACAGGCCCAGGAGAAGCTCAAGGCGCCGTCGGTGAAGCCGGGCAAGTACGACCTGGTGCTGGATCCTTCGCATACCTGGCTGACCATCCACGAATCGATCGGCCACCCGCTGGAACTGGACCGCGTGCTCGGCTACGAGGCCAACTACGCAGGCACCAGCTTTGCCACCCTGGACAAGCGCGAACAGCATTTCCAGTACGGTAGCGAGCACGTCAACATCTTCGCCGACAAGACCCAGCAGGGCAGCCTGGGCGCGGTGGCGTATGACGATGAAGGCGTGAAGTGCAAGCGCTGGGACCTGATCACCGATGGCAAGCTGGTCGATTACCAGACCATCCGCGACCAGGCCCACATCCTGGGCAAGACCGAATCGGACGGCTGCTGCTATGCCGATTCCTGGTCCAGTGTACAGTTCCAGCGCATGGCCAATGTCTCGATGGCGCCGGGAAAGACGCCGTTGAGCGTGGACGACATGATCAAGGACGTGGAGAACGGCATCTACATCATCGGCGATGGCTCGTTCTCCATCGACCAGCAGCGTTACAACGCACAGTTCGGTGGCCAGCTGTTCTACGAGATCAAGAACGGCAGGATCACCGGCATGCTGGAGGACGTCGCCTACCAGATCCGCACGCCGGAGTTCTGGAATGCCTGCAGCGCCGTCGCCGACGAGCGCGATTACCGCCTCGGCGGATCGTTCTTCGATGGCAAGGGCCAGCCGGGCCAGGTCTCGGCGGTCTCGCACGGTTCGTCCACCGCCCGTTTCGACGGCATCAACGTCATCAACACCGCACGCAGCCTCGGCTGACCGGTCTGGAGCCCGATACCCATGAGCATCTTCACCGAACAGCAGGCCAAGGCCATCCTGGACAAGGTCATCGCCCTGTCCAAAGCCGACGAGTGCACTGCCACCCTGGCCGGTTCCATCGACGGCAACATCCGCTTCGCGCTGAACAACATCTCCACCAGCGGCGTGGTCAGCGATGCCTCGCTGGCCGTGCAGGTGGCCTTCGGCAAGCGCGTCGGCACGGCCTCCATCAACGAGTTCGACGACGCCGCACTGGAGCGCGTGGTGCGCCGTGCCGAGGACCTGGCCCGGCTGGCACCGGAAAACCCGGAGTTCATTCCGGCCATCGGAAAACAGGACTACAAGGCCAGCCCGACCTTCAGCGAATCCACCGCCGCCATCGATCCGGCATTCCGCGCCAAGGTGGCGGCTGACTCGATCCTGCCGTGCCGCGAAGCCGGGGTGATCGCCGCCGGTTTCCTCGAGGACGGACAGGGTTTCGTCGCCACCGCCAACAGCAATGGCAACTTCGGTTACCAGCGCACCAGCAGCTTCGATTACACCTGCACCGTGCGCACCGAGGACGGCCGCGGTTCGGGCTGGGTCGGCCGCAACCTGAAGGACGCGGCCGATTTCAAGGCCGACCAGGACATCCGCATCGCCATGCGCAAGGCCACCGAATCGGCCGAAGCCAAGGCCCTGGAGCCGGGCAAGTACACGGTGATCCTGGAGCCGGCCGCCGCTGCCGGCCTGATCAGCTTCATGATGAACTTCTTCGATGCACGTTCCGCCGATGAGGGCCGCAGCTTCCTGTCGAAGAAGGGCGGTGGCAACAAGCTGGGCGAACAGGTCTATGATCCGCGCGTGAGCATGTACGCCGACCCGTGGCATCCGGAAGCGCCGGTGTTGCCGTGGGACAACGATGGCATGCCGCGCGAGAAGATCGCGATCATCGAGAACGGCAAGGTCGCCAACCTCAACTATTCGCGTTTCTGGGCACAGAAGGAAGGCAAGACCGCCAACGCGCGCCCGGGCAACCTGCTGATGAGCGGTGGCGACAAGAGCACCGCCGATCTGGTGCGCGGCACGCAGAAGGGCATCCTGGTCACGCGTACCTGGTACATCCGCATGGTCGATCCGCAGACCGTGCTGCTGACCGGCCTGACCCGCGATGGCACGTTCTACATCGAGAACGGGCAGATCAAGCATCCGGTGAAGAACTTCCGCTTCAACGAATCGCCGGTGATCATGCTCAACAACATCGACGAGCTGGGCAAGCCGGTGCGCGTGGCGGGCGACGAGTCCAGCCTGGTGATGATGATCCCGCCGATGCGGCTGCGTGATTTCACCTTTACCTCGTTGTCCGATGCGGTCTGATGGATCGTCGTAGCTGCCTGCGCTGGCTGGCCGCTGCCGCTTCGGCGGCAGCGCTTCCAGCCTGGGCGCAGGCAGGCCCGCGCAGCTCACGCTACGACTTCTGGTTCACCCGCCTGCAATACGATTCCGGTGACTGGGACGTGGACGCGCGCATGCCGTCCAACCTGGTCACCTCGCTGATCGACTACACCTCGCTGCGGGTGGACCCACAGGAACATGTGATCGCGCTGGCCGACCCGCGCATGCTGGAAGCGCCTTTCTGCTACCTGGCCGGGCACACGCTGGTGGAGTTCAATGCCGCCGAACGCCAGAACTTCGTCCGTTATGTGCGCAGTGGTGGCTTCGTGTTCGTGGACGACTGCAACCACGATATCGATGGCCTGTTCGCCACGTCGTTCGAGGCGCAGATGAGCCGCTTGTTCGGGGCGAAGGCCCTGCGCAGGCTGCCCAACAGCCACGCGCTGTACCGCAGCTTCTTCCGCTTCCCCGACGGGCCGCCGGCCACCAGCTTCGAGCTCAATGGCTGGGGCGATGACCTGGTCCACGATTACCTGAAGGGCATCGAAGTGGATGGGCGCCTGGGCGTGCTCTACAGCAACAAGGACTACGGTTGCGAGTGGGACTACGACTGGCGCAACAAGCGCTTCCTCGCCGAAGACAACACCCGCTTCGGCGTCAACATCGTGATGTACGCGTTGAACAATTGAAAGGACAGTCCCCCATGACCGCCACCGACATCGATACCCTGCTGCCACGCCTGGGCGACCTGCGCCGTGCTCTCGCGCACGCGGTGGTCGGACAGGATGCGGTGGTTGAACAACTGCTGATCGGCCTGCTGGCCGGCGGCCACTGCCTGCTGGAAGGCGCGCCGGGCCTGGGCAAGACCCTGCTGGTGCGCTCGCTGGGCCAGGCGCTGGAACTTCAGTTCCGCCGCGTGCAGTTCACCCCGGACCTGATGCCCAGCGACATTCTTGGCGCCGAGCTGCTGGAAGAGGATCACGGTACCGGCCATCGCCACTTCCGCTTCCAGCAGGGACCGGTCTTCACCAACCTGCTGCTGGCCGACGAACTCAACCGCACTCCGCCGAAGACCCAGGCTGCGCTGCTGGAAGCGATGCAGGAGCGCACGGTGAGTTATGCCGGTACCACCTATACCCTGCCTGCGCCGTTCTTCGTGCTGGCCACGCAGAACCCGATCGAACAGGCCGGTACCTACCCGCTGCCGGAAGCGCAGCTGGACCGCTTCCTGCTGCACGTGCTGGTCGATTATCCCAGCGAGGACGAAGAGCGCCGCATCCTTGAACAGACCACCGGCACGGCCGGCGAGGCGGTGCCGAAGGTGATGGACGCCGAAGCCGTCATCGCACTGCAGGCGGCGGTGCGCCAGGTACATGTCGGCCCGGACGTGATGGCCTGGATCACCCGCCTGGTCCGTGCCAGTCGTCCCGGCGACGGCGCTCCGGCGGCGATCAACCAGTGGGTGAAATGGGGCGCGGGCCCTCGCGCCGGGCAGTCGCTGGTGCTGGCGGGCAAGGCGCGTGCGCTGCTGCAGGGGCGCTTCGCCGTCACCCGTGAAGACGTGCAGGCGCTGGCCGCACCGGTGATGCGTCACCGCCTGCTGCTGTCTTTCGCGGCCGAAGCCGAGCAGAAGCGTGCTGACGACGTGGTCGCCGCCCTGCTGCAGGCCGTGCCCTTCCCCGGCTGATCCACATGGCCGACGCGGTTGCATTGACCCTGTCGCCGGAGCTGCGCGCGCGCCTGCGTGCGCTGCGCCTGGTGCCACGCCTGGCCAGCGGCGCAAGCGGCATCGGCCAGCATGCCAGCCGCAGCCGTGGCACCGGCCTGGAGTTCGCCCAGTATCGTGCCTATGAGCCCGGTGACGAGCTGCGGCAGATCGACTGGAAACTGTACGCACGCTCGGACCGCTTCTTCGTGCGCGAATCCGAACGCGAGAGCCCGATCACCGTGTGGTTGCTGATCGATGCCACGGCGTCGGCGGGCCAGTCCGATCGCGATGTACCTGCGCGCAGCCGCCTGCAGCACATGCGCGAACTGGCTGCGTGCGTGGTGCAGCTGGCACTGCAGCAGGGCGATCGTTTCGGGCTGCTGGCCATCAGTGGCGACGGCCTGCAGCTGGTGCCGGCGGCCCACGGCGCACGCCAGCGCGACCGTGTGCACCTGCAGCTGCAGGCCCTGCGGGCAACAGGCGAATGGCCACCTGCAACGTCCCTGCGGCCGCTCTGGGAACGCGTGCGCCCCGGCGACCTCCTGCTGTACATCGGCGATGGTTTCGACGAAGCCGCCATCGTGCTGCTGGAACAGCTGGCCAGCGCGCGCCGCGACGTGATGCTGCTGCAGGCACTGACCGCCGACGAACGCGATTTCCCGTTTGATGCGGGACATCGCTTCCGGGATCCGGAGAGCGGTCAGGAGCTGCTCGGCGACGGCGCATCCATCCGCACGGACTACCTGCACCGCTTCGCCGAAGCGCGTGCCGCATTGCGTTCCCGCCTGCAGGCCGGTGGCATCACCCATGACACGGCGTGGCTGGACCAGCCCTTGGATGAGCCACTGCGGGCGCTCTGCGGGCATGGGGGCCGCCGGTGAGCCTGCTGTTTCCGCTGGGCCTGCTGGCACTTGCCTCGGCATTGCTGCCGTTGCTGATCCATCTTGCCCGGCGCCATCCCTATACGCCGCTGGATTTCGCCGCCCTGCGCTGGCTGCGCGCGCAGGTACGACCGCGCCAGCGCATCCGTTTCGATGACTGGCCCTTGCTGCTGGTGCGCCTGCTGATGCTCGCCGCCCTGGCGCTGCTGCTGGCACGCCCGGCATTGACCGGACCGGCGCCTGCCCAGGCCGCATGGACCGTGGTTGCGCCAGGCCTGGATGCACAGGCTCTGCGCGGCGATGCCAGCAGCGAAAACTGGCACTGGCTGGCCCCCGGATTTCCCGGCATCGACCAGCCTGCGCCGCAACAACAGGCCATGCTGTCGAGCCTGCTGCGCGAGCTCGATGCACGCTTGCCACCAGGCACCGCGCTGATCGCTCATGTACCCGATCCGCTGCCGGGCCTGGATGGCCAGCGGCTGCAGCTGTCGCGCGCGGTGCAGTGGCTTCCACATGCGGCAGCAACGTCACCTCCGGCCGCTGCGGTCCCGCGCGCCCTTCGCCTGCGCCTGCGCGAGGACGCGCCGCTGCCGGCCCGGCACTGGCTGGGTGCCATGCAGCGCGCGTGGAGCGGCCAACCGCTGGCACCAGCGCTGGCCGCAGATGCAGTGCCCGATACGGGCGAGATCGGTATCTGGAGCAGCACGCAGGCGTTGCCTGCGAACTGGCGGACGTGGCTGGAAGAAGGCGGCAGCGTACTGAGCCCCGCAGCCGCACCCGCCTCGGCAAGCATCCTGCTGCGCGATGCGGACGGAACGCCCCTGCTGTTCCAGCAGTCGGTCGGCCATGGGCGCCTGCTGCACCTTGCAGGAGACTGGGATGCCAGCGAAAACCCCGCCCTGTGTCAGGCCGATCTGCCGCGCCGTCTGCAGCTGGCCATCCAGGGACCGCCATCGGCACGGATGGGCGACGCCCACGATCACGCTCCGCTGGCAACATCGTTGCCGGCACAGGAACCGCCGCCGCGTGAGCTGACACCGTGGCTGGCCATGCTGATCCTGCTGCTGTTCGCGCTGGAGCGCTGGATGGCCAGCGCACCATGGCGAAGGCATTCGGCATGAACACGCTTCGCCACGCCTGGCATCGCGCACGGCGCCGACGTGCAGCCATCCATCTGCTGTTCGGCGTGCCGTGGGCGTTGGCCGCCGCAGCAATCGCCCTGCGCCTCGTCGGCTTCGATATCGCCTGCGTGGTCGCCACGCTGTGCCTGCTCGCCTGTGCCGCCCATGCCGCCCTGCGTTCGCGGCAGATGGACCGGCATTGGCTGCAGCGCCGGCTTGATGCCAGTGGCGCCAGCCAGGACAGCGCTGACCTGCTGTTCGCCGATGAGGCAACGCTCAATCCATTGCAGCAGCGCCAGCGTGGCCGGGTGCTGGAACGCCTGCGACAGGCCATGCCGGAACTCCGCCCACGCTGGCCGCTGGCCGCACTGTCCGGCAATGGCGTGGCCGCCGCAGTGGTCATCGTACTGGCGTTGTCCTGGCCGCACTCCATCGCATCGCCATCTCCATCGACGACGGCGAGAGTCGTGCCTGCGCCCGGGCAGGGCCCGCTGCAGCTGCGGTCCACCCAGCTGCGCGTACAGCCACCGGCCTACACCGGGCAGGCCGAGCGCCGGCAGAACACATTGGACGCCCGGGTGCCGGCGGAAAGCCGCCTGTCCTGGTCGCTGCGTTTCAACCGCGCCCCGCGCAAGGCATGGCTGCAGTTCCATGATGGCCGCCGGTTGCCGCTGAGCGAGCGCGATGGACAATGGCAGGCGCAGGACATCGCCCGCGCACCGGTGCTGTACCGGGTGGTCAGCGAACCTGCACTGGCGGAAGCACGGCTGCATCGCCTGGACGTGACACCGGACCGCGCGCCCAGCGTGCGTGTGCTGGAACCTGCGGGCAGTCTGGTGCTGGCCACGCCGGGCCAGCAGCGCTGGTCGCTGCGCTTCGAGGCCAGCGACGACCATGGAGTTGCCACGCAGGCCATGCTGTCCCTAACCATCACCCAGGGCAGTGGCGAGAACATCACCTTCGTGCGCCGCAGTGTGCCCCTGTCCGGCAGTGGCTCCGCCAACGTACGCCGCTTCAGCCACACGCTCGACCTGTCCGCCCTCGGCGCGCAGCCCGGCAATGATGTGATCGCCCAGCTGGAAGTGCGCGACAACCATGCGCCCGTCGCCCAGGTCGGGCGCAGCAACAGCGTGATCCTGCGGTTGCCCAGCGCCGAAGCAGCGCTCGGTGCCGAACTGGAAGGACAGATCAAGAAAGTGATGCCGGCTTATTTCCGCAGCCAGCGGCAGATCATCATCGATGCCGAAGCACTTCTCCGCCAGCAGCGGCAACTGGACCACGACACCTTCGTCAAGCGCAGCGATGCCATCGGCGTTGACCAGCGCATCCTGCGCCTGCGCTACGGCCAGTTCCTCGGCGAAGAAAGTGAAGGTGCGCCCAGGGCACCGCCCACCGATGACCTGCCGACCAGCGACGTGCCCGGCAACGATGCGCAGGCCGACGGCCATGCGCACGACCATGATGCCGCCCCGGCCACGCGCGACGATCACGACCATGACCATGGCGCCGGCACGGCGACCGGTGACAACGCAGCGGTATTCGGCAGCGCCACCGATGTGCTGTCCGAATACGGGCACACCCACGACCATGCCGAGGCAGCCACCCTGCTCGATCCGCAGACCCGGGCCACGCTGAAGGCCGCGCTGGACCAGATGTGGTCGGCCGAAGGCGAGCTGCGCCAGGGCCGGCCCGCCCAGGCGCTTCCCCATGCCTACAAGGCGCTGGGATTCATCAAGCAGGTGCAGCAGGCCGAACGCATCTATCTGGCGCGTGTCGGCCCGGAATTACCGCCGATCGACGAGGGCCGTCGCCTCGGCGGCGAGCGCGCCGGGCTGGCCAGCCGCGTACTGCCGCTGGAAGCGCGCACGCCTGCCGATCCCGCCATCGTCGAGGCATGGCAGCGTCTGGGCGATCCGCAGGGTGAGGCCGACCTGGACGCACTGGCTGCCTGGCAGCAGCGCAACGCCGCTTATCTGCCCGATGCACTGGACCTGGCTGCAGCCATCGAACAACTGCGGTTGACACCCGATTGCGGCGACTGCCGCCAGCGACTGCGGGGGCAGTTGTGGCGCGCCCTTCAGCGCCCGGTACCGTCGGCCCTTCGGCGCAACGCAGCCGATGCGATGGGCCAGCGTTACCTGGATGCACTGGAGGCACAGCCATGAGCATGGACGGCAACGCGATGTGGATTGCCGCTGCGCTGTTGGCGGTGGTGCTGATCGCCAGCGTGCGGCAGCTGCGCCAGCCACGGACCCGGCGCGCGCGGCGGGTCGCCATCCTGCTGCTGCAGGTGCTGTCGGCGGGGCTGTTGTATGCGGTACTGATTCCGCCCTCGCGACCGTTGCCGGCCACCGGTCTGCGTGTGCTGGCCGCCGACGCTGCCGACGCAGGCGAACTACCGGCCAGCGCCACTCCCCTCCTGCTGCTGCCGGAAGCCGAGGACGTCCCCGGTGGACAGCGCGTTCCCGACCTGGCCACCGCACTGCGCCAGTACCCTGCATCCTCGCTGACACTGGTCGGCGCCGGGCTGCCTGCACGCGACCGTGATACAGCGCTGCCAACGGATGTCCGCTGGCAAACCGGCCCTGCACCACGTGGCTGGATCGATCTGGACGTGCCTGCGGCCACCGCGCGCGGTGGCCGTTTCGATGTGCGCGCACAGGCCCGTGGAGTGACCAACGCACAGGCCGAGCTGCTCGATCCCGCCGAAGCGGCGGTGGACCGTGTCGCGTTGGCCGCCGATGGCAGGGTGCAACTGAGCGGTGTCGCGCGTGCCGAAGGCCGCAGCCTGTTCCAGCTGCGCCTCCTCGATGCCGACGGCCATGTTGTCGATACCCTGCCGGTTCCGCAGCAGACGATTGCAGCCGCACCACTGCAGCTGCGGATACGTGCCGGTGCACCCGGCGCCGAGCTGAAGTACCTGCGCCGCTGGGCCGCCGATAGCGGCATCGACGTGCAGGTCCAGTCCGATGCCGGGGCGGGGGTCAGCCTGGGCGACGGCAACGTCGCCATCGATGCAGCATCGCTGGCACGCACGGATCTGCTGCTGCTCGATGAGCGCAGCCTGGCGTCGCTGGGAGCTGGCCAGTTCGCGGCGGTGCGCGAGGCATTGCATGCAGGGCTGGGCGTGCTGGTACGCAGTACCGGCCTGCCGTCGGCCAGCGCACGGCAGCGGCTGCGCGAGCTGGGCCTGCCCCTGCAGGGCGACGGCAGCAGCCAGAACGTGCAGCTTCCCGGCGATGGCGAGAGCGTGATGCTGCAGGCACGCCGCGGCCCTCTGGCCGCCGCCACCCTGCCTACCACCGATGGCGCGGAGGCTGACCGCGCGGCGCATGGCGCCACATTGCCCGCACTGGAAAGCCTCGCGCAGCGCCCGGCCGGAAACCAGGCGCTGCTGCGCGACCGTGGCGGCAATGGCATCGGCCGCTGGCGCGACGCTGGAAAGGGCCGCGTTGGCCTGTTGCCGATCACCGACAGCTGGCGCCTGGTGCTGGCCGGCCGCGCTGATCGCCACGGCGAAATGTGGAGCGGCATGGTCTCCCTGCTCGCGCGATCGCAGGCCCTCAACGATCCACTCTGGTCACCGCAGCCGAGGGCGTGGGCCGGCGAACGCCAGCTCCTGTGCGGTGTGCAGGCGCCCCTGCAGGCGTTGGCGACCGACGACACGGCCACGCCGCTGCTGGTCGATCCCGCCAGTGGCGATGCACGGTGTGCCGCCTGGTGGCCGCGGGAATCCGGATGGCAACGCCTGCGGCTGGGCGAACGCGAGCTATGGCGGCATGTCTTCGATCCGGCCAGCGCCAATGCGCTGCACCGGCAGGACATGATCGATGCCACCACGCTGAAGCTGGCGGCCAGCCCGACGCCCCGCCCGCACGCCACGCAGCAGGTACCGGGCTCGCGCTGGCCCTGGTGGCTGGGCTTCGTACTGTGCGCGAGCCTGCTGTGGTGGCTGGAGCGGCGGCCGCAGACGCATCCGTAGCGCCGGGCTCTGCCCGGCTGGAACCTCGGCACACAGCGGGGCAGAGCCCCGCTCTACCTCTGACCGCACCGACGCATCCGTAGCGCCGGGCTCTGCCCGGCTGGAACCTCAGCGCGCAGCGGGGCAGAGCCCCGCTCTACCTCTTGCCGCACCGACGCATCCCTAGCGCCGGGCTCTGTCCGGCTGGAACCTCGGCGCACAGCGGGGCAGGGCCCCGCTCTACCTCTCGCCGCAGTCCTGTTCCTCGCAGAACCGCGCGGCACGCCGGCGCTGTTCTTCGCTCAGCGCCGGCGGCGGACGGGCGATGGCCGCCTGGATCGGGTCCGGTGCGCCGGTCACCTTATGCAGACCCTGCGCCGTTTTCGCGATGGCGTAGTTGATACCCATCATCACGTAACCGCCGCTCATGCCCACCTGTTCCAGCGAAGGAGGTTCGCTCCAGCTGCGGTTGAAGGTATTGGACTGCACCTGCACCGGATTCCTGAAGCCGTAAAGATCAACCGGCTCCTCATCTTCGGGCCTGAGCGCCCGCACCTCCCCCAGGGTGGTGACGTCCCGGTCGCTCCTGACCTGCGCCTGCGGCTCCGCCTGCTGTGCCTGCTGCTCCGCCTGTACCGGTGCCACCAGCAGCAGGCCGACAAGAAGCGTTCCCTGCATTCCACCTCGTGCCACGCGCGTTCTCCCTGGCTGCCGTCCTTGCACAAGGATACGGATGAAGCCTTCAGATTTCGTTGGCCACGCGCGCGTGCATGCCCACGACCGGCAATGCCATGACGTCTCACATCCTGCGACACTGCCGTGCTTCCATACACGCTTTGCCACACGATTCCCGATGGCCTACGAACTCGCCAAGCGCACTGCCGATGCCGAGCATCAGCTCGCCACCCGTGACGGCCTGCCCGCACGCGACGGCGCGCTGCTCGGCGCGCGCCTGCAGCACCGCTACCACGACCGCATCACCGGCAGCTTCGCCATCCCCGGCCGCGAGGGGCGTTACGCGCCGATTCCGGAAACCGTGCCGCCCGCGCTGGCTGCGGCACTGAAGGCACGCGGCATCGAGCAGCTCTACAGCCACCAGGCCGAAGCGTGGGACGCCAGCCAGCGCGGCGAACACGTCGCCATCGTCACCCCCACCGCCAGCGGCAAGTCCCTCTGCTACACGCTGCCGGTGGTCAGCGCGGCCATGCAGGACAACGCCAAGGCGCTGTACCTGTTCCCGACCAAGGCGCTGGCCCAGGACCAGGTGGCCGAACTGCTGGAGCTCAACCGTGCCGGCGAGCTGGGCGTGAAAGCCTTTACGTTCGATGGCGATACCCCGGGCGATGCGCGCCAGGCGATCCTGCCGCACCACACCAAGTGGGCGCAGTTCTTCGAGAACCTGCGTTATGTGGTCATCGACGAAGTGCACACCTACCGTGGCGTATTCGGCAGCCATGTCACCAACGTGCTGCGCCGGCTCAAGCGCATCTGCGCGTTCTATGGCGTGCAACCGCAGTTCATCCTGTGCTCTGCGACCATCGGCAACCCGCAGGCGCACGCTGAAGCGCTGATCGAAGCGCCGGTCACCGCGATCACCGAATCCGGTGCACCCAGCGGCCCGAAACAGGTGCTGCTGTGGAACCCGCCGATGGTCAATCCGGACCTGGGCCTGCGCGCATCGGCACGCTCGCAGAGCAACCGCATCGCCCGCATCGCCATCAAATCCGGCCTGAAGACACTGGTGTTCGCGCAGACCCGGCTGATGGTCGAAGTGCTGACCAAGTACCTGAAGGACATCTTCGACCACGATCCGCGCAAGCCGCCACGCATCCGTGCCTATCGCGGCGGCTACCTGCCCACCGAACGCCGCGAGACCGAACGCGCCATGCGCGCGGGCAACATCGATGGCATCGTCAGTACCTCGGCGCTGGAACTGGGCGTGGACATCGGCAGCCTGGACGTGGTGATCCTCAACGGCTATCCGGGCAGCGTGGCCGCCACCTGGCAGCGCTTCGGACGCGCCGGTCGTCGCCAGCAGCCGGCGCTGGGCGTCATGGTGGCCAGCTCGCAGCCGTTGGACCAGTACGTGGTGCGCCATCCGGATTTCTTCGCCGATTCTTCGCCGGAACATGCGCGCATCGCCCCGGACCAGCCGCTGATCCTGTTCGACCATATCCGCTGCGCGGCCTTCGAGCTGCCCTTCCTGGCCGGCGATGGCTTCGGCCCGATCGATCCGCTGGTGTTCCTGGAAGCGCTGGCCGAAACCGAAGTGGTGCACCGCGAGGGCGACCGCTGGGAATGGATCGCCGACAGCTATCCGGCCAATGCCGTGAGCCTGCGTTCGGTGGCCGACGGCAACTTCGTGGTGGTCGACCGCAGCGGCGGCAGGCAGCAGATCATCGCCGAGGTGGATTATTCCGCCGCCGCGCTGACCCTCTACGAAGGCGCCATCCACATGGTGCAGTCCACCCCCTACCAGGTGGAGACGCTGGACTGGGAAGGGCGCAAGGCCTACGTCACCCGCACCCACGTGGACTACTACACCGACAGCATCGACTTCACCCGGCTCAAGGTGCTGGACCGTTTCGACGGCAACGTTGCCGGGCGCGGTGACGCGCACCATGGCGAAGTACACGTGGTGCGCCGGGTGGCCGGTTACAAGAAGATCCGTTACTACACGCACGAGAACATCGGCTACGGCCCGGTCAACCTGCCCGACCAGGAGCTGCACACCACCGCAGTGTGGTGGCAGCTGCCACAGGCACTGCTGCTGCGTGCTTTCGCCAGCCGCCAGGATGCGCTGGATGGCTTTCTGGGTGCTGCCTACGCACTGCATATCGTCGCCACGGTGGCGGTGATGGCCGATGCGCGCGACCTGCAGAAAGCGGTCGGCAATGGCGATGGTGCCTGGTTTGCGGTGGCCGACCAGAGCGGCCGTGGCCAGCTGCGTGGCGAAGAAGGCGATGCCGGTGCAGTGGAGCTGCTGCAGCAGTTCGTGCCTACCGTGTATCTGTATGACAACTTCCCCGGCGGCGTGGGCCTGAGCGAACCGCTGTGGCTGCGCCAGCAGGAACTGGTGCAGCGTGCGCGCGAGCTGGTGCAGCGCTGCGACTGCAGGGCCGGTTGCCCTGCCTGCGTCGGGCCGGTGCTGGCTGCGCAGGAGAACGACGACACCACGCCGCGTGCGCTTTCGCTGCGCGTGCTGGACCTGTTCGATGCCAACGCCTGCAGGCAGGTGCCGGACGTGTTCGTGACGGTCGCCGATGCGATGGAGTTGCCGGTTCCATGAGCCTGAGCCTTGAAAGACTGCGGCTTCTGCGGCGGCAGGCCGGCGATGCCGGCAAACCTGCGTCGACGGTGGCATCGCCGGGATCCAGGTCCGCATCCGGGGCGGCCCCGGCGCTGCCTGGCGCGGCCAATGATGCGAAGCAGCCAGCGGCTCCGCGTTCGGTGTTCGCGTGGGTGGAGCAGGAAATCCGCCACAAGCAGAATGCCGTGTCGCCACCCCCGCATCCGCTGGCCGATGCGGCCGGGCTGCGGCGCCTGCTCGGCGTACGCGACCGCGGCGCCGATAGCCTGCCCGCACGCCGGCGCAATGTGGATCGCGAGCTGCCGGGGAGCGAAATCAGCCCCGGCCTGCACCTGATCGAAGCCTTCCTGCCCGTGGAAATTCCGGTCGCGCCGCTGTCGCTGGCCTTCGCGCGCCGGGAACAGGAACAGGTGGCGCCCGGCGATCTGCTGTTCTTCGATACCGAGACCACCGGGCTGGCCGGTGGCACCGGCACCCGTGCGTTCATGATCGGTGCCGCTGACTGGACCGTGGATGCCCAGCGCGGCCCGGGTCTGCGCATCCGCCAGCTGCTGATGGCCACCATGGCCGCCGAAACCGCGATGCTGCGTACCTTCGCCGGCTGGCTGCAGCCACGCACCGTGCTGTGCAGCTACAACGGCCGCTGCTATGACGCGCCGCTGCTGAAGACCCGTTACCGGTTGGCCCGCGCAGGCGATCCATTGGCCGCGCTGGACCACGTGGACCTGCTGTTCCCCACCCGTCGCCGCTACCGTGGCCGCTGGGAGAACTGCCGGCTGGCCACCATCGAGCGGCAGCTTCTGCAGGTGGTGCGTGAGGACGACCTGCCGGGTTCGGAGGCGCCGGCAGCCTGGCTGCGCTACCTGCGCGGCGGCGATGCGGTGGACCTGCGGCGGGTCGGCAAGCACAACCACCAGGACGTGGTGACCCTGTCGCTGCTGGTGCAGCGGCTGGTACTGGAAGAGCAACGGGAACGTGAGACGCTGGCGTTGTCGATGCCCGGATGAAGCCCCGTTGACGCCTCGTCCACCGCCGCCGCGCACACTGGGAACTCTTCACAACCGGGAGGTCCTGTCATGCGTTGCAAGCTTCTGTTGCTGTTGGGCTGTGCGTTGCCGCTTGCGGCATGCAGCAGCACCCCGTCCAGCGTGAATACCGCGCCGAGCCAGCCGAAGCCGGAAGTGGCCGGCCTGGGCAGCCATTGTCACGCCGACACGTTGCCGGCGCTGACCGGGAAAAAGGCCAGCCAGGAAGTCATCGACAAGGCGGTGCGTGACGCCGGCGCCCGCACCGCGCGCGTGGTCAAGCCGGGCATGGCGGTGACCATGGATTACCGCGAAGACCGCATCACCATCAGCGTCGATGCGGACAACAGGATCGAACGCGCCAGCTGCGGCTGACAGTGGGCAGGACCGGTCCATGGACCGGTCCTGCGTCGATCAACCGCGCGGGCCGCCCATCACCGGCAGGATCGCGCCGCTGATGTAGCTGGCACAGCTTGGCGCGGCCAGGAAGACATACGCCGGCGACAGTTCCTCCGGCTGCGCGGCACGTCCCATGTCGCTGTCCTGGCCGAATTCCGCCACGTCCGGCGCCGCCTTGTCCGCCGGATTCAATGGCGTCCACACCGGCCCGGGGGCCACGCAGTTCACCCGGATGCCACGCGGCAGCAGCTGGCTGGCCAGCGATTTGGTGAATGCATGGATGGCGCCCTTGGTGGCCGAATAGTCGACCAGTGACTTGCTGCCGAACAGGCCCGTTTCCGAGCCGGAATTGATGATGCTCGCGCCTTCCCCCAGGTGCGGCAGAACTGCGCGCGCCATCTGGATATAGCCACCGATGTTGGTCTGCAGGGTTTCCTGCAGATGGTCGTCCTCGAGGTCTTCCAGGCGATGGCAGTGCAGCTGGAACGCGGCGTTGTTGACCAGGATGTCGATGCCGCCGAATGCCTTGGCCACCTGCTTCACGGCACGATTGCAGAAGCGCGGATCACGCACATCACCAGCAATCACCACGCAGCGTCCACCTTCGCCTTCCACGTGCTGGCGGGTGACGTCGGCGTCCTCGTGCTCGTCCAGGTGCAGCACGGCCACGTCCGCGCCTTCGCGGGCGAACAGCACGGCCACGGCACGGCCGATGCCGGAGTCGCCGCCGGTGACTATCGCGCGCAGGCCCTGCAGCTTGCCGCTGCCGACATAGTCCGGGGCGAGGAAACGTGGCGCCAGCGAAAGCTCGTGTTCGTTGCCGGGCTTGGCGATGGTCTGTGCCGGCATCTTCTCCGGCTGCCGGCGCGGGCCTGCCTGGGATACTTTCTTTTTCGCGGCCTTCTTGCTGGCACGCACATCCTTGGCCTTTTCCTGGTCCTGCAGGCGGCGCTGCCTGGCAGCGACGCGAGCCGCGCGCTCATCGGTCTGTGCCGCCTTGCGGGTGGCCGTCTTGACGACGCGGCTGCGCTCCGGCGCGGCCGCCTCAGCTGGTGCCGTCTTGGCATTCCTGCGGGTCTTGGGAGTCGCTTTCTGGCGGGCAGGTACGTTTTTCGTTGCCATGGAGATTCTCTCCTCTTCTCTTCAGGTGGATCGTCTTCAGATGGATAGGATTTTCAGCTGTACGCTGCGGCCGGACCGCTACATGCGCGGTCCGTTCTCAGGCGCGGTCGGCGACGCCTTGGACACCGGCGTGGCTGGCACAGTGAGCGCAGCAGTAGATGGCGCCGCCGCCTTCAACGCCGTGCCCTATCACCCTGCAATCGCAGTGGGCACAACGCGGCGCGAATGCGTGGATGGCGCATTCGAAGGAATCGAAGGTGCCGCTCCTGCCGCCCTGGGTCAGCGTGAAACTCTTGTCGTAGTCGTTGCCGCAGACATCGCAGAGGGACATGAGGGCACTCCATCAGAACAGGACCCCCAGTCTGTAGGTACCACCGGCCGCATGCGGTGAATGCATCGTGGTCACCGCGTAAAGGACTTCATCGCAGCACCACGCCGCACGCGGCACGCTAGGGCCCCATGACCCTCATGACCCTGGAGCAGGACCGATGATCCGTTATCTCAGCATGGCCGCACTGGCTGTTTCCCTGTCCGCATGCAGCAGCACGCCGGTGGCACAGGTGCAGCCGATAGACGGCGTCATCTCTGGCCAGTGTCACCTGGACAAGGTCCAGGGCGCGGTCGGCCTGGCCGCCACCGACATGACCGTGGAGCGCGCACGCGTGGACAGCGACAGCCTGCAGGTGCAGGTGGTGCGCGGCACCCTGGAACGCAGTGGCGCCACCGCCAGCGGCAGCGCCGATCCGGCAGCCGGCGCTGCCCATCAGGGTGGCGAGCGGCTGACCATCGAAACAGGACGTACCAACAACATCACCGCGATCTACTGCGGTTGAGCCTGCGCGCGCGGCGCAGGTAACGCAGCGTGGCCTGCTCCCACTGGCGAGGCCCACGCAGGCCCGCCAGCGCGGCCAGTTCGCCGCGCTCCCAGCCATCGAAAACACAGGGGTCGATATAGGCCTTGCGGCAGACCGCCGGCGTGTTGCCCAGCAGCGAGGCAACCTTGCACACCACTTCGCGCTGGACCGCAGCCAGCCGGGTCGCGCTGGTCGGCTCGGGCAGTTCGGTGGCCGCGAACACCCGCAGTGCTTCAACGGTCCCGCCCCACGTGCGGAAATCCTTGGCGGTGAATTCCCCGCCCATCACCTCGCGCAGGTAATCGTTCACTTCGCCGGAATCCACGGGCTGCAGTGCGCCCTCGTCATCGCGATACTGGAACAGTGCCTGGCCGGGCAACTGCTGGATGCGCCGTACCTGCCTGGCCAGCGCCTTGTCGCCTATCGCCACCTCCTGCTGCTGTCCCGACTTGCCGCGGAAGCGCATCAATACGCGACCGCCCTTCACCAGTGACAGGTGGCGGTTGCGCAGGGTGGTCAGGCCAAAGGACTTGTTGTCGCGCGCATAGGCTTCATTGCCGATCCGCACCAGCGTATCGGCCAGCAATGCCACCACGATTGCGAGCACCTTTTCGCGTGGATAGCCCGGCCGGCGAAGATCCTGCCGCAGCCTGCGCCGCAACCTCGGCAAGGCCTGGCCGAACGCTATGATGCGGTCGAATTTTCCGGCCCCACGTACCCGCGCCCACTCGGCGTGATAGCGGTACTGCTTGCGTCCGCGCGCGTCACGGCCGGTGGCCTGCAGATGGCCGTTGGGCCACGCGCATATCCACACATCGGTGTAGGCCGGCGGGATGGCCAGCGATCGGATCCGTGCCAGCGTATCGGCGTCGCGCACGGCGTGACCCTCCGCGTCACGGTAGCTGAAGCCCGTGCCGGCCTTCCTTCGCCGATAGCCGGGCTGGCTGTCGTCCACATGGCGCAGCCCGGCGTTACGGGCGGCAGCTTTTTCTGGTGTCGGGGCGGCAGAGGTCATGCCGCGAGTGTGGAGGGGCAGGATGCTGCGCGGCGTCAATAACGCAACGACAACACATGCACGGCTGCCAGCCGTTATCCTCACATCCCTGTCATTCCGCATGCTTTCCGGAGACCGCATGTCGTTCCAGTCATTGCCGCGCCTGTTCCGTCCCACCCTGCTCCTGCTTCCCATCCTGCTGGCCGCCTGCTCGGCCCCCTCGATGGACGAACAGGATGCCGCGGCCACCAGTGCCCGGCAGGCCGCGCAGGAGGCTTCGGCACCGGCCGATGAAACGGGCAAGGCCACCGAGGCACCGCCGGTCGGCAGCTGCGATGCCACCCAGGTACAGAGCCTGGTCGGCCAGCCGTACGATGAAGCGCTGGGCAACCAGGCCCGGCAGGATGCCGGCGCGCGCGAACTGCGTGTGCTCAAGCCCGGCGACATGACCACCATGGAGTTCGTCGGCGAGCGGCTGAACATCGAAGTGGATGAAAAGAACATCGTCACCGGCACGCGCTGCGGCTGATCTTTTCCAGCGCAATCAAGGCGTTGCCAGCGCCTTGGTTGCGCGTGCAACCGTGTGTTGCGGCAACGCAGCATCTATGCTCTAGTCGAAGCCATCCGGTGACCTCCTGATGCGCGCTGCAGCGAATGTGCGGGGACGAGTGTCGCCGCTCACCTGACGACGAGGCACAGATGGCCCCCCGCAACCGCCACGGGCTTTACGATCCACGCCACGAGCGCGATGCCTGTGGCTTCGGCATGGTCGCCCAGCTCGACGACCAGCCTTCGCGACTGCTGGTGGATACCGCCATCGCAGCCCTTTCGCGCATGACCCACCGTGGTGGCGTGGCTGCCGATGGCGTGACCGGCGATGGCTGCGGTCTGCTGTTGCGTCGGCCGCAGGCATTTCTGAAGGCCATTGCCGGCGAAGCCGGCATCACGGTCGGCGCACGCTTCGCTGCCGGTGTGGTGTTCCTGCCGCACGATGCCGATGCCGCCGCACAGTGCCGCGCGGTGCTGGACAGCGAGCTGCGGGCCGCCGGCACGCAGCCGCGCGGCTGGCGCGTGGTGCCCACCGACGACAGCGTCTGCGGCCAGCTGGCGCGCGATACGCTGCCGCGCATCGAACAGGTGTTCGTGGACGCCGGCGATGCGCAGGACGAAGCAGCATTCACCCTTGCGCTGTTCCTGGCCCGCCGCCGCAGCGAGCAGCAGCTGCGCGGACATGGCGATTACTACGTCACCACGCTCAGCCCGGACGCCATCAGCTACAAAGGCATGGTGCTGCCGGACAAGCTGGGCCGCTTCTACCTGGACCTGCAGCGCAGCGACCTTGCCTCCAGCGCGATCGTGTTCCACCAGCGGTTTTCCACCAACACGCTGCCGCGCTGGCCGCTGGCACATCCATTCCGCATGCTCGCCCACAACGGCGAGATCAACACCATCGAAGGCAACCGCCGCTGGGCGCAGGCACGCAGCAAGGTCTGGAAGACACCGCGCTTCGACATCGGCGAATTCGACCCGGTGATCTCCATGCACGGTTCGGACTCGCAGAGCCTGGACAACATGCTGGAGCTGATGGTGTCTGCGGGCATGGAGCTGATCCAGGCACTGCGCATCCTGGTGCCGCCGGCAACGCAGTCACTGGAGTTCAAGGACCCGGACCTGGCCGCGTTCTATGAATTCCATGGCCTCAACAGCGAGCCTTGGGACGGTCCGGCCGGCATCGTCGCCTGCGATGGTCGCTATGCCGTGTGTACGCTGGACCGCAACGGGCTGCGCCCGGCGCGCTGGATGCTGACCTCCGACCGGCATTTCCTGGTGGCCTCCGAGGCGGGCGTCTGGGAAGTGCCCACCGAACGCGTGGTGCGCAAGGGCAAGCTCGGCCCGGGCGAGATGATCGCCATCGATCTCAAGCGCGGCGACCTGCTGGATTCCGACGCGGTGGACCGCATCAACCGCGGCCGCGCGCCCTACAAGCAATGGCTGCACCAGGGCGTGACCTACCTGCAGACCGAACTGATCGACCCTTCGCTGGTGGAGGAACCGTTCGACGCCCGCACCCTGCGCAGCTATCACAAGCTCTACCAGCTCAGCACCGAGGAAGTGGAACAGGTGCTGCGCCCACTGGCCGAGACCGAACAGGAAGCCACCGGCTCGATGGGCGATGACACCCCGATGGCGGTGCTCAGCGAGCGCAGCCGTCCGCTGTACGACTATTTCCGCCAGGCCTTCGCGCAGGTCACCAATCCGCCGATCGATCCGCTGCGCGAAGACTGCGCGATGTCCCTGTCCACCCAGCTCGGCAGGGAAACCAACATCTTCCATGCCGGTGCGGAGACGGTGAACCACGTCATCCTCAACTCGCCGGTGCTCAGCCAGCGCAAGCTGCGCCAGCTGCTGAAGATGGAACAGTATGCCGACGCCAACCGCCTGATCGATCTCTCCTACAGTGAAGAGGAGGGCCTGCGCGCGGGCATCGAGCGCATCTGTGCCGAGGCCGAGCAGGCGGCGCGCGATGGCATGGTGATGCTGCTGCTGTCCGACCGCTACCCGGTGGCCGACCGGCCGATGGTCCACGCGCTTCTGGCCACCAGCGCGGTTCACCACCACCTGTGCCGCGTGGGCCTGCGCTGCGACGTCAACCTGATCCTGGAAACCGGCACCGCACGCGATCCGCACCACATGGCGTGCCTGCTCGGTTTCGGGGCCACCGCGGTGTACCCGTACCTGGCCTACCAGACCCTGTTCGACCTGGGCCGTCGCGGCATCCTCAAGCTGAGCAAGGGCGGCGAGCAGTCGCAGATCGGCCGCCGGTACCGCAAGGGCGTGTACAAGGGACTGTCCAAGATCATCTCCAAGATGGGCATCTGCACCGTCGCCAGCTACCGCGGCGCGCAGCTGTTCGAGATCGTCGGCCTGGAGCCGGAGGTGGTCGATCTGTGCTTCCCGGAAACACCGTCGCGCGTGGCCGGCGTCGGCTTCGCACGGCTGGATGCCGAAGCGCGCGAGCTGACCGCACTGGCCTGGGACGACCAGGTGCAGCCGGATGTCGGTGGCGTGCTGAAGTACGTGCACGGCGGCGAATACCACATGTACAACCCCGACGTGGTCATGACCCTGCAGCGCGCGTCGCGCAGCGGAGATGCGGTGCACTGGCAGCAGTACTGCGAGGCTGTGCATGCACGGCCGCCGTCGACGCTGCGCGACCTGCTGGAGCTGGTGCCCGCCGCCACGCCGGTCCCACTCGACGAGGTCGCCCCGGCCAGCGCGTTGTTCCCGCGCTTCGATACGGCGGCGATCAGTCTGGGCGCATTGTCGCCGGAGGCGCACGAAGCGCTGGCCATCGCCATGAACCGCCTCGGCGGGCGCAGCAATTCCGGTGAAGGTGGCGAGGATCCGGCACGCTACGGAACCGAGCGGCGGAGCAAGATCAAGCAGGTGGCATCGGGCCGCTTCGGCGTCACCGCCGAATACCTGGTCAATGCCGAGGTACTGCAGATCAAGGTGGCACAGGGCGCCAAGCCCGGCGAAGGCGGCCAGCTGCCCGGGCACAAGGTCAACGAGCTGATCGCCCGGCTGCGCTATGCCCGGCCCGGCATCGGTCTTATCTCGCCGCCCCCGCACCACGACATCTATTCCATCGAAGACCTGGCGCAGCTGATCTACGACCTGAAGCAGGTCAATCCCACCGCGCTGGTATCGGTGAAGCTGGTCAGCCATGCCGGTGTCGGCACGATTGCCGCAGGCGTGGTCAAGGCCGGCGCGGACCTGATCACCATTTCCGGACACGACGGCGGTACCGGTGCTTCGCCGGTCAGTTCCATCCGCTATGCCGGCGTGCCGTGGGAGCTGGGCGTGGCCGAAGCCCATCAGGCGCTGGTGGGCAACGACCTGCGCGCACGCACGCTGCTGCAGACCGACGGCGGCCTGAAGACCGGGCTGGACGTGGTCAAGGCCGCGCTGCTGGGCGCGGACAGCTTCGGCTTCGGCACCGGGCCGATGATCGTGCTGGGCTGCAAGTACCTGCGCATCTGCCACCTCAACAACTGCGCCACCGGCGTGGCCA
>JAEZCF010000003.1 GCA_023430045.1 Pseudomonadota bacterium | reverse complement strand
ATGCTCGGCTGACCTGGGCCGAATTTGCCGCCGGGCAGCCGAGCATGGCTCGGCTGTACCGATCAACGCCTGCGGTCTCCCGCAGGCATGCACAAAAAAACCCGCCAATGGCGGGTTTTCTTTCCTGCTGCGGCGACTGGCGCTCCCTAGGGGACTCGAACCCCTGTTTTAGCCTTGAGAGGGCCACGTCCTAACCACTAGACGAAGGGAGCGTTTGAAGTGTCGCTGCCGGGGCAGGCGCGCTAGTATATGCATCTCGATGCCACTGGGCAATCCCGAAACTTCAACCGGAAGCGCCAACATCATTTCTCCTGCGACACTCCCGACCAGCCTGCGCGTGATCCCGCGCGACCAGCACACCATCTCGCGCAAGGACATCAGCCCCAACGCCCTGCGCGTGCTGTACCGCCTGCGCGATGCGGGCTTTGGCGCCTACCTGGTGGGGGGCGCCGTGCGCGACCTGCTGGTGGATGGGCACCCCAAGGATTTCGATGTGGCCACCGATGCCACGCCCGAACAGGTCAAGCAGCTGTTCCGCAACTGCCGCCTGATCGGGCGCCGCTTCCGCCTGGCGCACGTGGTGTTCGGCCGTGAAATCATCGAAGTGGCCACCTTCCGCGCCAATACCGACGATGGCAGCGGCGACCGCGAAATGGAAAATGGCATGCTCGTGCGCGACAACGTGTACGGCTCCATCGAAGACGATGCCGTACGCCGCGATTTCACCTGCAATGCGCTGTATTACGCCATCGAGGATTTTTCGGTGCGCGATTACACCGGTGGCTTCGAGGACGTGCAGGCCCGGCTGATGAAGCTGATCGGCGATCCGGAACAGCGCTATCGCGAGGATCCGGTGCGCATGCTGCGTGCGATCCGCCTGGCGGCCAAGCTCGGCTTCCAGATCGAAGAGAGCACCGCCGCGCCGATCCCGCAGCTTGCCGGCCTGTTGAACGAAGCGGCACCTGCGCGCCTGTTCGAGGAAGTGCTCAAGCTGTTCCTTTCCGGCCATGGCGTGGCCAGTTTCGAAGGACTGGAACGCTACGGCCTGTTGCCGGTGCTGTTCCCGGAAAGCGCGCTCGCGCTGCGTGCCAACCGCAGCGGTGCGCTGCGCCGCATGCTGATCGAAGGCCTGGCAAACACCGATCTGCGCGTGGCCAACGATGAGCCGGTTTCGCCGTCGTTCCTGTTCGCGCTGCTGCTGTGGCCAGCGTTCTGCCGCGCCCAGGCCACGCTGCTCAAGCAGGGCGTCGGCGAGGAAGAAGCGCAGCGCCGTGCCGCCGACCGGGTGACCCTGCACCAGTTGAACACCATCGCGCTGCCACGCCGTTTTTCGCTGCCGATGCAGGAAATCTGGCTGCTGCAGGCGCGTTTCGGTTCGCGCCAGCGCAAGCGGGTGTTCCGCACCCTGACTCATCCGCGCTTCCGCGCCGCGTTCGATTTCCTGATCCTGCGCCAGGTGGCATCCAGTGAACATGCTGCCGATGTCGCGTTCTGGCGTGAGGCCCAGCAGCAGTCCGGACATGAGCTGGAATCGACGCTGGATGGATTGCACGCACGGGAAGAAGCGGACGAGGAGGGGGCGCCGCGCAAGCGCCGTCGTCGTCGTCGCCGTACCGGCGGCGCCACCGCTCCCGTCGCCGAGTAACCCCGGTGGCGGAGGCGTGGATCGGGCTGGGCGCCAATCTCGGCGATGCCGCCGGCACCGTCCGCGCGGCCATCGCCGCGCTGGATGAGCTGCCGCGCACCCGGCTGCTGCGTGCTTCGTCGCTGTATGCCACGCCGGCATGGGGCAACCCGGACCAGCCTGCCTTCGTGAATGCCGTTGCCGGCGTGGACACCACGCTGGAGCCGCTGGCACTGCTGCACGCGCTGCTGGCACTGGAGCAGCGTTTCGGGCGGGTGCGCGATCCGGCGATGCACTGGGGGCCACGCATGCTGGACCTGGACGTGCTGCTGTATGCGGACCGGACCATCGACCTGCCCGAGCTGCAGGTGCCGCATCCGTACCTGCATCAGCGTGCCTTCGTGCTGGTGCCGCTGGCGGAAGTGGCGCCGGACCTGGCAATTCCGGATCATGGCCACGTACGGGATGCAGCAATGCGGATTGAAGCCAGCGGGATCACGCCGATAAGGGGATAATGGCGCGGTTATCACCCCCGGTTATCACCTCATGAGCTCCCACGCAGACAGCAAACCCTGGACCGTGCCGGCGCTGGCGGACGCGAAGCGCAACGGCCAGAAGCTGGTCATGTTGACCGCGTACGACGCCGGCTTCGCGCGCACCTTCGATGCCAACGGCGTCGACCTGATCCTGATCGGCGATTCGCTGGGCATGGTGGTGCAGGGGCATGATTCCACCCTGCCGGTGACCGTGGCGGACATGGTCTACCACACCGGCGTGGTGGCCCGTGTGCTGCAGCGTGCACTGCTGGTGGCCGACCTGCCGTTCGGCGCCGATGCCACGCCGGAGCGCGCGCTGGACGCGTCCCTGCAGCTGCTGCAGGCGGGTGCGGAAATGGTCAAGATCGAAGGCGCCGGCTTCAAGCTGGACATCATCCGTTATCTGGTGGAGCGTGAAATCCCGGTGTGCTCGCACCTCGGGCTGACCCCGCAGTCCGTGCTGCGGCTCGGCGGTTATCGCGTCCAGGGGCGGGGCGATGCGGCCCGCCAACTGCTGGCCGATGCGCGTGCGGTGGCCGATGCCGGCGCCAGCCTCCTGGTCCTGGAATGCCTGCCGACGCCGGTCGCCGCCGAGGTCACCGCAGCGCTGGCGATACCGACCATCGGTATCGGTGCCGGGCCGCAGTGCGATGGCCAGGTGCTGGTGATGCACGACATGCTGGGGCTGGACAGCGGCCATCGCCGGCCGAAATTCGTCAAGGACTTCCTTGCTGAAGGTGGATCCGTAGCCGGAGCCACCCGCGCTTATGCCGACGCCGTCCGTGACGGCTCCTTTCCCGACGCAGAGCACGCTTACGCATCATGATCGAGACCGTCACCGAACTTTCCCGGCTGCGTGACATCGTCACCGGCTGGAAGCGCGAAGGCCTGCGCGTGGCGCTGGTTCCCACCATGGGCAACCTGCACGCCGGCCACTATTCGTTGGTCACGCTGGCCCGCCAGTATGCCGATCGGGTGGTATCCAGCGTATTCGTCAACCCGACCCAGTTCGGGCCCAATGAAGACTTCACCCGTTATCCGCGCACGCCGGAAGCCGATACCAGCGGCCTGCAGGATGCCGGCTGCGATGTGCTGTGGTTGCCGACCGTCGAATCGATGTATCCGTTTGGTGTGGAGCTGGCGGCCAACGTCAACGTTCCGGGCATCAGCAGCCTGCTGGAAGGCGCGCATCGTCCGGGTCATTTCGATGGCGTGTGCACGGTGGTCTCGCGCCTGTTCAACCAGGTGCAGCCGGATGTGGCCGCGTTCGGAAAGAAGGATTACCAGCAGCTGGCGGTGATCCGGCAGATGGTGGCGGATCTTGCGTTCCCCATCCAGATCATCGGCGGCGACATCGTGCGCGAGGCGGACGGCCTGGCGATGAGTTCGCGCAACCAGTACCTGGACGGCGTGCAGCGCCCGGCGGCGACGCTGATCCACAGGGTCCTGCAGGGCATGCGCGAAGGCTACGTCGCCGGCCTGTCGCGCGAACGCATCGAAGCAGAAGCGACCGCTGGGCTGCAGGCCGGTGGGTTCCAGGTGGATTACGCCGCGCTGCGCACCCTGGACCTGCTGGAACCGTCGCATGAAGGCGGTCCCCGGGTGGCGCTCATCGCCGCGCGCCTGGGCAGCACGCGGTTGATCGACAACCTGGAGTTCTAGGCCCGTCATCGGCACGGGACGGCACCGATGGGGCCGTTCTCACGAATTGCGCGGAAGGGTCAGGGGAGGGGCCGACGGCCGGTAGTAATTGCGCGGAAGGGTCAGGGGAGGGGCCGACGGCCGGTAGTCGTGTGTTTCCGCCCATCCTCGCTGTGCCGAGCCGGTCTGGCGAGAAAGATAGCCGGGGGTGTAGACCGGTTCAGTCGTCGGCGTCCCGGGGGCGTGCGTTTCGCATCGCGTCACTGTGGGCACGTGCTCCGAGGCGGTGCGGCGGCTGCGCATGACGGGCCGCGGAACCTGTCCCGTGGTGCCCCGGGAATGCGGCCGCTCTGTTTCCGACTCTGATCCGGAGCTGGCAGCGAATGGGGGCTGATGCGTACGCTCGGTCCGTGCGCCACTTTCGGTAATGGTGACGCTCTCGAAATACTGACCGGTGGACGGATCGGAAAAGATGCTCCTGCTGTGCATCGTGTATCCATGGACGCCTGTGTTGATGGTAATGGAGTTGCTGATGCGCGGAGAGAAGCTGATGTGGATCCCGCGGCTCACGGTATGCGCCTGCCGGCGATTGTCGGTGGCCGAAGGTCGGATGGAAAGCGTGTTGCTATGTTCTACAGGCATGGTGGCGCTCCTGTGAAAGTGAGTGATCCGCAGCACCTCCGGCTTCTCCAAAGGCGTTCTGCCGCGTCATGGATGTGCCGGGATGGCAGGCTGGGGCGAGGCGTACTGGAATCCCATGCTCATCCTGGAAAGCCTGGAGTCAGCGTCATCCGCTTGCATGGGGCGGCGCGGCAGCGACTCGTCGCACTGGCAGTCCTCCAACTGTGGGTAGCGCAGCAGGAGCAGCTCCATTGAAAGCGACGGATAGAGCCGCCCTGGCGGAGCCGACGATGCGAAGACCGGAGCGTCGCTGCCTGCCTGTGCCAGGTACCGCGGGTGCGCACGCAGTTCGGTGATGATGTATTGCCAGCGTTCATCGCGCTCGCGCTCGATGCCACCCGGCACGGAGGGGGCAGCCAGGCTCCGGTGCTGCAGGTGCTCCAGGTTGCAGACAGACTTGGGACTAGGCGACGTCCTCTCAGGCGCGCGATCGGTCGCCTCGCGCTGGTAGAAGGCCATCAACTGTTTGAAATAAGGGGCGCGGGTCAAGGTTGCGGGCATGGTGGTCTCCGTGCGGGTGACCAGAGTTGAGCGTATCAACGCCTCGCGGACTTCCGAAAAACGAGCTTCCCCCCTTTGGCCCCCAGCCGCACGCTACCTGAACGATGCAGGCCGGGACGGCGCCAGGGACTGTCGCCTTTTCCCCAGGTGGTAGAATCCGGCCTTTCCTTTGTCGCGTTGCCTGTGCCATGCACCTGTCCCTGCTGAAGACCAAGATCCACCGTGCCACCGTCACCCATTCGGAGCTGAACTACGAAGGCTCCATCGCGATCGACGACAACCTGCTGGCTGCCACCGGCATCCGTGAGTTCGAACAGGTCCACATCTGGGACGTGACCAACGGTGCGCGCTTCTCCACCTATGCCATCCGTGCCGAGGCCGGCAGCGGTGTGGTCTCGCTCAATGGCGGTGCTGCGCGCCACGTGCAGGTGGGCGACATCATCATCATCGCCGCATTCGCCAGCATGACCGAACAGGAAGCGGACAGCTTCCGTCCGAAGCTGGTATATGTGGACGGCAACAACCAGATTTCCCATACCAACGACAGCATCCCGACCCAGGCCGCATGACAACAGACAACGGATTCGACTCGCTGCATTCCCATGCCCAGCGCCTGCGTGGCGCGCGCATCCCTGAACTGATCGCTGCCGAAGCCGGTCGCGTGAAGGCGTTGGCGCTGCGGGTCGGTCCGTTGTACGTGAATTTCGCCCGGCAGAAATACGATGCCGCAGCGTTGCAGGCGTTGCTTGCGCTGGCCGCCGAGCGTGATGTCGGCGGTGCCATCACGCGTCTTTTCCGTGGCGAACAGGTCAACCTGACCGAAGGTCGTGCGGCCCTGCATACCGCGCTGCGCGGTGATGGCGTCGATGCGCCGGTGGCCGCCGATGCGTTTGCCACCGCGCGCGATGTACGCCAGCGCATGGGCGGACTGGTCCGCGCACTGGAAGACAGCGGTGTGACCGATGTGGTCAGCGTGGGCATCGGCGGCTCGGACCTCGGGCCGCGGCTGGTGGCCGACGCCCTGCGTCCAGTCGATGGCAGCCGCCTGCGCGTGCATTTCGTGTCCAACGTGGACGGCGCGGCCATGCAGCGCACGCTGGCGACGCTGGATCCGGCGCGCACGGCCGGTATCCTGATCTCCAAGACGTTCGGAACGCAGGAAACGCTGCTCAACGGGCAGATCCTGCACGACTGGCTGGGTGACAGCGAGCGGCTGTATGCGGTCAGCGCCAACCCGGAACGCGCCGCGCAGGCCTTCGCCATCGCCCCGGGCCGCGTGCTGCCGATGTGGGACTGGGTGGGGGGACGCTATTCGCTGTGGTCCTCGGTTGGTTTCCCGATCGCATTGGCCATTGGTTTCGAGCGCTTCGAACAGTTGCTGGAAGGCGCCGCGCAGATGGACGCGCATGCGCTGGACGCGCCGCTGGAGCGCAACCTGCCCGTGCTGCATGCGCTGACGGACATCTGGAACCGCAATCTGCTGGGCTGTGCCACGCACGCGGTGATGACTTACGACCAGCGCCTGGCGCTGCTGCCGGCGTACCTGCAGCAGCTGGTGATGGAAAGCCTCGGCAAGCGGGTTCAGCGCGATGGCCAGCCGGTCGCCAGCGATACCGTGCCGGTATGGTGGGGCGGGGCGGGCACCGATGTGCAGCACAGTTTCTTCCAGGCGCTGCACCAGGGCACCAGCGTGATACCGGCCGATTTCATCGGCTGCGTGCGCAGCGATGATCCGTATGCGGTGAACCACCAGGCACTGCTGGCCAACCTGCTGGCGCAGACCGAGGCGCTGGCCAACGGCCAGTCCAGTGACGACCCGCACCGGGATTATCCGGGCGGTCGGCCGAGCACGCTGATCCTGCTGGATGCGTTGACCCCGCAATCGCTGGGCGCGTTGATCGCCATGTACGAACATGCGGTCTACGTGCAGTCGGTCATCTGGAACATCAACGCCTTCGACCAGTTCGGCGTGGAGCTGGGCAAGCAGCTTGCCAGCGGCCTGCTGCCGGCGCTGCAGGGCGAGGCGGTGGAGATCGCCGACCCGGTGACCCGCGAGTTGCTGGACCAGCTGAAGTAGAGCCGGGCTCTGCCCGGGTGACACCCATCCGCGCAGCGGGGCAGAGCCCCGCTTACGCGGTTCCGCCATTCACCGGCCCGGGTCGCGCTCCGGGCTCGGGCGCTTGGCCAGCTTGCGCTGCAGCGAACGCCGGTGCATGCCGAGCAGGCGCGCGGCCGCCGATACGTTGCCGCCGGTTTCATGCATCGCCTGCTGGATGTGCTCCCACTGGAGCCGGCTGATCGGCGTCATCGCGTCTGGCACGTCCAGTTCGCCATCATCATCCGGGCCTTCGTCGTCCTCGCCCAGCGCACGCAGGATCATCGGCACGGTCGCCGGCTTCGGCAGATAGTCGTCGGCACCCAGCTTGATCGCTTCCACCGCGGTGGCGATGCTGGCATAGCCCGTCACCAGCAGGATGCGCATGTCCGCGCGCAACGCACGCAGCGGCTGGATCAGGCCCAGGCCGGATTCGCTGCCCAGCTTGAGGTCGATCAGTGCGAAGGCCGGTGGCTGCTGCCGGGCCAGCAGCAGCGCGCTGGCGGAGTCCTGCGCGGTGCGCGTTTCCAGCCCCTTGCGCGCAAGACTGCGCTGCAGGGTACGCAGGTAAAGCTCGTCGTCGTCGACCAGCAGGCCATCGCCCTGCAGCGTGGCGTGAGGGGGCGGGGCGTTCATGCAGGTTCCTCCTGGAGGGGCAACGGAATGCGGAAGCCGACGCGGCTGCCGGAACCGGCGGCCGGGCGCATCCACATCTCGCCCTGCAGCCGTTCGATGGTGGCGTGTGACAGGGCCAGGCCGACGCCCAGTCCTTCGCTCTTGCTGGAATTGAAGAGCGTGCCAGGAAGAACCGCGTCGCGCGCATCGAAACCATGGCCGAAATCGCGGACCTCGCCAACCAGGTCGCCATCGTCGATGCGCAGCGACAGGTCCACCTCGGCCCGACCGGCTTTCTCGCCGGCATCGGCGGCGTTGTTCAGCAGCACCATCAGCAGGTGGCCGATGCCCGCATCCAGCGGCAGGGTCAGCGGTGCATCGGCGTTGCGGGTCAGGGTGATGGTCGGGCGGACCAGCCGCCACTGTTCCAGCACCTGCAGCGCGGTCGCGGTGCCACGGCCGGTGACATCCGGCGACGCGGGGGCGGCCAACGCCAGCACGCGTTCGCGGCATTGCACCAGCAGCTCGCGCAGGGTGTCGATGTCCTCGCGCACGACATCGCGGTCGCTTTCGTCGGCGATGTCGTCGGCCAGCAGGGTCATGGTCGCCAGCGGGGTGTTCAGCTCATGCGCCACCGCAGCAGCATGGGTAGCCAGCGCGACGATGCCTTCGTTGCGCGCGAAGCGTTCGCGAAGCAGGGAAAGCTCGTGCTCGCGCTGGCGCAGGGCGATCGCCAGACGGGTGGAGAAGGCCAGCACCACGACCACGGAAATCAGGAAATTGGCCACCACGCCCCACTGCTGCAGGTCGCCAGCGGCGAAATATCCGCCGGCGGGCAGCGGTTGGCCGAACACCGCGCTGACCGAGTAACCGAGCAGGCAGGCCACCGCCACGGCCAGCGTCCAGCGCGCGGGCAGGGCCAGCGCCGCAAGCGCGATGAGGATCAGGAACAGCGAGCCGAACGGATTGGTGATGCCGCCGCTCCAGGCGACCATCCAGGTGAGCACGGTGACGTCCACCAGGATGTGCCCGAACGCGGTGACCGGCGCGGTGTCGGTGCCATGCACGCGCAGCTGCGCATACAGATTGAACACCGTCAGCACCAGTACGCCGGACCACAGGGGCAGCTGCGGCAAGGGCAGGCCGAGCAGCCAGGTGGCGACCAGGATCGTTGCGGCCTGGCCGGCTACCGCCAGCCAGCGCAGGCTGCACAACGTCTGCAGAAAGGGGGCGTCAGGGGAAGTCATCGCAGCCATCGTATGCGCTCTTCGCAGGCCCTGCCTGCGACAATCGGCCGCAGCGCCGCACCGCCGCTGAATGGGAGTCACCCGGCTGTCCCGTGGCAGCGCTAGAATGCCCGGATGCACGACGCCGTCTCCCGCCCGACCCCTCCCGCCGAGCCCACCGCCTGGCCTCGCCGCCTGACCCAGCCTGTCCGCATCGGCGGCGTGGTGGTCGGTGGCGGCAAGCCCGTGGTGGTGCAGTCGATGACCAATACCGATACCGCCGATGTGGCCTCCAGCGTGAAGCAGGTGGCCGAACTGTGGCGTGCAGGGTCGGAAATGGTGCGCCTGACCGTCAACAATCCCGAATCCGCTGCTGCCATTCCACGCATCGTCGACAAGCTGGCGATGATGGGCATCGACGTACCGCTGATCGGCGATTTCCACTACAACGGCCATCAGTTGCTGAGCCAGGAGCCGGCCTGCGCCGAAGCGCTGGCGAAGTACCGCATCAACCCGGGCAACGTGGGCTTTGGCAAGAAGAAGGACACCCAGTTCGCGCAGCTCATCGAGTTCGCCATCCGCTATGACAAGCCGGTCCGCATCGGCGCCAACTGGGGTTCGCTGGACCAGTCGCTGGCCGCTCGCCTGATGGATGAGAACACCCTGCGCGAACAGCCATGGGATGCCGGCCGCGTGCTGCGCGAAGCGCTCATCCGTTCGGCGCTGGATTCGGCCAACACGGCCGTCGAACTGGGCCTGCCCCGCGATCGCATCGTGCTGTCGGCCAAGGTCAGCGGCGTGCAGGAGCTGATCGCGGTCTATCGCGATCTTGCCCAGCGTTCGGATTTCGCCCTGCACCTGGGCCTGACCGAGGCCGGCATCGGCAGCAAGGGCATCGTCGCGTCGTCGGCGGCGCTGGCGGTGCTGCTTCAGGAAGGTATCGGCGATACCATCCGTATTTCGCTGACGCCCGAACCCGGGCAGTCGCGTACCCAGGAAGTGATCGTTGCCCAGGAGCTGCTGCAGACCACCGGGCAGCGTGCCTTCACGCCGCTGGTCACCGCCTGCCCGGGCTGCGGCCGCACCACCTCGGAGTTCTTCCAGGAACTGGCCAAGGTGGTGCAGAACCATGTTCGCGAGAAGATGCCGGTGTGGAAGGTCAGTCACCCGGGCGCGGAGAACATGACCTTGGCGGTGATGGGCTGCGTGGTCAACGGCCCCGGTGAGTCGCGTCACGCCAACATCGGCATTTCCCTGCCGGGCACCGGCGAGGCACCCTCGGCACCGGTGTTCGTGGATGGCGAGAAGAAGGTCACCCTGCGCGGCGAGAACATCGCCCAGGAGTTCGTGTCCCTGATCGATGAGTATGTCGAGCGGACCTATGTCCGACGGGCTGGATAAGCCGGCCATCCTGGCGGCCCATGAACAGGCCGTCGGGTTCCGTCACTGGATGTCGCGCAACGCGTGGCGCTTCGTGCTGCTGTTCGCCGGCGTGCTGCTGCCGCTGGCGGTTTTCGTCTCGCTGGCCGAAGACGTCCATGAGTTCGAGGCCTTCCATTTCGATGCGCCGCTGCTGTGGCGCCTTCATGGCCTGCATCATCCGGGGCTGGACCGGGCCGTGGTGCTGGTGACGCGGCTGGGCTACGAGTGGCTGCTGATCCCGGCCGATGTTGCCATCGTGATCCTGCTGCTGGCGTGGCGACGCTGGCGCGAGGCCAGCTTCGCGGCCCTTGCGTTCGTCGGTTCGGCGATGCTGAACCTGGGCAGCAAGCAGCTCTTCCAGCGCGACCGGCCGAGCCTGTGGGAGTCGATCGCGCCTGAATCCTCCTACAGTTTCCCCAGCGGCCATGCGATGGGCACCATGACCTTCGCCTGTGTGGTGGTGCTGCTGGCCTGGAACACGCGCTGGCGGTGGCCGGTGCTGGTCGCCGCGCCCCTGTTTGCCCTGCTGGTCGGCGTCTCACGGGTGTATCTGGGGGTCCATTACCCATCCGACATCCTCGCCGGCTGGTGCGCGGCACTGGTCTGGGGCGTGGGCTGTTATCTGGTCATGTTCCGCCATCGTGCCCCGTGGCGCCGACATCCTCGCTCCGCCAAAGCCGCCTGACGTGAATGAAACATGAAGATTTTCTGTTCAATACGTTATATTGATCAGGCAAGCGAGTTCGATGCTGGTAGCACCAACGCTGGAGCAGCGGACTGTGATTTCCGCCGCACTTCCAGTTCAGTCGTCGGAAACCACGCTTGTGGGACGTCGATGCGGTACCTACCGTAAAAGGCGGCAGCGGCGGTGAAAGGGGAAGATGCATGACCATTCGTGTCTATCTGGTGGACGACCACGCACTGGTCCGCACCGGCATGAAGATGATCCTGAGCGGGGAAACCGACATCGAGGTGATCGGTGAGGCGGAAAGTGGCGAAGATGCGCTGCGCGAGATCCGCCAGCTGAAGCCCGACGTGGTGCTGTGCGACCTGCATCTGCCCGGTGTCAGTGGTCTGGAAGTCACCGAACGCATCGTCCGCGGACAGCAGGCCACGCGTGTGGTCATCGTATCGGTGCTGGAAGACGGACCGATGCCCAAGCGGCTGCTGGAAGCCGGCGCCTCGGGTTACATCAGCAAGGGCTGCAATGCGCAGGAACTGCTGCGCGCGGTGCGTGACGCCTCGCTGGGCCGGCGCTACCTGGGCAACAACATCGCGCAGAACCTGGCGTTGTCCACGGTGGAAGGCAGCGCATCGCCGTTCGACAGCCTGTCGCCGCGCGAGCTGGAAGTCGCGCTGCTGCTGACCCAGGGCTTCCGTCAGGAAGACATCGCGCGACGTCTGAGCCTGAGCGCGAAGACCATCAACACGCACAAGGCGCGCCTGTTCGAGAAGATGGGCATCCATGACAACATCGCGCTGGCACGCATGGCCAGCCAGTACGGCCTGGTGGACCCCGGCCGGCCGATGTAAGCGCAAGGGTGCCGGGCAGGGCCCGGCATCACCGGGCCCGTCCGCAGGCCGTTTTACGCGTCCTTCGCTTCGTGCGGCGCATCCGCCGCTGCGGCATCGCCGCCGAGGTCATATTCGGCGTCGTAATCCCAGGCACTGCCGTCGGCCGCCGCCGGCCCACAGGAAATGGAAATCGCTCCCTGGTCCGCCGGCCCCACTACCAGACGGTTCACCGCGAACAGGTTGCGGCCGAGGTCGTGAGCGGCCGGCGCGGTGTTCGGGGCCAGCGCGCGCGCAGCCCACTCGTCGGCGTCCACCAGCACCTCCAGCGTGCCCGCCTCGCCATCCAGACGGATGATGTCACCCTCGCGCAGCTTGCCCAGGGGGCCGCCACGCGCTGCTTCCGGCGTCACGTGGATCGCTGCGGGAATCTTGCCGGAGGCGCCGGACAGGCGGCCATCGGTGACCAGTGCCACACGCCGTCCCTGGTTCTGCAGCAGGCCCAGCAATGGCGCCAGCGAGTGCAGCTCGGGCATGCCGTTGGCACGCGGTCCCTGGTAGCGCACCACGGCCACGAAGTCCTGCGGCAGCAGGCCGGCGGCATGCAGCTTGTTCAGTACCTGCGGGGCATCCACCACCACCGCTGGCGCTTCGATGGTGCGGTACTGCGGCTTCACCGCGGAAAGCTTGATCAGCGAGCGGCCGAGGTTGCCACGCAGCAGGCGCAGTCCGCCCTGGTTCTCGAACGGATCGTCCACGCCGCGCGCAACGTCCGGATCGGCGCTGCGCACGATGCCATCCACGTACACCAGTTGGCCATCCTGCAGCCGCGGCTCGCGTGCATAGTCGGCCATGCCGCCACGCGCCACGGTGACGATGTCACCATGCATCAGCCCGGCACGGATCAGCTCGCCGAACACGAACGCCGGGCCGCCGGCGGCGGCGAAGCGGTTCACGTCGGCTTCGCCGTTCGGATACACGCGGGTCAGCAGCGGGATCAGCTGCGACAGCTGGTCCATGTCGTCCCACGTCACCACGATGCCGGCTGCGCGGGCCACCGCGATCCAGTGGATGGTGTGGTTGGTGGAGCCGCCGGTGGCCATCAGCGCGACGATCGCATTGACGATGGCGCGTTCGTCGATGATCCGCCCGATCGGGCGGAAATCATCGCCCAGGGCAGTCATTTCCAGCGCGCGCAGCGTGGCTTCACGCGTCAGGGCACCGCGCAGCGACTGGTCCGGGTTGACGAAGGATGCGCCAGGCAGCTGCACGCCCATCGCCTCCAGCAGCACCTGGTTGGAGTTGGCCGTGCCGTAGAACGTACACGTACCAGCGCCGTGGTACGACGCGGATTCGGCTTCCAGCAGCTCTTCGCGGGTGGCCTGGCCGGCCGCATAGCGTTCGCGTACTTCGGCCTTCTGCTTGTTGGGAATGCCTGGTGTCATCGGGCCGGCCGGCACGAACACCGAAGGCAGGTGGCCGAACGCCAGCGCGCCGATCAGCAGGCCGGGTACGATCTTGTCGCACACGCCAAGGTAGACCGCCGCGTCGAACATGTCGTGGCTCAGGCCGATGGCCGTGGCCTGGGCGATGATGTCGCGCGAGAACAGCGACAGTTCCATGCCGCCGCGTCCCTGGGTGACGCCGTCGCACATTGCCGGTACGCCGCCGGCTACCTGCGCGGTCGCGCCATGCTCGCGGGCGATGCTGCGGATCTGTTCCGGATAGCTTTCGAACGGCTGGTGCGCCGACAGCATGTCGTTGTATGAGGTGATGATGCCCAGGTTCGGCGTCACGCCCCCGCGCAGGCGGCTCTTGTCGGTGCCACCACAGGCGGCGAAGCCATGGGCGAGGTTGCCGCAGCTCAGGCGGCTGCGGAACGGACCATCGCGCAGGGCGGCGTCGAGCCCGGCCAGGTAGGCCGCGCGCGAGGCGGCGCTGCGGCGGACGATGCGCTCGGTGATGGCGTGTAGTTGCGGATGCAGACTCATTGGCTACCAGCGTGGGAAGGTGGCGAGAGGAAGGGCGGGATCGCGGTTGTTCAGTCGGCCCAGTGCACGCGCAGGCGCGGGCCGGGCGTGTCGATCGCAGCCAGGATGGGATATTGCAGCGGATCGTTGCTGTCCAGCGCATGCTGCAGCACTTCCAGCTTCTGCTTGCCACGCAGCAGCAGCAGGCGCTGCCGGCAGGCACGCAGGCCATGCGGGGTCAGGGTGATGCGCAGGGGCCACTGGTTCGCACCCGGACAGCCTGTGGCGTCCAGGGCGGCATAGGGCAGGGTGCTGTCCAGCGCGCGTGGCAGGTCGCGCGAGCCGGGGAACAGCGAGCAGGTATGCCCGTCGTTGCCCATGCCCAGCACCACCACGCCCGGCGGCTGGCTGTACTGTGCCTGCAGGTTGGCGGTGTACACGCACTCGGCAAGCGGCTTGCCGATGCGCACCAGCGGATCGAAATGCGCACCTTCGGCGCGTTTGAGCAGATGCTCACGCACCAGCCAGGCATTGCTGTCGCGGTCCTGCGGCGACAGCCAGCGCTCGTCGGCCAGGCTCGTTTCCACCCGGTCCCAGTGCACGTCCAGTTCCGCCAGCGCCTGGTACACCGGCGCCGGCGTGGTGCCGCCGGAGAGCAGCATGCGGGTACGCCCGTGCTCGGCGATGCCGGCGTTGAGCAGACCGGCAATGTCGGCGGCAACCGTTTCGATCCAGGTATCGGCATCGCGGTGGGCAATGAACTCGATCCGCTCGGACGGGAATGAAATGGCCATCAGGCAACTGCTCCAGGTGCATCATGATCGGCATCGACCGCGTACGCCGCCGCGCCCAGCAGGCCGGGGTTGGGATGCACCACGGCCAGCGAGGGCACCCGGCCCATGATCGAAGAAAAGCGTCCCTTGTGTTCGAAACGCTGGCGGAAACCGGAATGCTGCAGGGAATCGAGCATGCGCGGGACCAGCCCGCCGGTCAGGAACACACCATCCCATGCGCCCTGGATCAGCACCAGGTCGCCGGAGATGGCGCCGAATATGGCGCAGAACAGGTCCACCGCACGCATCGCCTGCAGATCCTTCGCCGCCGCGCGCGCGGTGACGTCGGCCGGTTGCAGGTGTCCTGGATCGAAGCCGGCCATCTCGCAGACCGCGCGATGGATGTTGACCAGTCCGGGACCGCAGATCAGCCGCTCGTTGGACACCCGCCCGAAGGTTTCCGAAAGGATTTCCAGGATGCGGATTTCCTCCGGCGTGCCGGGCGGGAAGCTTACATGGCCGCCTTCGGTTTCCAGCGGATAGCAGCGCTCGTTGCGCACCACCAGCCCGCCCACGCCAAGGCCGGTGCCGGGGCCGATCACGCCGTAGTTGGCCGGCGTGCCGGGGGTGCGCGGGCTCCAGGCAGCGCCGCCGATCTGCACCACGTCGTCGGGCTGCAGCAGGGAGATGGCCATCGCCTGGGCGGCGAAATCGTTGATCAGGTGCAGCTCGGAAAAACCCAGCATCGAAGCGGTGCGGCTGCGCGAGATCACCCAGGGGTGGTTGGTGATGCGTGCTTCATCGCCATCCACGCGACCGGCCACCGCGAACACGCCGCAGTTGGCGTCCGCGTCGATGTCCTGCAGGTAATGACGCGCCGCTTCGCCCAGCGAGGGAAAATCGGCGACCGCGAATTCGCGGATGGTATCCAGCAGCAGCGGCGATCCGGTGGTGGTGTCGGCGAGCGCGAAACGGGCATTGGTGCCGCCGATGTCGGCCACCAGGACCGGCTGCCGGCGCACGCTCACGGCTGGTCTCCGTGGGCACTGGCCGTCACATCGTCAGGCAGGAACGCGGCCGCCTGCGACGGACCCCATTGCCCGGCGGGGTAGGGTTCCAGCGGCAGGCCAGCGGCCTTCCAGGCGTCGGCCACGCTGTCGATCCAGTGCCACGCGGCACGCACTTCGTCATCGCGCACGAACAGCGCGTGGTTGCCGTTGAAGGCATCCAGGAACAGGCGTTCGTAGGCGATGCGGCGGTGCAGGCCGGTCGGTACCGACAGTTCCAGTTCCAGCGGCTGCAGCTCCACTGCGCCCCATTCCGGCGCGGCCAGGCTGCTCATCAGGCCCAGCTCGATGTTTTCCTGCGGCTGCAGCTGGAATACCAGCCGGTTCGGGGTTGCCTGGCTGCGCTGCGGGCGCTCGAACAGCCAGTGGGTGACCGGCTTGAGCGTCACCACCACGCGGCTGGTGCGCTCGGGCAGACGCTTGCCGGTGACCAGGTGGAACGGCACGCCGCTCCAGCGCCAGTTGTCGATATGCGCGGTGACGGCGGTGAAGGTCTCCACGTCGCTGCCTTCCGGGGGCTGGTACGCCTGCGCCGGCTGGCCGTTGATGGTGCCGGCGGTATAGCGTCCGCGCACGCTGTCGCGCGCCGCGTTGGCGGCATCCAGCGGCCGCAGCGAACGCAGTACCTTGACCTTCTCGTCGCGGATGCGGTCGGCCTCCAGCGATGCCGGCGGCTCCATCGCCACCAGGCACATCAGCTGCAGGATGTGGCTCTGCACCATGTCGCGCAGCGCACCGGAGCGTGCGTAGTAGGCATCACGGCCATCCACGCCTTCGCTTTCGGCCACCAGGATGTGCACTGATTCGATGTAGGTGCGGTTCCACACCGCTTCCAGCAGCGTATTGCCGAAGCGCAGCGCGATCAGGTTCTGCACTGCCGCCTTGCCCAGGTAATGATCCAGGCGGAACACCCGGTCCTCATCGATCCACTGGGCGATGGTGGTGATGATCTCCTCGGCGCTTTCGCTGTCGCTGCCGATCGGCTTCTCCAGCATCAGCCGATGCGGTGCCGCCAGCGCGCCGCCCTTGGCCAGGCCTTCGCAGGTGGAGATGTACAGACCCGGAGGGATGGCCAGGTAGCTGACGCAGTCGCGGTCCACCAGGTCCGCCACGGCTTCGGCGACCGAATCGGCGTTGCGCAGGTCCACCGAGCGGTAATCGATGCGCTGCAGCAGCGATTCGATGTCCTGCGGCGTCGACAGCGGATGCGCCTGCTGCAGGCGCGGCCGCAGCAGGTCGCGGAATGCGTCGGTATCGTGCGGCGACAGTGCCAGCGCACGGACGCGGAAATCTTCCGGCAGCAGGCCATCGCCCAGCAGGCGCAGCAATGAAGGAAAGAGATAGCGCTGGGCCAGATCGCCGGTGGCGCCGAACAGGAAGAGGGTGTCGTGCATCGCTCGAGTTTCAGATCCGGGTGACATCGTTGTCAATCGCTACCTGGCTGGGTTCCGGGAAGGGTTCGCACTGCATGTTGACCACTGTTTTTCCCGCTGGCGTCGAGGCTTGCACCTTGCCACCCGCGAGGGCGCCACGGAGGTGTTTTCCGCAGCCGCTGCCCGGGCACGGCGCAGCGAACTTTGCATACTGCCACGTGAAAACGGTTACATGGCAGAATATGCCACTGTATTCGATTGCATTGGTGTGCGTCATGCCGCACCGAGGCAAAAAATGCTGCCAACGGGAGGGTCGGGGGCAGTCCACGGGCAATAGCCCAGGCAACAGGCGGATGGGACGGGAGTTATGGCAAGAGTGCAGTTGCAGGGCGTGCGCAAGGTCTACGACAACGGCCAGGTCGCGGTGCAGGACGCAACGTTCGACGTGGCCGACGGCGAGTTGATGGTGCTGGTCGGGCCGTCGGGCTGCGGCAAGTCCACGCTGCTGCGGATGATCGCCGGCCTGGAGGAGATCAGCGGCGGCACGCTGTCCATCGGCGAACGGGTGGTCAATGACGTGGCGCCGAAGGATCGCGACATCGCCATGGTGTTCCAGAGCTATGCCCTGTATCCGCACATGACCGTCGCCGAGAACCTGGCGTTCGGGCTGAAGCTGCGCGGGCATGACAGGGCCACCATCGAACGCCGCATCAACGATGCCGCGCAGACGCTCGGGCTGGTGGACATGATGGACAAGCTGCCGAAGGCGATGTCCGGCGGCCAGCGCCAGCGCGTGGCCCTGGGGCGCGCGCTGGTGCGCGAGCCTGCGGTGTTCCTGCTCGACGAGCCGTTGTCCAACCTGGACGCCAAGCTGCGCCACAGCGTGCGCACCGAGATCGCGCAGCTGCATCGCAAGCTGGGCACCACGATGATCTACGTCACCCACGACCAGGTCGAGGCGATGACGCTCGGCCAGCGCATCGTGGTGCTGAAGGACGGCGTCATCCAGCAGATCGATACGCCCATGGCGTTGTACGAGCGCCCCGCGAACCTGTTCGTTGCCGGCTTCCTCGGCAGCCCGGCGATGAACGTGCTGCGTGGCAGCCTGCAGAGCAGCGCGGCTGGTGTGTCGGTCATCAATGGCGACTGGGCAGCGCCGCTGGGCCAGGCGGGCGTCGAGCCGCATTGGCTGGGCCGGCCGATCGCGGTCGGCGTGCGTCCCGAACATCTGCAGCCCGCCGAAGACGGCGCCGAAGGCGCATTCGATGCGCGTATCGAAGGTATCGAGCCGGTCGGCAACGAAATCTTCGTGAACCTGGTTAGCGGCACCCAGTCGCTGGCGATGCGCGTGGCGCCACGTGCGCTGCCGGCGGTTGGCGAGACCATGAAGGTTCGCGTGCAGCCGGACGCACTGCACTTCTTCGATGCGGAAACCGGCGAGCGGCTGTAAACGGTAGCGCCGGGCCACGCCCGGCGAGAACCTCAACGCGCCAGGCCATCCAGCAGCGGCATGCGCTGCGCGGCCTGTCCCGCGATGCTCAGCGGCATGTCGCTGGTTTCCAGCGGCAGCACCGCCAACGCGAGATCGCCGGCCACGCTGGCCACGGTGCCCAGGGCGCTGCCGTCCTGCTCGACCGTGTGTCCGGCCGATGCGGCAGCCACCTGCAGCAACTGCAGCGAACGTTTCGCCTTGCCCAGGAAATGGGTGCGCGCGACGATCTCCTGTCCTGGGTAACAGCCCTTTTTCACGCTGTAGCCGTTCAGTCGATCCAGCCCCAGCTGCTGCGGCGTCCACTGCTCGCGCTGTTGCGCATCCAGCCGCGGCAGGCCGAAGCGCAGGTCAGCCTGCCGCCAGGCCTCGCGGAACCGCGCATCGGCGGAAGGATCGTGGTCGGCGTCATCTTCCAGCGCAGGGCCAAGGCGCATCACCCTCGGCAACGCGTCGCTGCCCAAGTCCAGTTCCAGCGTGCCATCGGACGGAACGGCCAGGGCTGCGCCGACGGCGCATTCCGGTGCGGTGAAGGCACCGGTGACCCGCAGGTCATCGCGCAGGCCGATACGGACCTTGCGACGGAAGACGAAGCGCTGCAGTTGCGAACCAATCTCATCGGCATCGCCGTCGGCCAGAACCAGCAACAGTTCCTCAGGCGAGCGACGGATGAGCTGGAACACCGCGATGGTGCGGCCCTTGGCGGTCAGCCAAGCGCTCCACTGCCAATGGTTGTCGGCCAGCGCCTGCACATCGCTGGAGAACTGCGCATGCGCGAACGCCACCGCGTCGGGCCCGGAAACCGCCAGTACCTGGCGGTCATCCAGCAGCGGATATCCGGGGAAAACAAGGGAAAGGTTGTCAGGCACGTGAACGAGGTCTAGAATTTGTGCGTTGCGAGACCACTGATGATAGGCCAAACAACCCCCACTCCCGACACCGTACCTGAAGCCCCGCTGGACCCGAAGGCGCCCGCGCCCGAAAGCATGCCCGCGGAGCAGAAGGAATATGGTGGCCGCGGCGGACTTGATCCGGTGCGGTACGGGGACTGGGAAAAAAACGGACGCTGCATCGATTTCTGATCAGCATTGAGCCAACGCGGCATTGCGCCGCCCAGCCGAGACAACGAGCCCAGCGAATGGCGACCAGAGAACGTCCCCTTTCCCCGCACCTCCAGGTGTATCGCTGGCAGATCCAGATGGCCACCTCGATCCTGCATCGAGCCACGGGCATCTTTCTGTCTGTTGGAGCCCTGATCATTGCCGGCGGCCTGCTCGCCCTGATGATGGGCCCCGAATCCTGGACCTGCTTCACCGACCATGCCGGGGCCTGGTACGGCAAGCTGTTCCTGTTCGCATGGACCTGGTCCTTCGCCTACCACCTGTGCAACGGCATCCGCCACATCGTGCAGGACTTCGCGATCGGCTTCAGCATCCCGGCCTTCGTCCGCAGCAGCTGGCTGTCGGTCATCGCCTCGCTTGTGATCACCGCGCTCATCTGGGCCTGGGTCCTGGTTTCCGGAGGTGCCGCATGAGCCGTTACCGTACTCCGCTGAAGAACGTCCGCGGGCTGGGCGCCGCCAAGACCGGCACGGAGCATTTCGTGCACCAGCGACTGACCGCCACCGCGCTGGTCGCGCTGTCGATCTGGTTCCTGGTCTTCGTGCTGAGCCTGCTGGGTGCCGACTACGTGACCGCTACTGCGGCCGTGGCCAAGCCGTGGAACGCAATCCTCATCGTCGGCTTCCTGGTGGCCATGTTCTGGCATGCGCAGATCGGCCTGCAGGTCGTGCTGGAAGACTACATCCACAATTCGCTGCTGGCCCTGGCGCTGCAGACCACGGTGAAGTTCATCGCCGTGCTCGGCGCGATCGTCAGTGTGTTTGCGGTCGCCCGCATTGCGCTCGGCGTTGCCTGAGTCCAGGCACCAAGACAGGAATCCAGATTAGATGTCCGCTTACAAGATCACCGAACACAAGTACGACATGGTCGTGGTCGGCGCCGGCGGTGCCGGCCTGCGCGCCACGTTCGGCCTGGCCGCCAAGGGCCTGCAGACCGTGTGCCTGACCAAGGTATTCCCGACCCGCTCGCACACCGTCGCCGCCCAGGGTGGCATCTCGGCCGCGCTCGGCAACATGGGCGAGGACGACTGGCGCTACCACTTCTACGACACCATCAAGGGCTCGGACTGGCTGGGCGACCAGGATGCCATCGAGTACATGTGCCGCGAGGCGATCCCGGCGATCATCGAGCTGGAGCACTACGGCGTGCCGTTCAGCCGTACCGAAGAGGGCAAGATCTACCAGCGCCCGTTCGGTGGCATGACCACCAAGTACGGCGAAGGCCCGGCGGCGCAGCGTACCTGCGCGGCGGCCGACCGTACCGGCCACGCGATGCTGCACACGCTGTACCAGCAGTCGCTGAAGCACGATGCGCGCTTCATGATCGAATACTTCGCGCTGGATCTGATCTTCGACGAAGACGGGACCTGCCGCGGCGTGCTGGCCATCGACATGGCCGAGGGTTCGCTGCATCTGTTCCGCGCCCAGGGTGTGGTGCTGGCCACCGGCGGTTACGGCCGTGCCTACTTCAGCGCGACGTCCGCCCATACCTGCACCGGTGACGGCGGCGGCCTGGCCATGCGCGCGGGCATCGCGATGCAGGACATGGAGTTCGTGCAGTTCCATCCCACCGGCATCTACGGTGCGGGCTGCCTGATCACTGAAGGCGTTCGCGGCGAAGGTGGCATCCTGCGCAACAGCAGCGGCGAGCGCTTCATGGAGCGTTACGCACCGCACTACAAGGACCTGGCCTCGCGTGACGTGGTCGCGCGTTCGATGACCGTGGAAATCCGTGAAGGCCGTGGCGTTGGCGAGCACAAGGACCACATCCTGCTCGACCTGACCCACCTCGGCCCGGGCGTGATCGATGACAAGCTGCCCGGCATCGCCGAAAGCGCGCGCATCTTCGCGGGCGTGGACGTGCACAAGCAGCCGATCCCGGTCATCCCGACCGTGCACTACAACATGGGCGGCATCCCCACCAACTTCCATGGCGAAGTGGTGCGGATCGACGGCGACAACCCGGATGCGGTCATCCCGGGCCTGTACGCCATCGGCGAAGCGGCCTGCGTTTCGGTGCACGGCGCCAACCGCCTGGGCTCCAACTCGCTGCTGGATCTGGTGGTCTTCGGTCGTGCGGTGGCCAACCGCTGCGCCGAGACCATCAAGCCGGGCGCCGCGCACAAGCCGCTGCCGTCCGATGCCTGTGACAAGGCGCTGGGCCTGCTGGACAAGCTGCGCTACGCCAAGGGCGATACCCCGACCTCGGTGATCCGCGACAACATGCAGCGCACCATGCAGGCCGACGCCGCCGTGTTCCGTACCAGCCAGACGCTGAAGGAAGGCTGCGAGAAGATGGCCGGCATCTTCGATTCGTTCGAGGACGTCAAGGTCAGCGACCGTTCGCTGGTCTGGAATTCCGACCTGATCGAAACCTACGAGTTGAACAACCTGCTGCTCAACGCAGTGGCGACGATCAACTCGGCCGAGCAGCGCAAGGAAAGCCGCGGTGCCCACGCGCATGAGGACTTCCCGGACCGCGACGACGTGAACTGGCACAAGCACACGATGGTCAAGGTCGACGAGAAGGGCAAGTGCAGCTTCGATTTCCGTCCGGTGCACATGTACACGCTGACCGATGAGGTTGACGTGGTGCCGCCGAAGCCGCGCGTGTACTGATCGCGACCCCCGCCTACCATGCAATCCGCGCCACCATGGCGCGGGCCGCCTGAGCCAACGAGAGCAGCCATGGCCGAGTTTTCCCTGCCGAAGAATTCAAAGATCACGAAGGGCAAGCACTTCCCCGCCACCGGCGGCGCGAAGAACGTGCGCACCTTCAAGGTCTACCGCTGGAGTCCGGACGACGACAGCAATCCGCGCACCGATACGTACGAGATCGATCTGGACACCTGCGGACCGATGGTCCTGGACGCCCTGATCAAGATCAAGAACGAGATCGATCCGACCCTGACGTTCCGCCGTTCCTGCCGCGAGGGTATCTGCGGTTCGTGCGCGATGAACATCGATGGCACCAACACGCTGGCGTGCACGCGTGCCATCGAGGACTGCGGCAAGAAGGAAGTGCCGATCTATCCGCTGCCGCACATGAGCGTGGTCAAGGATCTGGTCCCCGACCTGACCCATTTCTACGCCCAGTACGCCTCGATCAAGCCGTGGATCCGCACGCAGACGCCGGCACCGCCGGACCGTGAGCGCCTGCAGTCGCCGGAAGACCGCAGGAAGCTGGACGGCCTGTACGAGTGCATCCTGTGCGCCTGCTGCTCGACCAGCTGCCCGAGTTACTGGTGGAACGGCGAGCGTTACCTCGGCCCGGCGATCCTGCTGCAGGCGTACCGCTGGATCATCGATTCGCGTGATGAGGACACCGGTGCGCGCCTGGACGACCTGGAAGATCCGTTCAAGCTTTACCGCTGCCACACCATCATGAACTGCGCCCGGACCTGCCCGAAGGGCCTGAACCCGGCGCTGGCGATCGCCGAGATCAAAAAGCTGATGATGGCGCGCCGCGCCTGAGTGGAGCCGGGCCATGCCCGGCTGCTCTTTCCGGTAAAGCCGAGCCATGCTCGGCTTTCCTTTTTCCGGGACACGTGCTGATGGACGAAACTACCCTGCTGAAGAAGCTGCGCTGGCGTTGCCGCCGTGGCATGCGTGAACTGGACCAGTTGTTCGAACGTTACCTCGACCGCGAATGGGCCACTGCGCCGGCCGAAGAACGCGAGGTTTTCCTGTTCCTGCTGGAGTGCGAGGACGATAGGCTGTGGCGGTGGTTCATGGGCTACGAGGCCTGTCCGCATGCACACGCCGTCCCCCTGCTCGAACGCATCAGCGCTCTCAAGGCTTGAATGGCGCCCATCGCGCCTGCGCGCGCTGGCTGAAGCGGGTGCGCTGATGGCAGCGCCGTGGTTGATGGCCGCCAGCGACCTGCCCGTGCGATGGCAGGCCCCGGTGGTGCTGTTGGCCTGGCTGACAGGCCTTGCCAGCCTGTGGCGCGAGCTGCGAAGGCCATCGCGCCTGCTATGGCTGCAGGCGCCACCACGCCCGCTGCTGCTGGATGGCGTGGAGCTGGAGGCGCCATCGCTTCACGTCCGCGGGCCCTGGCTGCAACTGCGCTGGCAGGGGCCGGGACGCGGCGGACACCTGTTGTTCTGGCCGGATACGCTGGATGGGCGGCAACGACGTGAACTGCGACTGGCCGTTCGATCCCGTGCGGTTTCCCGTCAGCCGCCGTCGGTGGCACCATAAGCCGAATTCATCGGCGCACCTGCATGTTCAAACCCATTCCCGTCTCGATCGGCCTGCGCTACCTGCGCGCCAAACGGCGCAACGGCTTCATTTCCTTCATCTCGATGGCATCCATCCTCGGTATCGCGCTGGGCGTGACCGTGCTGATCACCACGCTGGCGGTGATGAGCGGGTTCCAGAAGGAGATCCGCGACCGCCTGCTGCAGATGTCCGCGCACACCACCATCAGCCGCGACGGCGAGCCGATGAGCGACTGGCAGCGCGCCGTGGATGCCGCCTACCAGGATCCGCGCGTGGCCGGCGCGGCGCCGTACATCGAGATCCAGGCGATGATCAGCGGCACGCGCGTGCAGGGTGCGCTGGTACAGGGCGTGGACCCGACGATGGAACCGAAGGTGTCGGTGGTCGCCGAGAAGATGAAGAAGGGCCGTTTCGACAGCCTGGAATCGGGCAGCTACAACCTTCTGCTCGGGCAGGAACTGGCGATCTGGCTGGGCGTCGGCGTGGGCGACCAGGTGGTGGTGACGCTGGCCGAAGTGCAGGGCACGCCGATGGGCGCCATTCCGCGCATGAAACGCTTCACGGTCAGCGGAATTTTCGAGGCCGGTTACAACGAGATTGATCGTGGCGTGGCCTTCGCCAACATGCAGGACCTGGAACGTGTGCTGCGCATCGACGGCGCCACCGGCGTGCGCCTGAAGCTGCATGACATGGACAAGGCGCTGGACGTGGGCGTGGAGCTGGCGCAGCGCCTGGGTGGCGCATACCGGGTGAGCGACTGGACGCAGCAGAACGCGAACCTGTACCACTCGCTGCGCATGGAAAAGGTGGTGATGGGCATCCTGCTGTCGCTGATCATCGCGATGGGCGCCTTCAACCTGGTGTCCTCGCAGGTGATGCTGGTGACCGACAAGCAGGCCGACATCGCCATCCTGCGCACGTTGGGCCTGACGCCGCGCGGGGTGATGGGCGTGTTCATGGTGCAGGGCTCGCTGATCGGCATCATCGGCACGGTGGCTGGCGTGATCGGTGGCATCACCCTGACCCTAAACCTGGAGCGCATCCTCGGCGCCATCGAAGCAGTGTTCAACGTCAAGCTGCTGCCCGAGGACGTGTACTACATCACCGGCCTGCCGACCGACATGCAGCCTGCCGACATCGTGGTGATCACGGTGATCGCGCTGCTGATGAGTTTCCTGGCCACCCTGTACCCGGCGTGGCGCGCGGCCCGCACCCAGCCCGCGGAGGCGCTGCGTTATGAATGAGGTTCTCACCCCCGGCCAGGAAGTGATCCGTGCCGAAGCGCTCGGCAAGACCTACGCCGAAGGCCGGATGCATACGCCGGTGTTCGATGGCCTGGATCTGCATGTCGCTGCCGGTGAAACCGTAGCGATCATCGGCGCTTCCGGTGCCGGCAAGAGTACGCTGCTGCACCTGCTGGGCGGCCTGGATGTTCCCAGTGCCGGCGAAGTGTATGTCGCCGGGCAGCGCATGTCGGCGTTGTCCGATGGCGCGCGCGGTCAGCTGCGCAACCGTGCGCTGGGCTTTGTGTACCAGTTCCATCACCTGCTGCCGGAGTTCACCGCGCTGGAAAACGTGATGATGCCGGTGCTGCTGGGTGGCGGCGAGGTAGCCGCGGCGCAGGGCAGGGCCCGCCAGCTGCTGGAATCGGTCGGTCTCGGCCATCGCCTGCAGCACAAGCCGGGCGAGCTGTCCGGCGGCGAGCGGCAGCGTGCGGCGGTCGCGCGCGCGCTGGTCAACCAGCCGGCGTGCGTGCTCGGCGACGAACCGACCGGCAACCTCGATGATCGGACTGCCGGTACGGTGTTCGACCTGATGCTGGAGCTCAACCGCGCGCGTCACACCTCGCTGGTGCTGGTCACGCATGACCGCAGCCTGGCGCGGCGCCTGGACCGCGTGCTGGAACTGCGCGAAGGCAAGCTGCACGCGCTGGCGCACGCCGACGTCTGAGCGATGTCGTGATGTGGTGGATGACGACCGGTTTTCGTCAGGGCTGGCGCAGTAGGTAACGACCGTTGGTCGTCGGGGCTGGCGTGGTGGATGACGACCGTTGGTCGTCGGGGCTGGCGCGGTGGGTGTCGCCCCGTTGGCGTGACGGGTTTAGAACAGCCGGCCCTGGGTCGGCTGTAACCGGGGGCGC
>JAEZCF010000115.1 GCA_023430045.1 Pseudomonadota bacterium | reverse complement strand
CGCTTGAACCAGCCCACCACGCCGCCGCTGGCGGCCGGTGCCGGAGCGGGCGCTGCCACCGGCGCAGGAGCCGGCTGCGGTGCCTGTTCCTCGCGTACCGGTGCCGGTGCACTGTGCTGCACCTGGGTGACGGCCGGCGGCGGGATGTTCAGCTGGCCCTTGGTCAGCGCATGCACCGGCAGCTTGCGCGGGGTGCCGCGCTGGTAGCTCGGCTTGCCGCTTTCTTCGCCCAGTTCGTTCTCGCGCAGGCGCGTCACCGCGTAGTGCGGGGTACGCAGCTGCTCGTCGGCGACGATCACGATCGGTGCCGCATGGCGCTGTTCGATTTCGCGCAGTGCACTGCGCTTTTCGTTCAGCAGGTAATTGGCGATTTCCACCGGGGCCTGTACCAGCACCTGCCCGGTGTTCTCCTTCATCGCGTGCTCTTCAGCCACGCGGATGATCGACAGCGACAGCGATTCGACGCTGCGCATGCGGCCGTGGCCTTCGCACTGCGGGCAGACCAGCTGGCTGGATTCACCCAGGCTGGGACGCAGGCGCTGGCGGCTCATTTCCAGCAGGCCGAAACGCGAGATGCGACCGACCTGGACGCGCGCACGGTCGTACTTGAGGGCCTGCGCCAGGCGGTTTTCCACCTCGCGCTGGTGCTTGTTGGACGACATGTCGATGAAATCGATGACCACCAGGCCACCCAGGTCGCGCAGGCGCAGCTGGCGGGCGGCTTCTTCGGCGGCTTCCAGATTGGTCTGGAAGGCGGTGTCCTCGATGTCGCTGCCCTTGGTGGCGCGCGAGGAGTTCACGTCGATGGCGGTCAGTGCTTCGGTCTGGTCGACCACGATGGAGCCGCCCGACGGCAGGCGTACGTTCCGCTCGTAGGCGCCTTCGATCTGCGATTCGATCTGGAAGCGGTTGAACAGCGGGATGTCGTCCTTGTAATGCTTGAGCTTGCGCAGGGTCTGCGGCATCACCTGCTGCATGAACTCGCGGGCGTGCTCGTACATTTCCTCGGTGTCGACCAGGATCTCGCCGATGTCGGCGCGCAGGTAGTCACGCAGGGCGCGTACGATCAGGCGCGATTCCTGGTAGATCAGGAACGGGGCGGGCTTGCTCAGGGCGGCGTCGGCGATGGCGCGCCACACGTTCAGCAGGTAATCCAGGTCCCACTGCAGCTCTTCGGCATCGCGGCCGACGCCGGCGGTGCGGATGATCACGCCCATGTCATCGGGGATGTCCAGCTTGTCCAGCGCATCCTTCAGCGCAGCGCGGTCCTCGCCCTCGATGCGACGGGAAACGCCACCGGCGCTCGGCGAGTTCGGCATCAGCACCATGTACCGGCCGGCCAGCGAGATGAACGTCGTCAGGGCGGCGCCCTTGTTGCCGCGTTCATCCTTGTCGATCTGCACCACCACTTCCTGGCCTTCGCGCAGGAGTTCGCGGATACCGGCCTTGTTGTGGTCCACGCCGGCCTGGAAGTAATCGCGGGAGATTTCCTTCAGCGGCAGGAAGCCGTGGCGGCCACCGCCGTATTCGACGAAGGCGGCTTCCAGCGAGGGCTCGATGCGGAAGATCCGGCCCTTGTAGATGTTGGACTTCTTCTGTTCCTTGTTCGGCTGTTCGATGTCGATGTCGTACAACGACTGGCCATCGACGATGGCGACACGCAGTTCTTCAGCCTGCGTGGCGTTGATCAGCATTCGCTTCATTGTTGCGTTCCTCGCAAGCGGCTACCGCGCGGAACGCCATGGAGTTTCGCCTCTGGACACGGCTGGCCGCCCATTCGCGCAGGCGCGGGGAGGGTGGCCCGGGTTTCCAGCGCTACGACACCACGGCAGGCCGCGGGAGCGCTCTCATTCTGGTTTTTGGGTATTACGGACCGGCGGCAGCTGTCAGCAGGGCTGGAGCGCCACGCGGGGCATGTTCAGCGCGATTGCGTGTCAGGCAATCGGCGATGGCCGGGAACGCCGGCGAGCCGCTAACATGGCCGCCCCGGGGGCGGTGGTCGCGCACTGTGCCGGATTCGTCGGAAGCTGGGCTTCTGGCCCTGAGTAACTTCCAACGAAATCAATCCCTTATCTCGCCGCCCGAGTGTACCAGAATAAACTGCCTGATGACCGCCCAAGACACCCCGATAGCCGCTTCCGACAAGCCCTCCGTGCGCATGATCACTGTTTCCGACGATCGTGCAGGACAGCGGCTGGACAATTTCCTGCTTGGCCAGCTGAAAGGAGCGCCCCGCAGCCTGGTATACAAGCTGGTGCGCAGCGGCCAGGTGCGCGTGAACGGGGGCCGCGCCAAGGCCGAGCGCAAGCTTGAGGCCGGCGATGAGGTACGCGTGCCGCCGGTCCGTCTCGCCGAAGAGGGAGACAAGGCCGGTCCGCCGGAAGGCTTCATGCGCCGGCTGGAACAGGCGATCGTGTTCGAGGATGAACGCCTGCTGGCGCTGAACAAGCCGTCCGGCGTGGCCAGCCACGGTGGCAGCGGAATCAGCTTCGGGGCCATCGAAACCCTGCGCGCGCTGCGCCCGGGACGCACGCTGGAACTGGTTCACCGGTTGGATCGCGACACGTCCGGGCTGTTGATCGTGGCCAAGAAGCGCTCGGCGCTGAGCGAGCTGCAGGCGCTTCTGCGTGAGGACCACGGTGCGGGCATCCGCAAGCGTTACCTGACGCTGCTGGCCGGTCGCATGCCGGACGGGACGATGACCGTGGATGCGCCATTGCACGTGGGGCTCCGCCAGGGCGGCGAGCGGCATGTGCAGGTGAACGCCATCGGCAAGCCATCGGTGAGCCACTTCAAGGTGCTGGAGCGTCGTGGTGGCCATTCGTATTGCGAGGTGCGGATCGAGACGGGCCGCACCCACCAGATCCGCGTGCACGCCCAGCATCTTGGCCATCCGGTGGCAGGCGACGACAAGTACGGCGATCCTGCGGTCAACAAGCGGCTGCGCGAGCAGATCGGGCTGAAGCGGCTGTTCCTGCACGCGGCGTCGCTGGAGTTCGCGCTGGATGCCGGCAGGACGCCCTACGTGCTGAACGCCCCGCTGGCGGATGAACTCGTCGAGGCGTTGGATCGGCTGAAGTAGCCAGCGAACGGCGAAGCCCCTCGCGGCTGACGCCCCGGATACCCGTTCCATGAGGGCCGGGCGGCGTGGGTTGGCGGGACACGCTGCAAGTACGTCCATGTAAGCTCCTTTCGCCCCGTCCGGGGGCTCAACGGGTCCCGCCAACCCACGCCGCCCGGCCTTCGACACATCACGCGAGCGCCAGCCGCGTGAAGAAAGAAAAAAGAGCAGAAGCGCAGCACCGCGGCTCCCGGAAGGGGGAGGGCTGGTGCCTTGCTTTTGCTCTTTTTCTTTTTTCTACGCGGCTGGATGCCACGCGATGCCGAGGGGGAGGAGGGGCCGGGCTGGGTGGGACCGTTGAGCGCCATGGATGGCGCGAAACGA
>JAEZCF010000114.1 GCA_023430045.1 Pseudomonadota bacterium | reverse complement strand
GGTGACGACCGTTGGTCGTCACGCTTTTCGAACAGCCGACCATGGGTCGGCTCTACCGGGGGCCGCCCGGCCTTCACGTCCGGCGGCGCATCATCGGTGCCACGACCCTGCACCGGAGCCCGCCATGAAGCGCCTGTCTGCCGCCGCACTGCTGTGTTGCCTGCTTGCCGCGTGCGCCACCGGAAGACTGGGAGGCGCCGAGCGCCTGGAGTTGTACCGCGCCCACGCAGGTCCGCCGCAGAACGACATGCAGTTCTCCGGCAGCCTCAACGGCTGGAACGAGCTCGGCGACAGTGCGCTGGCCGTGTGGACCCGCCCCAGCGAAGCCTATCTGCTGGAACTGTCCGGGCCCTGCCAGGAGCTGCCGTATGCCCAGGCGATCGGCCTGACCAGCAGGGCAGGCCGGGTTTCGGCACGCTTCGACAAGGTGCTGGTGCTGGGCAACGGTCCCGGTCCGCAGTTCCCATGCTCCATTGCCAGTATCCGTAAATTGGACATCAAGGCCGTGCGCGCGTCCGAACAGGAGCTGCGCCAGGCGCAGGTGCAGGAACGCGGAGACGAGCCTGCGGGTGATTGATCGCGTCGCGGCCTACAATGGTGACGATTCCGCACACGAGCACTGATCGACATGCCGCGCACCGTTTTCTGCCAGTACGAACAACGCGAAGCCGAAGGGCTGGACTTCGTACCGTATCCCGGCGAGCTGGGCAAGCGCGTCTTCGCGGACATCGGCAAGCCGGCATGGAGCGCGTGGCTGGCGCACCAGACGATGCTGATCAACGAGAACCGGCTGTCGCCGCGCGATCCGAAGCATCGCGCGTTCCTGGAAGAGGAGCTGGTCAAATTCCTGTTTAGCGGCGGCGCTGAAGCCCCCGCAGGATACGTCGCCCCGCAGGCGAACAGCTGACGTGGAGCGGGGCTCTGCCCCGCTGCATCTGTCTAGTAGAGCGGGGCTCTGCCCCGCTGGACGATCGCGGTATATCAACCGCGCAGAGCCCGGCTCTACGTGACGCTGCGCGGCGTGGCATCAACCGGTCAGAGCCCGGCGCTACAGCGAATCCAGCAGCTTGCGGATCGGGGCGGGCAGGCCCAGGGCGGGCAGTTCGTGTCCGGCTACCCAGCGCAGCATCGGGTCGTCGATGCGCAGGCCGTCCACGCGGGTGCGCAGTATCTGCAGATGCAACCGGTAATGGCTGAAGGTGTGCTGCAGCACCGGCAGTTCGATCGCATCCTCCAGCGCGCCTTCCACGTGCGCGTCGAACCAGTCCTGCATCGCCACCGTGGTATCGGCCTGCGGCAGCGTCCACAACGACGCCCATATACCGGTCTGCGGTCGCTTCTGCAGCAACAGCCGGCCTTGGCCATCGTGCAGCAGCAGGGCGATGGCTTCGCGTTCGGGCAGCACCTTGCCCGGCCTGGGGGTCGGCAGCTGTGCGGTCAGCCCTTCGCGGCGTGCCACGCAGTCTTCCTGCAGCGGACAGATCGCACAGGTGGGCCGGCTGCGCGTGCACAGCGTGGCGCCAAGATCCATCTGCGCCTGCGTGTAATCGGCCATGCGTCCCGAGGGTACGCAGGCAGCATGTGCTTCGGCGATGGCCCATAGCGAGCGCTCCACGGCGGGCAGGCCGGGAAATCCCTCGATGCCGTGGTAACGCGTCAGCACACGCTTCACGTTGCCATCGAGGATCGCGAACGGGTCCTTCCACGCTTGGCTCAGGATCGCTCCGGCGGTGCTTCGACCGATGCCTGGCAGCGCATGCAGCGCATCGAAATCCCGTGGCAGGTCGCCGCCATGCTGTTCGACGCATCGCTGGGCGGCGGCATGCAGGTTGCGAGCGCGCGCGTAGTAGCCCAGCCCCGCCCACTGCGCCATCACCGCGTCATTGTCGGCGGCGGCCAGGTCGGGCAGGGTGGGGAAGTGGTGCAGGAACTTCAGGAAATACGGGATGACCGTGGCGACCTGGGTCTGCTGCAGCATGATTTCCGACAGCCACACCCGGTAGGGTGTGCGTGGATGCTGCCAGGGCAGGTCATGGCGGCCATGCACGTCGAACCATCGCAACAGACCGTCGACGAACGCATCGGTGCCGGCAGCCGGCGCCGATGAGCGCACGGCTGCGGCCACGGCAGCCTCAGGCACTTCCCAGCGCTTCGGGCAGCAGTGCGTCGACGAACGCTTCCGGGTCGAACACGCGCAGGTCTTCCGGGCGTTCGCCGATGCCGGCGAAGCGGATCGGAATGCCGAATTCCTGCGCCAGCGCGAACACCACGCCGCCCTTGGCGGTGCCGTCCAGCTTGGTCACCACCAGACCGGTTACGTTCACCGCAGCATTGAACTGGCGCAGCTGCGAGAGCGCGTTCTGGCCGGTGGTGCCGTCGATCACCATCAGCACCTCATGCGGCGCCGAAGCGTCGATCTTGCCGAGCACGCGGCGGATCTTGCCCAGCTCGTTCATCAGCCCGGACTGGGTGTGCAGGCGGCCGGCGGTATCGGCGATCAGCACCGAGGTGCCGCGCGCCTTGCCTGCCTGCAGCGCATCGAACGCCACCGAGGCAGCGTCCGCGTTCTGGCCCTGGGCGACCACGGCCACGCCGTTGCGCTCGCCCCAGGCCTGCAGCTGCGCTACTGCCGCGGCACGGAAGGTATCGCCGGCGGCCAGCATCAGACTGTGGCCGTCGTCCTTGAAACGCTTGGCAAGCTTGCCGATGGTGGTGGTCTTGCCGACGCCGTTGACGCCAACGGTGAGCACCACGAACGGCCTGGCGGCCGGATCGATCACCAGCGGCTTCGCCACCGGTCGCAATATTCCGATCAGATCAGCGCGCAGCGCGGTCAGCAGTGCGTTGGCATCGGTGAATTCGCGTGCCTTCATCCGCCTGCGCAGGCCGTCCACCAGCGCTGTTGTCGCGGTGACGCCGACGTCGGCGGTGATCAGCGCGGTTTCGATTTCATCCAGCAGGTCGTCGTCGAGCTTGGGATTGCGCGAGAACAGGCCACCAAAACTGCGTGCAAAGGTGCTGTTGCGCAGGCGTTCGCGCCAGCCGGGCTTGCCTGCGGGTGCAGGTTCGGCTTCCACGAACACCGGCAGGTCCGCCGCCGGTGCCACGGGATCGGCGGTCGGCGCAGCGTGGGTGACCGGGGCGAGTACCGACGCTGCCAGTTCTTCCAGCGAAGGCGGCACATGCGCAGGCGCGGGTTCCGCGACTGTCTGGACGGACGTGGGCGCCTGAACCGGAGCTGCCGCAGGAACAACGGAAGCGGGTGGGGATGGCGCATCGGCAACAGCGCTTGCCGGTGACTCCGCCGGTGCCGGTTCCGGTGCAGCGTCCGGAGCCGGCTGCAGCGCCTCGGGCAGTACCTGTGGTGCAGGCTCGACGCGCGCAGGATCCTCGCGTGCGGCGGACGGGAACGCCGCCGCCAGCTCCTCAGCAGAGTAATGCTGGGTCCTGGAGGTGCCGTTCTGCGGTGCGTCTTCGGGCTTCTTGCGGCGGAAAAAACTGAGCATTGGCGAGAGCAGCTGGAATCAGGGGGACATGCTACCACCGGGCCCTGCACGGGCCATGTGGACGAATGCGGTGGATGCCGGCCATTGGCCGGCATGTTCAGAGGCTGGGAGTACAGGCGGTGACGACCAACGGTCGTCACCCACCAGATGGTCGTCACCCGCCAAGTGGCGCCGGCCGACGGCGGGTCAGGCAGACAGTTCCAGCAGCAGCCTGTTCAGCCGTGCCACGTAGGCACCGGGATCCTTCAGGCTGTCACCGGCGGCCAGTGCGGCCTGGTCGAACAACACGCGGCCGAGATCATCGAAACGCGCGCCATCGGCTTCTGCTTCCAGCTTGGCGATCAGCGGATGTGCAGGATTGATCTCCAGCACCGGCTTGCTGTCGGGCACCTTCTGTCCGCTCGCTTCCAGAATCTGGCGCATCTGCAGGCCCAGGTCCTGTTCACCGATGGCCAGCACCGCCGGCGAGTCGGTCAACCGGTGTGACACGCGCACTTCGGCCACGTCATCGCCCAGGGCGGTCTTCAACCGCTCCACCAACGCCTGCTTGTCCTTGGCCGCAGATTCCTGCGCCTGCTTGTCTTCCTCGCTTTCCAATGCGCCCAGATCCAGGTCGCCGCGTGCGATATCGACAAAGCGCTTGCCATCGAACTCGGTCAGATAGCCCATCAGCCATTCGTCGATGCGGTCGGTCAGCAGCAGCACTTCGATGCCCTTCTTGCGGAACACTTCCAGGTGCGGGCTGTTGCGCACCTGGCTGTAGCTCTCGCCGGTCAGGTAATAGATCGTGTCCTGGCCTTCCACAACGCGGCCCAGGTAGTCGGCCAGCGACACGGCCTGTGCATCGCCGTCGCCCCGGGTGGAAGCGAAGCGCAGCAGGCCGGCGACCTTCTCGCGGTTGCTGTAATCCTCGGCCGGGCCTTCCTTCAGCACCTGCCCGAATTCCTTCCAGAAGGTGGCGTACTGCTCCGGCTTGTCCCTGGCCAGCTTCTCCAGCATGTCCAGCGACCGCTTGGTCAGCGCGGCCTTCATCGAATCGATGACCGGGCCGGACTGCAGGATCTCCCGCGAGACGTTCAGGGACAGGTCGTTGGAATCCACCACCCCCTTGATGAAGCGCAGGTACAGCGGCAGGAACTGTTCTGCCTGGTCCATCACGAAGACGCGCTGCACATACAGCTTCAGCCCCTTCGGCGCCTCGCGGTGGTACAGGTCGAACGGTGCACGGCCCGGCACGTACAGCAGCGACGTGTATTCCAGCTTGCCTTCCACCTTGTTGTGGCTCCATGCCAGCGGATCGGCATGGTCGTGCGCCACGTGCTTGTAGAATTCGTTGTACTCGGCGTCGCTGACCTCGGTGCGCGGACGGGTCCACAGCGCGCTGGCGCGGTTGACGGATTCCCATTCCAGCGGTGCCGGCGTGGCCTCTTCGCCTTCCGGCGCAGGGCTGTCCTTCGGCATCTGGATCGGCAGGCCGATGTGGTCCGAATACTTCTTGAGGATGCCGCGCAGGCGCCAGCCGTCCGCGAAGCCCTGCTCATCGTCCTTCAGGTGCAGCACGATGCGGGTGCCACGCTCGGGCTTGTCGATGCGGGCGATGTCGAATTCGCCTTCGCCGCGCGAGGACCAGTGAACGCCCTCGTCGGCGGCCAGACCGGCGCGCCGTGAATACACATCCACCTGGTCGGCGACGATGAACGCGCTGTAGAAGCCGACGCCGAACTGGCCGATCAGCTGCGAATCCTTCTTCTGGTCGCCGGACAGCTGGCGCAGGAACTCGCCGGTGCCGGACCTCGCGATGGTGCCCAGGTGCGCCACCGCGTCAGCGCGGCTCATGCCGATGCCGTTGTCCTCGATGGTCACCGTGTGGGCGGACGGATCGAAGCTGACGCGCACGCGCAGTTCGCTGTCGTCTTCCAGCAGCGCCGGCTGCGTCAGCGCTTCGAAGCGCAGCTTGTCAGCGGCGTCGGCGGCGTTGGACACCAGCTCGCGCAGGAAGATCTCCTTGTTGGAGTACAGCGAATGGATCATCAGCTGCAGCAGCTGCTTGACCTCGGTCTGGAAGCCAAGGGTTTCGGTCTGGGGGGGTTCGGTCATCTTCGGGGCTCCATGTCGTTCGCCGCGCCAGCAGGCTGCGGCCTGCGGAAGGGGTAAGGGTGATTGTCCCGAAATCAAGGGGCGTGGGGGCGGGGGGAGCGGGGCGTGGCCCGCCCGACTTACAATTCCACCATGCTGAATTCTCCAAACCAGGCCTGTGAGGGCCAACCATGAGCGGCCGCGGCGCGGGCGAAGGCCAGGTGCGCATCATCGGCGGACGCTGGCGCAATACCCGACTGCCGGTGCCGACCCTGCCTGGCCTGCGCCCGAGCAGCGACCGCGTGCGCGAAACGCTGTTCAACTGGCTGCTGCCGAAGCTGGGCGGGGCGAAGGTGCTGGATGTGTTCGCCGGCAGCGGCGCGCTGGGCCTGGAGGCGGTGTCGCGTGGTGCCGCGCATGCCACCCTGGTCGAGCGCGATCCGCAGCTGGCCGGCAATCTGCGCGCGGCGGTGGAAAAGCTGGGGGCCGGAGACCGTGTGCAGGTGCTGCAGGTCGATGCGCTGCGCTGGCTGCAGGATGCTCCGGCGGCCGGGGCGGACATCGCCTTCGTCGATCCGCCATTCGCCGATGGCCTGTGGGGTGCGGTGATGGCGCAGCTTCCGCGCCATCTGGCCGCCGATGCGTGGCTGTACGTGGAATCGCCGGCCGGACAGCCGCCGGCGCTGCCGGGCGACTGGATGCTGCACCGCGAGGGGGCCACCCGGGAGGTGCGCTTTGCGCTGTACCGGCGCGCCACTGCTACACTTTGACCCAATCTGAACGTTCACGACCGCACATGACCGTCGCCAACCGTCGCATCGCCGTTTACCCGGGCACCTTCGATCCGGTCACCAATGGTCATATCGACCTGGTGAACCGCGCTGCGCCGCTGTTCGAAAAGGTCGTGGTCGGCGTGGCGCAGAGCCCGTCCAAGGGCCCGACGCTGCCGCTGGAACTGCGCGTGCAGCTGGCCCGTGACGCGCTGTCCCATCACGCCAACGTGGAAGTGCGCGGTTTCGATACGCTGCTGGCGCATTTCGTCCGTGCCATGCAGGGCGGCGTGCTGCTGCGTGGCCTGCGCGCGGTATCCGATTTCGAATACGAGTTCCAGATGGCCAGCATGAACCGCCACCTGATCCCCGAGGTCGAAACCCTGTTCCTGACACCGGCCGAGCAGCACAGCTTCATCTCGTCCTCGCTGGTGCGCGAGATCGCACGCCTGGGCGGCGACGTGTCCGGTTTCGTGCCGGCCTCGGTGCTCGACGCGTTGCGCAGGGCCCGCGAAGCCAAGGCGGCGCAGGCCTGATCCACCCGCCCGTGGCGGACGACCGTCGCCGGCATCCTTACGTATCCACCGCTAACCACAGAACACCACGGGAGATCACCCATGAACACCACCATGCGCGCGATGCTGATTGCTTCGCTGGCCCTGGCCTTCACCGCCTGCAAGAAGGAAGAAGCTCCGGCTCCGGCCGCCGATGCGCAGCAGGCGCTGGTCGCCCCGGCCAAGGACGATGATGCCGGCTGGAAGAAGTACCTGCAGGCGGTGGCCGTGCAGAACATGGGCAACGTCACCAACAGCCCGTTCCTGTACTACCTCGCCCCGGAATCGGATCCGGAATTCGACGCCAAGTACGAGCGCCAGACCGAGAGCGCGACCCAGGCCGTTGCCCGTGGCGTGCAGCCGGGCAACATGCTGGCCTTCGGTTCGTCGGCATCGGGCAAAATGGCCGACATGATCCAGGCCGTGTTCAAGGATGTCTCGCCGGATTCCATGAAGAACGTGCGCGTGCTGTTCATCGGCGACGCCGCCGACAACGCCCGCGTGCAGGCCGTTGTGCAGCCGACCGGCGCCGAGTACGTGTTCGTCGAAGCCAAGTAATACCCGTGCGGTAACGGCCACGCCCTGCCGGCGTGGCCGTGGTCGGCATCCTCCGCGATGCCGCCCCTGACCGGCCAGCGCGCCCGCGCCGGCCGGTGCCAGTCCAGCGTCCTGCGCCATGCCTGCAGGACGCCATGCGCGGGCGAGGAGCAATCGCCATGTCGCTGAAAATCAACGAGCTCTGCGTCAACTGCGACGTCTGCGAGCCGGCCTGTCCGAACCAGGCCATTTCGATGGGTGAAACCATCTACGTGATAGACCCTGCGCGCTGCACCGAATGCGTGGGCCATTTCGACGAGCCCCAGTGCGTGGTCGTCTGCCCGGTGGAATGCATCGATCCGGATCCGGACATCGTTGAAACCGAGACGCAGCTGCTGGCCAAACTGCGTGGCCTGCAGCACGATCATCCCGAACTCTATGCGGAGTCCCCATCCGAATGAAGCTGATCGCCCGACCCCTGTTGTTGCTGGCCCTGTTGCTGCCTGGCGTGGCGTCCGTGTCGCTGGCCCGGGCCGAGAGTCCGGCATTGGCCGCGCACCCCGACGGGGCGGCCATCGCCAGTGGCCACCAGCTGGCCACGCAGGCCGGCATGGAGATCCTCGCGCAGGGCGGCAATGCCTTCGATGCGGCCGTGGCGGTGTCCTCCACGCTGGCCGTGGTCGAACCGATCAGCTCCGGGCTGGGCGGCGGCGGCTTCTTCCTGCTGCATGATGCGGCCTCCGGCAAGGACATCATGCTGGATGCGCGCGAAACCGCGCCGGCCGCGGCCACCGAGGCCGCATTCCTGGACAAGGACGGCAACCTGGATCGCGATCGTTCGGTCAATGGTGCCTGGTCGGCCGGCATTCCCGGCCTGCCGGCGGCACTGGTGGAGCTGTCCGGCAAGCACGGCAAGCTGCCGCTGAAGGCGTCGCTGCAGCCGGCCATCCGCATCGCCCGCGAAGGGTTTCCGGTCTACGCGCGCATGGCGTCCGGCTACGCGTCGCGGCGCGAGGTGATGGAGCGTTATGCCGGTACGCGCGAAGTCTACCTGCGTGGCGGCAAGCCGATCGCCGAAGGCGACATCTTCCGGCAGCCGGAGCTGGCCAGTACCCTGGAGCGGCTCGCCGACGGTGGTTTCGATGGTTTCTACCGCGGCCAGACCGGCAAGCTGCTGCTGGCCGGCGTGAAGCAGGCCGGAGGGCGCTGGACCGCCGCTGAGCTGGCTGGCTACACGGTGAAGACCCGCGAGCCGATCGTGTTCGGTTACAACGGCTGGAAGATCACCACCGCGCCACCGCCTTCGTCCGGCGGCATCGCGCTGGCCAGCATGCTGCAGATCCTGGAAGGCTGGGACATCAAGTCGATGGATCCCACGCACCGCACCCACCTGGTGGTGGAAGCGATGCGCCGGGCGTATCGTGACCGCACCTTCTTCCTGGGCGACCCGGATTTCGTGGACATTCCGCAGAAGGTGCTGGTCAGCCGCGACTATGCACAGGGCCTGCGCGCCACCATCCATCCGGAAAAGGCCACGCCGAGCGACCTGTTGTCGGGCAATCCGACGCCGCTGGAAGACGACGAGACCACGCATTTTTCGATCATCGACCGCGAAGGCAACCGCGTGGGCGCGACGCAGACGGTGAACCTGCTGTACGGCTCAGGCCTGATCCCGAAGGGCACCGGCGTGCTGCTCAACAACGAGATGGACGACTTCGCGCTGAAGCCGGGCACGCCCAACGCATTCGGCGTGATGGGCTACGAGGCCAATGCGCCGAAGCCCGGCAAGCGCATGCTCAGTTCGATGACGCCGACGTTCATGGAAAACGCCGACAAGGTGGTGGTGCTGGGTACGCCGGGCGGCAGCCGCATCATCACCATGGTGCTGCTGGGCATTCTCGGTTACGACCAGGGTCTGGATGCACAGCAGGTGGCGGCGCTGCCGCGCTATCACCATCAATGGCTGCCGGACGTGATCGAGGCGGAAACCGGCGCGTTCGACGAAGCTACCGTGAAGCAGCTGCAGGCGATGGGCCACCGGATCGACCTGCCGGGCGATACCGCCGCAGGTGGCCGTGGCTCCAGCCACGTATGGGGCAACCTGCAGACGGTGGAGTGGGATCGCCGCAGCAATACCTTGTCCGGCGGCAGCGACCCGCGTAATCCGGTGGGCAGCGCCGAAGTGCGCTGAGTGCCCCAGCTTCGGCGCGTGGCGACCGCGGGTCGTCACACCCCGGGTCTTGCCACTGGATTTTGCTGTTCGGCGGGTGACGACCGTTGGTCGTCACGCTCTGGACTTTGCTGCGCGGTGGGTGACAACCGTTGGTCGTCATGCTCTGGACTTTGCGGCGCGGTGGGTGACGACCGCTGGTCGTCACGCTCTGGATTTCGATTTTTTAACGATGCGCCCTCGATAATTGCCACATGAAACTATGGTCTATCCGTGGCAATTCGCAGCGTCTGGACGGCGGCGCGATGTTCGGCAACGCACCGCGCGCCGTGTGGGAAAAATGGGCGGCACCCGATGAACTGAACCGCATCGAGCTCGCCTGCCGGGCACTGCTGGCCAGCCCGCTGGAAGGCCGGACGGTACTGTTCGAAACCGGCATCGGCGCATTCTTCGAGCCGCGCCTGCGCGAGCGCTATGGCGTGCAGGAAAGCCAGCACGTGCTGATCGAATCGCTGCGCGAGGCGGGATTCGAGCATGAGGATATCGACGTGGTGGTGCTCAGCCACCTGCACTTCGACCATGCCGGTGGCCTGCTGGCACCGTGGAGCGAAGGACGCCCGCCCGAGCTGCTGTTTCCCAACGCCACCTTCGTGGTCGGCGCCGAGCACTGGCAGCGTGCGGTGCAGCCCCATCCACGCGACCGCGCCAGCTTCATCCCGGAGCTGCCTGGCCTGCTGCAGGCGACCGGCCGGCTGGAAGTGGTGGACGGCGAGTATTCGAAGGCACTGGGCCGCAGCGTACGTTTCAGCTTCAGCGACGGCCACACCCCGGGGCTCATGCTGGCGGAGATCGTCGGGCAGGCCAGCGATGGCCTGCCGCAGGGCGGGGTGGTGTTCTGCGCCGATCTCATTCCCGGTCGTTCCTGGGTGCATGTACCGATCACCATGGGCTACGACCGCAATGCGGAACTGCTGATCGACGAGAAGCGGCAGTTCCTGGAGGACAAGCTGGCGCGCAACGTGCAGCTGTTCTTCACCCATGACCCGGACGTCGCGCTTGCCACGCTGTCACGGGATGAAAAGGGCCGTTTCGTGACCCGCCAGGAGCAGCTGGAACTCAAGGCCCACGCACTGGCGTGAGCGCCCCCCGGGTAGTGCCGAGCCATGCTCGGCATCGCGCGTAAGCGCGGACGGCAGCCAGCCGAGCCCGCCGCTGCGGAGCCATCACCGGCGTGAGCGCCCCCAGGTAGTGCCGAGCCATGCTCGGCATCGCGCGTCAGCGCGGACAGCAGCCGGCCACAGCCCGCCGCGACGGAACCATCACCCGATGACGCGGGTGCCGAAGATACGGTCGCCGGCATCGCCCAGGCCCGGCAGGATGTAGCCCTTGTCGTTGAGGTGATCGTCGATGGCCGCGGTGTAGAGATCCACGTCGGGGTGGGCCGCCTGCACTGCGGCGATGCCTTCTGGTGCGGCGACCAGGAAGATCCCCTTGATGCGGCGTGCGCCGGCCCGCTTGAGCATGTCGATGGTGGCGATCAGCGTGCCGCCGGTGGCCAGCATCGGATCAAGGATCAGCGTATCCCGCTCTTCCAGCCGGCCGGTGAGCCGTTCGAAATACGGCACCGGCTGCAGGGTTTCCTCGTCGCGCTGCAGGCCCACCACGCTCACGCGTGCGGCAGGGATCAGCGACAGCACGCCGCTGAGCATGCCCAGCCCGGCGCGCAGGATCGGCACCACCGTGATCTTGGCACCGGCGATGCGCTGTACCGTCACCGGCCCGGCCCAACCGTCCATGGTGTGCGCTTCGGTATCCAGGTCGGCGGTGGCCTCGTAGGCGAGCAGCGTACCCAGCTCATTGGCCAGTTCGCGGAAATCCTTGGTGCTGAGTGCGGCGTTGCGCATCAGGCCGATCTTGTGCCGCACCAGTGGATGGCGCACTTCAACGATGTTCATGGGCAGGGGGACAGCGGAAGGAGAGGCCTCCATTCTGCCCTGCGCCTGCGCCCTGGACCAGCGCGCAGGGGCCATCCGGACCATCGGTGATGGGCATTCAGGCAAGGCGGTGTCACGGCCGTGCAACCTTGCCGACATACCTTGCCCTCCCATTCTTCACATTGAATGGGAACCGCAGTGCAGAACAAGACCCGCTTGGCGACTGCCATCACTTTGACCCTGGCGATGGGCGCCGCGGCACCCCTGCAGGCTGCACAGCAGGAGGCGCCGGCCACCGCTGCCGTCGCTTCGGCAGCGACCGATCTGGACCGTGTCGAAGTACGGGCTCAGCTGGAATCCCAGCTGCGTGCCGTGGACCTCAAGCGCGCCAGCGATGCCATCGAAGATGCCGTGTCCTCCGATGCGCTGGGTCAGTACCCGGACAAGAACGTAGCCGAATCGCTGCAGCGACTGCCCGGCGTCAGCGTCACCCGCGATCAGGGCGAGGGCCGCTTCGTGGTGGTGCGCGGCCTGGACGCCAATCTCAACAGTGTCAGCGTGGACGGCATCGCCGTGGGTACGCCGGAGGACTCCAGCCGCGCCGCGCCGCTGGACGTGATTCCTTCCGATTCCACCGAGCGCCTGCGCGTGGTGAAATCGCCGACCCCGGACATGCCCGGCGATGCCATCGGCGGTGCGATCCTGGTCGAATCGGCGTCAGCCTTCGACCGCGACGGCCGCAGCCTGCGCGGCAAGATCGAAGGCAGTCACCAGCAGCTTTCCGGACATACCAGCCCGAAGGCGGCCATCAATTACAGCGAAGTATTCGCCGATACCTTCGGTGTGGCGCTGGGCGTGAATTACCAGAACCGCAGGTTCGAATCTGACAACACTGAAGTGGAATACGATGGCGAGGACGATGCCGCGCCCGGCGATGTCACCGCCATCAACCTGCAGCACCGGAAGTACGAGATCGAGCGCAAGCGTATCGGCGCCAACCTCAACCTGGACTGGCGCCCCGACGAGGACAACAGGTACTACCTGCGCACGCTGTACAGCCGCTTCGATGACGCCGAAACGCGCCAGCGCACCATCTTCAATTTCGAGGATGCCGACATGGTGGCCACCGGCACCGACCAGTTCCGCCTGGACGATCTGCCGGCCGATGCGATCCAGAAGCGCATGCGTTACCGCACCAAGAAGGAGAACACCTTCGCCGCCAGCCTGGGGGGCGAGAACCGGCTGAGCAGCGCCGTGGTGGATTACCGGATCGGCTATACGAAAACCGAAGAACGCGTGAACGACGAGATGGAAGCGCGCTTCGAACTGGATGGGGACGACCTGTCGGGAACGCTGGACCAGCGCGGGCGGGTGCCGCGCTATGCGCTGGACAGCGACGCGTGGATGGACAACGCCAACTATGCGTACGACCGCATGATAGTGTCCCCCAAGCGGGTGGACGACAAGGAACACAGCGCGCAGGTCAATGTGCGCTTCGATGCGGAAAATGCGAGCTACAAGTTCGGGCTGCTGGGCCGCTGGCGCGAGCGCGCCGTGGATGCGGATGAAATGGAGCTGAGGAAGGGGCCGGACATCAACCTGGCCGACTGGAGCACCGGTGCTCCGGAACACCGCCATGGTTCACTGGGGCAGGGCATGAGTTCGGCGGCGATGCGCCGCTACTGGGCGCTGCATGGCAGCGAGCACTCCGCCCGTCCCCAGGAGACCGGCGCCAATGCGATGGCCTCGCTGGAAGAGGACTACACCGCCAGCGAGGACATCTTCGCCAGCTATGCGATGGGCACCTGGGACATCGGCGCGCTGCGCGTGATCGGTGGCGTGCGCGTGGAAAACACCCGCTTCAGGGCGATCGGCAACCAGGTGGACGTGGCCGATGACGAACGCAGCTACACGGTCACGCCGCGCGTGGCCGACAGCAGCTATACCAATGTGCTTCCCGGCCTGCATCTGCGCTACGACGCGGCCGACGACTGGGTGCTGCGCGCGTCGGCCAACAAGACCGTGTCGCGCCCGTCCTTCGGCGATATCTCGCCGCGCGTGGGTTACAGCCGTGGCGACGAGGAAGTGCGGCTGGGCAATCCGGAACTGGATCCGTACGAATCGAAGAACCTGGATCTGTCGGTGGAGAAGTACATCGGCTCCACCGGCATTGTCTCGCTCGGCCTGTTCCACAAGTCCATCGATGGCTACATCGTCGAGACCGTACGCAACAACGATCCAGCCTACGATGGCTACGACGTGACCCAGCCGATCAACGGCAGGAAGGCCACCGTGACCGGCGCCGAATTCAACTGGCAGCAGCAGCTTGCCTTCCTGCCACCCGGCCTGGACGGCCTGCTGGTCGGCGCCAGCGGCACCTGGCTGGACACCGATTTCGACCCGGGGCTGGAAGATCGCGAAGGCGAGGACTTCACGCTGCCGCGTGCGTCCAGACACGTGTACAGCGCGCATGTCGGCTACGAAAAGTACGGGGTGAGTGCCCGCCTGGCGGCGGTTTACCGCAGCGAATATCTGGATTCGCTGGGCGCCGGCCGCGCGTTCGACATCTACGTCGCGCCCAACACGCAGCTGGATTTCTCGCTGGATTACAGATTCAGTCCACGCGTCAGCATGTACTTCGAGGCGCAGAATCTTCTGGACAAACCGCTTGAGCTCTACCAGGGCACGCGTTCGCGCACGCTGCAACTGGAAGAATATGGCCGCACCTATGCCATCGGCCTGAAGGTGTCGCTGTGATGGGGCGTCGCGTGCTGGTTACCGCGATGGTGGTGGTGCTCGCCGCGGGTTGCACGCCTTCGGTTCCCGGTACCAGCGAGGTGGCAAAGGTTTCCGAGTCACCTTCGGCGAGCCGCACGGGCGAGGTGCAACGGCAGGTGGTGACGGTGGCGGAAGCGTTCCTGGGGCCGATGACGCCGGAGAACAACATCGATTCGCCGGCCTCCTGGAAGGCGCCGGATGGCAAGACCTGGCTGATCGCCACGGCCAAGGCGACCGACAAGCTGGTGGTCTACGACGGCAGTACAGGAGCGCATCTGCGCGACGTCGGTTCGACAGGCAACGCGCCGGGCCAGTTCGACCGTCCCAACGGTATTTCGGTGACCGACGACCTGCTGTGGATCGTCGAGCGCGACAATCATCGCGTGCAGGTGCTTTCACTCCCGGATTTCACGCCGTTGGCGGTGTTCGGCAGCGATGACCTGCGCAAGCCGTATGGCCTGTGGGTGGACCGGCGGGGTGAGGGTTACAGCGTGTATGTCACCGATTCCTGGGACAATGGTGAAGATGCGCAGGGCAATGACATCCTGCCGCCGCTGGAAGAACTGGGCCAGCGCGTGCGCCATTATCACGTCAGCCGCGACGGTGCGACGGTGCAGGCGCGCCTGGCGGCCAGCATCGGCGACACCAGCGAGGCCGGCGCGCTGCGGGTGGTCGAGTCGATCTGGGGCGATCCAGCGAACGATCGCCTGCTGATTGCCGAAGAAGACGAAAGCTATGCCAGCGAATTCAAGGTCTACACGCTGGCCGGCCGGTTTACCGGCACCACCTTTGGCCGCGATGTGTTCAAGGCGCAGGCAGAAGGCGTGATGCTGCGCACCTGCGGCAAGGACGGTTGGTGGATCACCACCGAACAGGGCAAGGACCGCAGCGTGTTCCATCTGTTCGACCGCCATACCCTGAAACCGGTGGGTGCGTTCCAGGGTGATACCGTGGCCAACACCGACGGCATCTGGATGATGCAGCAGGGCACGCCGCGTTTCCCGCATGGCGTGCTGTACGCCGTGCACGATGACCAGGGTGTGGCCGCGTTCGACTGGGAACGCATCGCGCAGGCGCTGTCGCTTCCGCTGGAGTGTGCATCGTGAGGCAGCGTTCGTTGCTCGTGCTGGCGCTGGGCCTGTTGCTGGCCCAGCAGGCCGCGTCGCTGACGGCCGTCGCCGCCGAGGTGGAACCGAACACGCAGGTACCGGCAGGCAGCCGCCATTACGCGGCCAGCCCGGTACCGGATCGCATCGTCGCCACGCCTGCGGCCGATCCCGCGCATGCCTTCGCCGTGGCCTGGCGCACCGATGCCAGCGTGCAGGCGCCGCTTCTGGAAATCGCCGTGGCGGGTGATTCGCCGGCCATCGAAGGCGTCCGCCAGGTGCGTGCGCGCACGCAGCCGCTGCAGACCGAAAACGGGGTGTCCCACCACCACCGTGCCGACATCGGCGGCCTGCAGCCGGACACCCTGTATGTCTACCGCGTACAGGGTCATGGCAGCTGGAGCGCGTGGAACCAGCTGCGCACCCTGGGGGAGGTCGGGCAGCCGCTTACCCTGCTGTACTTCGGTGATACCCAGAACAAGAACGTCAGCCATGTCAGCCGCGTGGTGCGTGCGGCGCAGAAGGCTACACCGGAAGCGCGGGTGAGTCTGTTCGCCGGTGATCTGGTCAGCGGTGGCGACAATGCCGATGACAGCGAATGGGGCGAGTGGTTCGCTGCCACCGGCTGGCTGGCACAGGAGACCATGGTGGCGCCGGCGATCGGCAACCACGAGTATTTCGAGGAGTTCGAAGACACTCCGCAGGAACGTCGCGTGCTGGGCCGGCATTGGCCGGTGACCTTCGCGCTGCCGGACAACGGGGCAGCCGCCAGCGAACGCACCAGCTACTGGTTCGATGCACAGGATGTACGCGTGGCGGTGCTCGATGGCACCTCCGCGCTGGACCTGGGCACCGCGCAGGCACAGGCCCGCTGGCTGGATACCGTGCTGTCCGCCAATCCGCGGCCGTGGACCATCGTGCTGCTGCACCAGCCGTTCTATTCGCCGCGCGAAGGGCGCGAGAACGCTGAACTGCGCGATGTGCTGCTGCCGGTGGTGCGTCGCCACCAGGTGGATCTGGTGCTGCAGGGCCATGACCACACCTACGGCCGTCGTGGCGAAGGGGAGGCAGCGACGCCGCAGTATGTGGTCACGGTGGCAGGGCCGAAACAGTACCGGCTGTCGGACGAGGCACGCCGGACGATGGCGCCGGTCGGCGAGGACACCCAGCTGTTCCAGGTGCTGCGCATTGATCCGCAGCACCTGCGCTATGAAGCACGCACGGTCACCGGTCGGCTCTATGATGGCTTCGAGCTGAGCCGCGATGCGGATGGCCGCAAGCACAGGCAGGAACTGACCGAAGGCCGGATCGCGCCGCGTGACTGTGGCCGCGAGGCGACCTTGAAGGGTCGCACGGACCGCTGCTGGGAATGAGACAACGCAGGCTGCGGCGCACGGAGTGGCGCCGCCTGCAACGCGGAGGTGGTTGATGAACTGCAGACGGTGGGTGTTGATGAGCGTGCTGGCCGCCGGCATGGCGCTGATGGCCGGTGCCAGCCTGGCCGCCGAGGGGGTGATGCATCCGTTCCTGGTCGCGCAGCCGGGCAACGCTCCGGATGAGGTGAACCTGGCAGTGGAAATACCTGCCGGCAGCTTCACCAAGTATGAGATCAAGGACGATGGGCTGGTCCATGTCGACCGCTTCCAGTCCATGCCGGTGGCGTATCCGGCCAACTATGGTTCAATGCCGCGGACACTGGCCGGCGACAATGATCCGCTGGATGCGCTGGTGCTCACCCGCGAACCGCTGCATCCGGGGGTGATCGTGCGCTTCCGCCCGATCGGTTACTTGAAGATGCTCGATGCTGGCGAGCATGACGAGAAAGTGATTGGGGTGCCCACGGACAAGGTCGATCCGACCTATGCCGGCATCCGCGATCTGGCCGATCTGCCCGCTATCGAGCGGCAACGCATCGAGGCATTCTTCCGTGTCTACAAGGATCTGCCCGAGGGTCGCAATCCCGTACGGCTGGAGGGTTGGGGGGATGCCGCTGAGGCCCGCCGCCTGATCCGCGCAGCGATGCAGCGTTTCGACGCGGCGCAACGCTGACCTGCAGGCCGGCGTGCGCGGCAGCGCCGACAGAGTGTCGTCGCACTCCATTGCACGGCCCACTCACGGAACACCGCTATCATCGGGGTTGGATCCTGGAAGGTAGCGCGCGTGTCCTCAGCACTGGTGTGGTTTCGCCGCGATCTTCGCCTGGCAGACAATCCGGCACTGCGGGCAGCGCTGGATGCCGGGCACGATATCGTGCCGGTCTACATCCATGCATCCACCGAAGAGGGCAACTGGGTGCCCGGCGCGGCATCCGCTGCCTGGCTGCATCGTTCGCTGGCCGCGCTGGACAGCGACCTGCGTGCGCTCGGCTCGTGCCTGGTGCTGCGCGAGGGGGGCAGCCTTGAAACACTGCAGGCGCTGATCGCCGAAACCGGCGCCGTGGCCGTTTACTGGAACCGCAGGTACGAACCGGCCATCCAGACGCGCGATACGGAAATCAAGCGCGCGCTGCGTGGGCAGGGCCTGCAGGCCGACAGCTTCAATGGCAGCCTGCTGTTCGAGCCTTGGGAGCTGGCCACGAAACAGGGTGGGCCCTACAAAGTATTCACACCGTTCTGGCGCACGGCACTGAGCCGATGGCAGGTCCGGGAGGTGGATCCCGCACCGGCTGGACTGAAGGCACCAACGGTCCATGGCGTCCCTCTGGCGTCGCTGCGGCTTGCTCCGGCCGTGGACTGGGATAGCGGATTCTGGGAACACTGGCAGCCAGGCGAAGCGGGTGCGCATGAGGCCCTGGCGGTATTCCTCGAAGGCGCCCTGCATGGTTATCGCGAACAGCGCGATCTGCCCGACCGGGTAGGTACGTCGCTGATGTCGCCGCACCTGCATTTCGGTGAGATCGCCCCGTGGCGGATCGTGCATGCACTGGACGCCGAGCGCAGCGCAGGACGCAACGCGGACATCGATGGCTACATACGGCAACTGGGCTGGCGCGATTTCGCCCATCACCTGCTGCATCATTTTCCGGACACGCCCGAAAAAAACCTCAACCCGCGTTTCGACCGTTTCTCCTGGGCCCATCCGGATGACCGCCAGCTGCAGGCGTGGCAGCAGGGACGGACCGGCGTACCGATCGTGGATGCGGGGTTGCGGCAGCTGTGGCATACCGGCTACATGCACAACCGCGTGCGCATGATCGTGGCCAGCTACCTGTGCAAGCACATGCGCATGCATTGGCTCGCAGGGGCGCGCTGGTTCTGGGACACGCTGTTGGACGCGGACCTGGCCAACAATACGCTGGGCTGGCAGTGGGTGGCCGGGACCGGTGCCGACGCTGCGCCGTATTTCCGCATCTTCAATCCGGTCACCCAGGCAATGAAGTTTGACCCTCAGGCGTCCTACATCACCCGCTGGGTCCCGGAACTGGCCGCGCTGCCGGCGAAGGCGCGTTTCGCGCCGTGGCAGCATCCGGAACTATTGGCGCAACTGGCCCCGGATTATCCCCGTGTGCCGCTGGTGGATCTTGCCGAGGGCAGGGACGCCGCGCTGGCCGCTTATCGGCGACGTTGAGCGTGCCATGCCGCCGTAGCCGGCTCATGGTCGGCCTGGGCGATGGCTGCTGATGCAGCCGACCATGGGTCGGCTCTACCGCGATGCGGCCAGGTGCGCGTAAAGATGAACGGGGAGCGTCCGCGCGATGCCGCCGTCATCCCGGCAT
>JAEZCF010000106.1 GCA_023430045.1 Pseudomonadota bacterium | reverse complement strand
GGTGACGACCGTTGGTCGTCACTGCTTTCCCACTCGTCACTGCTTTCCCGCTCGCCACCGCCTTCCTGGCCACCTTCCCCACCGCCGCTTTCCCCCCGGCCGCGCCCCGCTTGCGCGCCCGCGGCGCCACCTTGGCCACCGCCGGCTGCACGGCCTGCGCCCACGGATCAGCCGGTGGCGCAGCACCGAGCTGCTCCACGCTCGCCTGCAGGCGACGGAGCTGTCGCTCCAGATCGGCGATGCGCCGGTGTGCGGCATCCATTTCAGTGCGCGTAGGCAGCCCTGCCCGCTCGCCCAGCTGTTCCACCTCGCGCTGCACGGCCGCACGCAGTCGCATCTGCGCATTGCCAAGCGCCGCATACACACGCTGGAACGATTCGGACAGCGCCACCTTGCCGTAGGCCTCTTCCGCTACCTCGATCCACAGGTCGAACATCGCCCGTGCGCTGGTGAGCTGGCTGCCTGGCACTTCGTGTTCGCCCAAGCGTTGTTCGAACAACGCGAAGGCTTCTTCCAGTGCCTGGTTGATCTGCTCCAGATAGTCCTTCGAATGCGCCTGGAACTCCTGCTGCGCCTGCGCCAGCTTCTGCCAGCGCGCCTGGTGCTCGCGCCCGGGGCCAAATGCAGGGCTCTGCAGCCACGGCGACAGGCGCTCCTGCCAGTGTTCCAGCATGGCCATCGCATCGCCCAGGCCGCCCTCCACGCCCGTGCTGCCACGCGCGCCCTGCAGCATCCACTGCAGCATGCCTGCACCCTGCCCCATGACGGCGTCGCGCCAGGCCTGGGCCACTTCAGCACTGGTGGCATCGCGGCCAGCGAAGCGTGATGCCACCTGCTGCATCGTTCCATACCAGCCGCCAGCCTGTTCGCGGAAGCGGCGCAGCGCCTCGTCGCCGGGGCCTCCGCCCCGCTCCGGCAGCAGCTGCGCCCATCCGTCCAGCATCTGCCTCCAGTTACCCGGATCGTTGCCGCCAGCACCCGGCGCGGCGCCCATGCCGGCGTGGCGCAGGGCATCGCCCCACGCGCCGAAATACTCGCGCGCGAGCCGTTCGAAATCCGCGTTGCCGCCACTGTTGTCGTGCGTGTTCATGCCCTGGCCTGCGTCATGGCTTGGGGATGCGCAGGGTCTTGCTGATCATCAGCGAACCCGACAACGCGAACAGCAGCACCAGCGGATGCAGCTGCCACGGCCCCAGTTGCCACTGGCCCAGCCACAGCTGGCTGCCGATGGCCCCGGTGCCGGCCGCGATGGCCAGCACGATCACCAGCAGCAGGCTGCTCGGAATCGGCGTGCCTTCGAAGTACGGCACCTTGTCGCCGCCGTCGGACAGCGCCTCGGCGGTGACGTTGTAGCGCGCCAGCCGGCTTACGCCGCAGCCGACGAAGTAGCTCAGCACCAGCCAGTCCCAGCCGCCCTGCATGCCGCAGGCATAGGCCAGCGCGGCAGGGGCCACGCCAAAGGAGATCACATCGGACAGCGAATCCAGTTCGCGGCCCAGGGTGGAACTGGACTTGCGCCACCGTGCAATGCGCCCGTCCAGTGCATCGAAGATGAAGGCCAGCGGGATCAGCGCCATGCCGAACAGCAGGAATCCCTGCGCGCCATCCTGCAGGAATTTCATGGCCGCGAAGACCGCGCCAGTGCCACAGAACGCATTGGCCAGGGTGAACCAGTCCGCCAGATGGAACTCGCGCAGCATGGTGAAGTGTCGTTTCATGAAAACCCGAGGGGACAACGGTGGACTACAGGTTACTTGAGCAGGGTGGACGGCGACAGCGCCGGGACGCCCTTCACCTGGTCGTCACCGGCCTTCATCTGCGGTGAATTTTTGGCCACCCATCTTGACAGCTTTGCCCCGTGGGCCGTGCCGACGGTTATCCACACACTTACGCACCAACAATCCACACCCCCTGTGGACAACCTCGCCGTGTTGCGCCGGTAGAGCCAACCCATGGTCGGCTGCTGGCATCACGTCGCGGAACAGACGGCAGCCGACAGTGGGTCGGCGGACGCGCCCGGCATGTCCGCCACCGCCACCGAAGGCAGCCGACCATGGGTCGGCTCTACCGCCTCACAGGCGGCTGAAGCTCCAGCGCTGCATGCGACCGTCACGGTACGGCATGACGCCATGGAACGCGCGGGGATCGCCGTCGAAGACCAGCGGCAGGAAGTTGCGGTCGCCTTCCCACATCGGCAACGTGTCCAGCTTGTCCACGTCCACCCATTCCAGCGTGCCTTCGTGGTTGCCCTCGTGCGGGGTGCCCTGGAAGGCATCGATCAGGAACACGAAACCGAACCAGTCCTCGCCCTGCCGGCCGAATCCCGGCCAGCTGATGGTGCCGCGCAGCTGCATCGAGGTGCAGTCGATGCCGGCCTCTTCCTGGATTTCGCGACGCATGCCGGCCACCACGTCCTCATCCGGATCCAGCTTGCCACCCAGGCCGTTGTACTTGCCCAGATGGTGGTCGCCCGGGCGCGTGTTGCGATGGATCATCAGCACCTGGCGACGATCCGGCGACAGCACATAACCCAGAGTGGCGACGATCGGCGTGTACGGCATACGGCGTTCCGGCAGGGGGAAACGGTCGATTATGGCCGATCAGGGAACCACGGACAGGCGGCGTTCGGCATGCACCGCCACCACCGCATCCGGGTCCCGCACCAGAGTGGCGACACCATGGCCGCGCCCTGCCAGGTATTCCAGCCATTTGCCCAGGAAGGTATTCATGCGCATGCGATGGCTGATCAGTTCGGCCGGCGGCGGATACATGCCGACCACGTCCTGCCAGCGCCGGCCGACGTAGCAGTGGGTGGTCTCGGCCTGGCGCGCGTCACGATACAGGCGCACGTAGGCGGATGGGTCCGGCTGCCCTGTGACCGGATCGCACAGGTCATACGTGAGGCGCAGTTCGACGGTGTAGCGATGGCATTCGATGACATCCAGACGGACGTCCAGGCCATCGCCGACCGAGGAGACGTAGCTGCCGACGGCCAGGTCGCCAGGAGCGAACAGGCGGACCAGGTGACGGTGGTTTTCCGCGTAAAGGCCCATCAGCCAGCCAAGGCGGCTCAGGCGGGGAATGCGTTCGGTACGGGAAAATGCGTGGGCCATGGATTGATCCTACACGTTGCCAACGCGCGGCGGCAGCTTGTGCAGGCCACCGTGTTGGGAGCAGGATCAGTAGAGCGGGGCTCTGCCCCGCTGCTCGCTGTCCGGTAGAGCGGTGCTCTGCCCCGCTGCGCGGTAACGTCTCAGCCGGGCAGAGCCCGGCTCTACGAGCACCCCGTGAACATCCGCCGGGCGGCGCGTGGCGTCACGGAACGCCGGACCTGCGGAACCCTCAGTACATTTCCCGACGCAGCCCCAGCGTGGCCAGCACCTTGCTGGAAATCTCCTCGATGGAGGTATGCGTGGTGCTCAGCGTGGGAATCCGCTCCATCTGGAACATCCGTTCGGCGGCGGCCACTTCCCTGCGGCAGGTCTCGGCATTGGAGTAACGCGAGTTCGGCCGGCGCTCCTGGCGTATCTGCTGCAGGCGCTCGGGGTCGATGGTCAGGCCGAACAGCTTGCGGCGGTAATTGCGCAGCCGCGGCGGCAGGCGGTCGCTTTCCAGATCTTCGTCGGTGAGCGGGTAGTTGGCCGCGCTCACCCCGTAATGCAGCGCCAGGTAGATGCAGGTCGGCGTCTTGCCGGCACGCGACACCGCCACCAGGATCACGTCGGCATCGTCATAGTTCACCGCGATGCCGTCGTCATGGCTCAGCGCGAAGTTCATCGCGTTGATACGGCGATGGTAGGTCTCGAAATCGACCATGCCGTGCGCCTGGCCCACCCTGGATACGCGCGGCGAGGACAGCTCGGCCTCCAGCGTCTCCATGAAGGGCGCGAACACATCCAGCATCAGCGCCCCGCTGCCGGCCAGTATCACGCTCAGGCTCTGGTCCACGCAGGAGTTCACCACGATCGGACGCACCTGGTAGCGCTCGCCGGCGGCATGGATCCGGGCGCAGGCCTCGGCGGCCTTTTCCGGATCGTCGATGAACGACATGCGGTCGGTGACGAAGCTGAATCCCGAGAACTGGGTAAGCAGGCTGTGCCCAATGGTTTCAGCGGTGATACCGGTTCCATCGGAAACATAGAACACCGGCCGGATGGTCGTCATGCGTGCATTTTCCCAGTGTGAAACCTGAAACGTCCGCCGGCACAAGCTTGTGCGCACGGCGGTCCGACCGGCATCATAGCGGCTTCTTCCTACGGACGCGGCCATCCCCAGCCCGCCTCGGGCGATGGCCAAACGGAGCATCGCGCTTGAACGAGAATATCCTGTGGTTGCACGAACTGCGCCTGGCCGACCTGGCCCGCGTAGGTGGCAAGAATTCGTCGCTGGGCGAAATGATCGGCAATCTCGCCGGCCTCGGGGTGTCCGTGCCCGGTGGCTACGCGACCACCGCCGAAGCCTTCAAGGACTTCATTGCCCATAACGACCTGTCCAAGCGCATCTTCGACCGCCTGGCCACGCTGGACGTGGAAGACGTCACGGCCCTGACCGAAGCCGGCAAGGAAATCCGCGGCTGGGTGATCGATGCCCCGCTGCAGCCGCAGCTGGACCAGGACATCCGCAGCGCCTACACGCAGCTGTGCGACGAAAACGGCGGCGGTGAAGTGGCCGTGGCGGTACGTTCTTCGGCAACCGCCGAGGACCTGCCCGATGCCTCGTTCGCCGGCCAGCAGGAGACCTTCCTCAACGTCACCGGTGCCGACGACGTCGTGCACAAGGTCAAGGAAGTGTTCGCCTCGCTGTACAACGACCGCGCCATCGCCTACCGCGTACACCACGGCTTCAAGCACGAGGATGTGTTCCTGTCCGCCGGCGTGCAGCTGATGGTGCGTTCGGGCGTGGGCTCGTCCGGCGTGCTGTTCACCCTGGACACCGAATCCGGCTTCCGCGACGTGGTGTTCGTGACGTCGTCGTTCGGCCTGGGCGAAATGGTCGTGCAGGGCGCGGTCAACCCGGACGAATTCTACGTCTACAAGCCCACCCTGCAGGCAGGCAAGCCGGCGATCCTGCGCCGCTCGCTGGGCAGCAAGGCGATCCGCATGGTGTATTCGGACGTACCCGGCGAGCGCGTGCGCATCGAGGATACGCCGGCCGAGCAGCGCAACGTGTTCTCCGTCAGCGACGAGGACGTGGCCGAACTGTCGCGCCAGGCGCTGACCATCGAAAAGCATTACGGCCGCCCGATGGATATCGAGTGGGCCAAGGACGGTGTGAGCGGCAAGCTGTTCATCGTGCAGGCCCGTCCTGAAACGGTGAAGTCGCGCAGCCATGCCACCCAGATCGAACGCTTCGCGCTGTCGGCGAAGGATGGCAAGGTGCTGGCCGAGGGCCGTGCAGTGGGCGCCAAGATCGGGGCCGGCACCGCGCGCGTGGTGAAGTCGCTGGACGACATGAACCGCGTGCAGCCCGGCGACGTGCTGATCGCCGACATGACCGATCCCGACTGGGAACCGGTGATGAAGCGCGCCTCGGCCATCGTCACCAACCGTGGCGGCCGCACCTGCCATGCCGCGATCATCGCCCGTGAGCTGGGCGTGCCGGCCGTGGTGGGCTCGGGCAATGCCACCCACCTGATCCAGGACGGCCAGGAAGTGACCGTCAGCTGCGCCGAAGGCGATACCGGCTTCATCTACGAAGGCAAGCTGGACTTCGAGCGCACCACCACGGACCTGGGCAACATGCCGCCGGCGCCGCTGAAGATCATGATGAACGTGGCCAACCCGGAGCGCGCATTCGATTTCGGCCAGCTGCCCAACGCAGGCATCGGCCTGGCGCGCCTGGAAATGATCATCGCCAGCCACATCGGCATCCATCCCAACGCGCTGCTGGAGTACGACCGCCAGGACGCGGAGACGAAGAAGAAGATCGACGCCAAGATCGCCGGTTACGCCGATCCGGTCAGCTTCTACGTGGACCGCCTGGCTGAAGGCATCGCCACGCTGACCGCGTCGGTGGCACCGAATCCGGTGATCGTGCGCCTGTCGGACTTCAAGTCCAACGAGTACGCGAACCTGATCGGCGGCAGCAACTTCGAGCCGCACGAAGAGAACCCGATGATCGGTTTCCGCGGCGCCAGCCGTTACGTGGACCCGAGCTTCTCCGAAGCGTTCGCGCTGGAGTGCAAGGCGGTTCTGCGCGTGCGCAACGAAATGGGCCTGGAAAACCTGTGGGTCATGATTCCGTTCGTGCGCACGCTGGAAGAAGGCCGCAAGGTCGTCGAGGTGCTGGAGAAGAATGGCCTGAAGCAGGGCGAGAACGGCCTGAAGATCATCATGATGTGCGAGGTGCCGTCCAACGCGCTGCTCGCCGATGAGTTCCTGGATATCTTCGATGGCTTCTCCATCGGTTCCAACGACCTCACCCAGCTGACCCTCGGCCTGGATCGCGACTCGTCCATCGTCGCGCACCTGTTCGACGAGCGGAACCTGGCCGTGAAGAAGCTGCTGTCGATGGCGATCAAGGCCGCGCGCGCCAAGGGCAAATACGTGGGCATCTGCGGCCAGGGGCCGTCGGACCACCCGGACCTGGCCGAATGGCTGATGCAGGAAGGCATCGAATCGGTGTCGTTGAACCCGGACACCGTGGTCGATACCTGGCTGCGACTGGCCAAGCTGAAGGCCAACGGCTGATGTAAAGGAACCCCGCTCAGGCGGGGTTCCTTTTAAACGGGACCGGATTCAGCGGGACCGGATGCTGCCCGGTCAACAGGGATCAGGCCACCTCGGCTTCCAGCAGCGGATAATCGGTGAAACCGGCATCCCCGCCACCGAAATATGTCGCCCGATCCGGTGCATTCAACGCCGCTCCAGTACGCAGGCGCTCGGGCAGATCCGGATTGGCGATGAACGGTCGCCCGAAACCGACCAGGTCCGCCCAGCCGTTCGCCAGCGCCTGCTCGGCACGTTCGACGGTGTACTTTCCGGCATAGATCAGCGTGCCCGAATAGATCATCCGCAGCGCTTCCTTGAAGGCCACCGGCATCACCGGCGCGTCCTCCCAGTCCGCCTCGGCGATGTGCAGGTAACCCACGCCCAGCCGGTCCAGCAGATGTGCGGCCGCCAGATACGTGGACTGCGGGGTATCGTCCACCGCGCCCTGCAAGGTGGTCAGCGGCGCCAGGCGCACACCGACGCGTTCGCCACCGGCCACGCCCACCAACGCCTCGACGACCTCGCGCAGGAACCGCAGCCGGTTCGCCAGCGCCCCACCGTAGGCATCGGTCCGCTGGTTGGCCTGCGAATCGATGAACTGGTTGATCAGGTAGCCGTTGGCACCGTGCAGTTCCACGCCATCGAAGCCCGCCGCCAGCGCATTGCGCGTGGCCTGTGCGTAATCGGCGACGATGCCGGCGATCTCCCTCTCTTCCAGCGCCCGCGGCATGGAGTGCTGCACCATCTCGCCGACGCCGGCTTCCGGGCCGTTGCCATCAACGTCGACGAATACCTTGACGCCTTCGGCCAGCAGCGCGGACGAAGACACCGGCGGCGCATTGTCCGGCTGCAGCGCCACATGGGATACCCGGCCGACATGCCACAGTTGGGCGAAGATGCGGCCCCCCTGTGCATGCACCGCATCGGTGACCCGGCGCCACGCCGCGATCTGCGCTTCGCTGTGGATGCCCGGCGTCCAGGCGTAGCCCTGGCCCTGCGGGCTGATCTGCGTGCCTTCGCTGATGATCAATCCAGCAGAGGCGCGTTGCGCGTAGTAACGCGCCATGGCCTCGGTGGCGGTATTGCCCTGTCCGGCGCGGGAGCGCGTCATCGGCGGCATCACGATGCGGTTGGGCAGGCGCAGCGCACCTAGGGTGTAGGAAGAAAACAGCATGGGGGAGGATCCTTGCAGAGACATGCAAGCAAGGATGGGGATCGCACTGCGCGGCTTACAGGCCCATCACGGCAATACAGTTGTGCCGCCAGCGCAACGGTGCGCCAGGAGGGGCGGCCTGGATGGTAGAGCCGACCCATGGGCGGCTGGACTGGGATGAGCCGGCCTGAATGGTAGAGCCGACCCATGGGCGGCTGGGCTGGTCCGGTCGGAATGGTAGAGCCGACCCATGGT
>JAEZCF010000067.1 GCA_023430045.1 Pseudomonadota bacterium | reverse complement strand
GCCTGCTAGGATTGGCGCTTCGCTTCAATCAACCCGGCCGTGGGATCGGCCCCGGAGACTCCTGAATGACCCGTATTATCGAGTTCCTGATCGCCTTGGGGATCGTGGCTGGCCTGTTCGTCATCATTGGCGTATGTCTGCCGGGCGAGCGCCATATTTCCGAAAGCATCGAGACCAACCGCAAGATGACGATCGTGTTCGACACGGTCAACAGCCTGCGCCGCTTCAAGGACTGGAACCCGCTCTTGCTGCGCGATCCCGCCGTTGAACTGAAGCACTCCGGCCCCGCTGCCGGCGTCGGCGCACGCCTGGACTACACCTCCAAGGAAGGTTCCTTGGGCCAGGGTAGCTGGGTGATCACCGAGTCCGAGCAGAACAAGCACGTTGCCATCGCCATCGAGGACGAGAGCAAGGGCCACGACAAGGTGACCAACTTCACCCTCGAGCCGACCGGCAAGGGTGGCCGCAACGTCAAGATCACGCAGGACTACAACGTCAAGTACGGTTTCAACCTGTTCGGTCGTTACGCTGGCCTGTACGTAAGCCGTCACGCCGGTGACGACCTGAAGCTGGGTCTGTCGCGCATGGCCAACATGCTGGCCACCGTGCCGAACGTGGACTACCGCACCGCCGAAGCCCCGCTGACCGATCTGGCCATCGTGGACGTCCCGGCCGAGGACCTGCTGGTCGTCACCGCCGGCAATGTGGACCGCGGCCAGGAAACCATCACCAAGTCCATCAAGGACAACCAGGAGTGGATCAAGCGCGTCATGGAGGCCAACAACCTCGAAGCCGCCGGTCCGTTCCGCATCATCACCACCGATTTCGGCGCCGAGAAGTACGCCTTCGACGTGGCCCAGCCGGTCAAGAAGAAGGGTGCTGAAGGCGCGACTGCCGAAGCCCTGACGGTGAAGATCGACGGTGGTGCCCCGGTCAAGTACGTGCATGTCGCTCCGCACCGTTCGGCCCACGCGGCCTACACCGGCCACATGGCTGGCCTGGACATCGCCCGCAACGCCCTGCGTGCGTGGTCGGTGACCGGCGGCAACGAAGTGATCGATCGTCCGTACGAGTCCTGGAAGGACGGCGTGGACAAGTCGTTCACTCCGGAAGGCACGTACGACATCTACTGGGCCGTCAAGTAAACCGACGGTTGCCGTGATGTAACGCACCACCTGAAACGCGCCGCTTCCTGCGGCGCGTTTTTTTTTGGCTCCGCCAGCGGGGCACTGTCTGAAGGACGCAAGCATGCTCAACCTGGAACGACGCACGCGCAAACCCTCCCTGCTGGCCGGCCTGGGTGGCCTGCTGGCGGCCACCGCGGTCGGGCTGTCGGCCTATGCTTCGCACGGCATCGCCGACCCGCTGGCGCAGTCGCACGTGACCACGGCGGCGCTGTACGCGTTCGGGCACGGCGTGGCGCTGGCGGTGCTGGGCCCCACGCAGCAGAACACGCTGGGCCGCTTGGCGCTGTATGTCCTGCTGATCGGCACCCTGTTGTTCTCCGGCAGCCTGGTGGCAGGCGCGCTGTGGAAGCTCAGCACGCAGCTCGCCCCGGTCGGTGGCACCGCGCTGATGGTGGGCTGGCTGGCCTACGGCCTGAATGCGCTGAGGCGCTGACATGCCCCGGTACCGCCGCGGCTTCGATGTTGATGAAGCGCATGACTGGTTGAGTCGGCGCGACCGGCGGCTGGGCACCTGGATGAAGCGGCTCGGCCCCATCCAGGCGCAGCCCGGCTGGGCGAAGACCTTCGACCCGGTCGATGCGCTCGCGCGCGCGATCCTGTTCCAGCAGCTCAGCGGCAAGGCGGCCTCGACCATCGTCGGGCGCGTGGAGACCGCCATCGGCAGTCCCCGTCTGCACGCCGATACGCTGTCGCGCATCGACGATGCGGGGCTGCGGGTGTGCGGGGTATCGGGCAACAAGACACTGGCGCTGCGCGACCTTGCGCGGCGCGAGGCGGCCGGCGAGATTCCCGACCTGCGCCGGATGTCGGTGATGGACCACGACGCCATCATCGATGCGCTGGTGCCGATTCGCGGCATCGGCCGCTGGACGGTGGAGATGATGCTGATGTTCCGGCTCGGCCGCCCGGACATCCTGCCGGTGGACGACCTGGGGGTCCGCAAGGGCGCCCAGCGCGTGGACAAGGCCGAGCGGATGCCCAGCCCGAAAGAGCTGCTCGCCCGCGGCGAGAAATGGGGGCCGTTCCGGACCTACGCCAGCCTGTACCTGTGGCGGATCGCCGATTTCACGGTGGATCCGAAGGCGACGACCGATCGGTCGCAGGGGTGAGGCTACGCGGCCGGCGGCTTCGGCGCGAAGGCCGGGTCGTCGCTGATTCGTGCCCGTGTTGGCTGGCGCTTCTTCGCCGCAAGGTAGCGGTGATGGCGGAAGGTGGCGACGGTGCCGCGGAGGACCACCACCCCGATCGCAAGCGTCGTCCCTATCCTCCGCAGCGTGTCTGCCATGCCTGCGGTGTCCTGCCTCAGATGCATCACGAACACCCATGCCCACAGCGCAGCGGTCAGGCAGGCGGCAACCCGGCTGCGTTTGTAGACCCCCACTGCCAGAGCCAGGTAAACGCAGCTGAGCATCGCCGCAGCGATGACGTTCATCATGGCGAGCACGTGCTGGTTCTTGGCCCACGTCCAGCCGCCCGTGGCGAGGGTGAACACGGTGAGTCCCGCGCCCAGTAACCAGAGCTGCGTGACTGGCCTGGTGATCCCGCTCGGCACCTGTTCCCAGTGCGGTGCCTTGGGCGTGGAGGGGGGAACCTCACCGGCCTGGTAGGGATTCTGATCGTCCATGGTTGTCCTCCTTGTGGGCCGCCCCGGTCAGGGTGTGGCGTTGCGCCAGCACCAGTGCCACGGTTCGTAGACGATCCCGTGCGGGTTGTCGCGCGGGTAGCTCAGCTGGAACCCGAAGCGCCCGGCATGCTCGCCCAGCCACGCGAACGCGGCAGTCGACTCGAACGATTCTTCCGCCGGCAGTTCGCCCGGTGTGCCGATATCCAACGCGTAGCCGCTGTGGTGTTCGCTGTACCCGGGCGCGGCGTTGACCGTGAGGATGTCCTCCACGCTCAGCCCACGGCCGCGCTTGCGCGCGAAAATGCCGAGCTGGTAATCGTGGCTGCGGTAACCGGAGATCGCGTCCAGTGCGATGCCATCGGCGGACGCCTGCTGGCGCAGACGTTGCCAGCCCCGGGCGGCCTCACGGCGCAGCCAGAGGGGGCGACGGTAGCGGTCGAACCCGGCCAGGTGCAGCTGCGCCGGTTCGGCCTCCAGTGCCAGTCCGGTCGCGGCTTCGTAGGCATCGGCATCAATCCCGAGGGTTTGGAGGCGATGCTGCAGTCCACTGAGGGGCAGCACCGCATCGGGCGCGCCGCCACGGCGGTGCTCCAGCAGCTGGCGGTCCAGCGCATCCAGTGCCTCCTCGATGCCCGGCTCGCGCATCAGGCGCGGCACCAGCGGCAGCACGCCGTGGGCGGTAGCGACGGCGAGGTAGCGCCCATCGCGCTTGCGCCGCAGTACCCACTGCGCGCGGGCCAGGGCGCGCGCGTCGGCAGAGCCGCGTGCACGCAGCAGGCCGCCGGGCCACAGTTCGATCTCGGCGGTGTTGATCAGCAGGGCGGGAGATCGGCGCATGCGGCCAGCTTAGTGCGCGCGCGGCGGTCCGGCCAGCGCCTGCAGCGCATCGAGCAGTGCACGTGGGCGCTCCGGGCTGACCAGCACGGCGCTGCCATCGCGCAGCGGCAGGTGCAGCACACGGCTGCTGTCGGTGATCAGGCAGAACGCCTTGCTGCGGTCGGCCATCCGGTAATGACCGGACTGGAACCCGGGCATGCCGTAGCCGTTGGTCTTGATCGTGGGCTTGTAGCGGCCATGTTCGGCGAAATCGACGATGCGCGCCTCATCCAGGCGCATGGCGCTCACCGGCACGCGCTTGCGGTAGAAGGTCGACTGCACCTCCAGCGTGTCCTGGTGCAGCACGATGCTGCGGCGGGTGTACGCCCAGGTCAGCGCCGCGGCCAGCACCGCCAGGAACGGCAGGGTGATGAACAGTTCGGTGTGCGAGCGCTCCGGTGCGTCCAGCGCGGTGCCCACCATCACGCCAGCGACCAGCAGCAGCGGAACCCACAACCACAGCAACCGCCAGGCCGGCGATGGGGCGACGTCGAAGCGGTGAAGTGCACTCACCTCATGCCTCCTTCTTGAAGAGCAGCACCGTCGTCGTGAACGGAGGTGCCGACACCAGGCTGATCGCGTTGACCAGCTCCCAGCCCAGTTGGCCCTGCTTGGTCAGTTCCTGCTGGATCTGCTCGGCGTTGACGATTCCCATCAGATTTGGCTTCACTTCAATGGTCAGGTAGTTCCAGCGCTTGCTCATGACTTGCTCTCCCTGTCGGTGGTGGGTCTGGGAAGGCGTCCGGCCTTGCGCAGCGCATCGCGCAACACGTATTCGATCTGCGCGTTGAGGCTGCGCAGCTCGTCGTCGGCCCAGCGCTGCGCCGCCGCCAGGACGTCGGCATTGATACGCAGCGGGTACGCTTTCTTTTCGGTCATGCGGGGTCCTTTATCCACACCCCGTGCCGTCCCCTCGGCGCCGGGCTGCGTTGGTAAGTGCCGACCCTGGGTCGGCACGTGGGTGCATCAATACAGCGAACCGGCGTTGACCACCGGCTGGGTGCCACGGTCCGAACACAGCACGGTCAGCAGGTTGCTCACCATGTGCGCCTTGCGCTCTTCATCGAGCTGCACCACGCCGTTCTTCTGCAGTTCGGCCAGGGCCATCTCAACCATGCCGACCGCACCGGCCACGATCCGCGTGCGTGCAGCGATGACCGCGTTGGCCTGCTGGCGCTGCAGCATGGCCTGGGCGATTTCCGGCGCGTAGGCGAGGTGGCTGATGCGCGCATCGATCACCTGCACCCCGGCATCGGCCAGGCGCTCGGCCAGTTCGTCCTTGAGGTGCTGGGAGATCTCGGCGGCATGGCTGCGCAGCGACAACTGGCCCTCCTCGTGCTGGTCATACGGGTAGCTGGTGGCCATCGCACGCAGCGCCGATTCGGACTGGATGTGCACGAAGCTTTCGTAGTCGTCCACGTTGTAGACGGCCTCGGAGGCGTCCACCACCTGCCACACGATCACCGCGGCAATCTCGATCGGGCTGCCGTCCAGCTCGTTGACCTTCAGCTTGCCGCTTTCGAAGTTGCGCACGCGCTGGCTCACCTTGACCTTGGTGAAGAACGGGTTGTTCCAGCGCAGGCCGTTCTCCTTCACGGTGCCGACGTACTTGCCGAACAGGCTGACCACCACCGCCTGGTTGGGCTGCACGGTATACAGCCCGACCAGGCTGACCAGGGCGGTGGTGGCCAGCAGCAGGCCTGCCACGATCAGTGCCGGGTTGCGGTTGCCACGCTCCACGCCGGCCACGAACAGCCAGACCGCCAGCCCGGTCAGGGCCAGCACCAGCAGCAGGAAGGGCAGGCCGGACAGCGAGCGGATCGACTTCTCTTTCATGGCAGGACGTCCTTGGGCAGTTGATGGGACGATATCAAATTGATATCAGTCCGCAAGTGCCGGGCCAGCCGGCCATGCGGCGGCCGCAGCGGCTAGAATGCCCTCCCGTCTCTGTTGCCCGGAACACCGCCATGTCCACGCTCGGTACGCCGCTGTCTCCTTCCGCCACCCGTGTGCTGCTGCTGGGGTCCGGTGAACTTGGCAAGGAGGTCGCCATCGAACTGCAGCGGCTGGGGGTGGAAGTGATCGCCGCCGACCGTTATGCCGATGCCCCGGCGATGCAGGTGGCGCACCGCTCGCACGTGATCGACATGCTCGACGCGATGGCGCTGCGCGCGCTGATCGCGCAGGAGAAGCCGCACCTGGTGGTGCCGGAGATCGAAGCGATCCACACCGAGACGCTGGTCCAGCTGGAACAGGAGCAGGGCCTGCGGGTCGTGCCAACCGCGCGTGCCGCGCGCCTGACCATGGACCGCGAGGGCATCCGCCGTCTGGCCGCCGAGACGCTGGGCCTGCCGACCTCGCCGTACCGCTTCGTGGATACCGACGCCGAGTACCGTGCCGCCGTGGCGGCGATCGGGCTGCCGTGCGTGGTCAAGCCGGTGATGTCCTCCTCGGGCAAGGGCCAGAGCACGCTGCGCAGCGAGGCGGACATCGCCCCGGCCTGGGAGTACGCGCAGACCGGCGGCCGTGCCGGGGCCGGGCGCTGCATCGTGGAAGGGTTCATCGACTTCGAGTACGAGATCACGCTGCTGACCGTGCGCCATGCCGGTGGCACGTCGTTCTGTGCCCCGATCGGCCATTGGCAGAAGGACGGGGATTACCGCGAGAGCTGGCAGCCGCAGCCGATGTCGCCGCGTGCGCTGGCACGGGCCGAGGAGATCTCGCAGGCGATCACCGATGAGCTGGGCGGCTGGGGTCTGTTCGGGGTCGAGTTGTTCGTGAAGGGCGACGAGGTGTGGTTCAGCGAGGTGTCGCCGCGTCCGCATGACACCGGTCTGGTGACGTTGGCTTCGCAGGAGCTCAGTGAGTTCGCGCTGCATGCGCGCGCGATCCTGGGGCTGCCGATTCCGGTGATCCGCCAGAGCGGTCCGTCGGCCTCGTGCGCGCTGTTGGCACACGGCGAAGGTGTCCCGTTCTTCAGCAACGTGGCCGCGGCGCTGGTGCATCCGGATTCGGCACTGCGGTTGTTCGGCAAGCCGAGCGTGCATGGGCATCGCCGGGTCGGGGTGACGCTGGCGCGGGGGGCGGACATCGATGAGGCGCGGAAGATCGCGCGTGAGGCGGCTGAGGCGATCGGGATCGAGTTGCGGTCGTGAGGCAGGGCGCCTTGGGTGCTGCCGGTGTGAGGTGATCGGTCTGCCCGATCACCTCCTCGTGGAAGGTCGGTTGCGCGGTTCGAACAGCGGAGCAAACGAAAAACGGCGAGCCTTGGCTCGCCGTTTTTTGTTAAGAGCGACGCGGGCTTTACTTCAGGTCGACCCACACGAGGTGGTGGTCGCTGCCGTCGGCGATTTTTGCTTCCGGGCTGTCATTGGACGGCCAGAACACGCCGCTGCCGAGGTAGCTGAAGCCGACCGAGGGCAGCACGTAGTCCAGGCGCATGGTGCCGGATTTCGGGCCGAAGTCACCGGTGGCATGGAAGGGGGCGCCCTTGCGGACGATGCCTTTCTCGGCGTACGCCAGGCTGGTCTGTTCGGCGCCGACGCTGCGCGGGGTGGGGTAGCGCAGGACACGCGGGTTTTCGATCAGTTCGACGATGGCCTCGTGGCGGCCGTCGCCGTCGACCGGGTCGTTGTTGAGGTCGCCGAGGATGACGAAGCGCGCGTCCTGCGGAAGGCCGCCACAGTGGCCACGGTCGTCGCACAGCCAGGACGTGTCGCGGTCCTTGAGGTAGTCCTGCCACAGGCGCAGTTCGTCGTGGTTGCGGGCGGCGTTGCGCTTTTCCGGGCCGTCGAAGACCGGCGGGGTCGGGTGCGAGACCAGGGCGTGTACGGTGCCGTTCGGGGTGTTCACCGGCACGTCCCAATGCGACTTGGAGGACAGGCGCAGCTGCGACCAGACGTGGTCGTTGTAGAAGGATTTACCGGTGCGCGGATCGATCGGGCGCAGCGCGCCGGGCATGGTGCTCCACTTCAGCAGCTGGAAGCTGCGGACCTTGGCCGCGTCGATCGGGTAGCGCGACAGCACCAGCATGCCGTACTGGCCCGGGTGCAGGCCGTAGCCCCAGGCATCGTTGCCACGGGCGCGGCCTTCGCCGCCGATCTCGCCGTTGTTGTCCAGGTCCAGGCCGCTCTGCACGCCGGTGTTGACCGGGGCGAGGTAGCGGTAAGCGTAGTGCAGCGGCTCGCCACCGCCGGGCTGGGCGGCTTCCAGGTAGCGCTGCTGGAACAGGTCGGCGGCGCGGTGGGCGTCGTCGTAGTCGAACTCGTTGAGCAGCACCAGATCCGGGCGGACCTGCTGCAGGACGGCGGCGATCTTGCGCGCGTGTTCGCTGTTGCCTTCGAGCTCGGCGATCAGGCCGCCGGTCTCGTCGCTGTACAGGGAGGTGTTGTAGGTGGCGATCCGCAGCGGTGCGGAAGCAGTCTCCGGCATGGCGGTCTTGGCAGGGGTCTGTGCGCAGGCGCCGCAGAGCAGGGCCAGGGCAAGGATCAGGGGATGGGCTTTCATCCGCCTATTTTGCACCCGGCACGGTGTCAGTGTTGCGTCAGCGGCCGTCCCGTTCGTCATCGAAGGCGTGCCAGCGGCGCCCATCGTAGGCCTCCAGCGGGCGGAACCGTCGCTTGTAGTCCATTTTGCGGTGGTCGCGGATCCAGTAACCCAGGTACAGGTGCGGCAGCTGCTCGCGCTGGGCCCAGGCGATCTGCTGCAGGATCGCGAAGGTGCCCAGGCCGCGATGGGCCTGGTCCGGGTCGAAGAAGGTATAGACCGCCGAGAGCCCCTGCGGGGTCACATCGGTCACGGCGACCGCGAGCAGGGGGCCGCGGTGGCCGTCCGCGGCCGGGCCGCGGATCTCGATGAAGCGGCCCTGCGACCAGCGCCCGATCAGGAACTGGTCGAACTCGTGCGGGCCGTGCTCGTCCATGCCGCCCTGCGCGTGGCGGTGGGTGAGGTAGCGGTGGTACAGCGCGAACTGCTCGTCGGTCTGCTCGGCCGCGACGATGCGCACTTCCAGGTCCGCATTGCGGGCCAGGCAGCGGCGCTGGCTGCGGTCCGGCGCGAAGCGTGCCACGGGGATGCGCACGGCCACGCAGGCGTGGCAGTCGGCGCAGTGTGGGCGGTAGACCAGATCGCCGGAGCGGCGGAAGCCCCAGCCCAGCGCCATCGGGTACAGCGTGCCCAGCCGCGGATCGTTGGGGTCGAGCACCAGATCGCGTGCGGCCCGTTCCGGCCAGTAGCCACAGGGGTGGTCGCCGGTCTGGAACAGTCGCAGCTCGTCGTCGCGGTCGCCGTGTATTGCCATGCCCACAGCATAGCCCCGTGCCGTCGCAGCCGGCGCGACTGTCTGCCAAATGAACATGGCCGGCCGGGCTGTCAACGCTGCTGGCGCCCACGCGTTGTTACCGGTGTGGGTGCCATGCACCACACGCAGAATCCCTTACGAACCGGAGTTACCCATGCGCAACCGCAAATCCCTCCTGCTGCTGGCCCTGCTGCTGTCCACCGGTGCTGCCGGCCTGGCGGTCGCCGCCGATACCCCCGTCGCCGGCGACAAGCCTGCCCGCGCCAAGCTGGATACCAATGGCGATGGCTTCATCGACCGCACCGAAGCGGCGAAGGCCCCGCGCCTGGCCGCGCAGTTCGACACCCTGGACACCAACAAGGACGGCAAGCTGTCCCGCGAGGAACTGCCGCGCGGGCACGGCAAGCGCCACGGGCGTGGCCCGGGTGGCCATGGCGACTGGATGGCCAAGCTGGACACCAACAAGGATGGCCGCATCAGCCGTGAGGAAGCCAAGGCCGATCCGCGCCTGGCCGCGCGCTTCGATGAGATGGACGTCAACAAGGATGGCTACCTGGACAAGGCCGACCGCGAGCTGCGCATGAAGCAGCATCGTGACGCCTGGTTCGCCGCGGCCGACACCAACAAGGACGGCCAGCTGAGCAAGGCCGAGTTCGATGCAGCCAAGGGCCCGTTCGGCGGCCCGCGTGGCGATCATCGCGATGGCAAGCACCACGACGGCAAGCCGCCGATGGCGCCGGCGGCGAAGTAAGCATCCCGCTGAAGCTGCGCAGGACGAAAGCGCCGGTCATCGACCGGCGCTTTTCTGTGTCAGATCCGGCCGTTCCTGTACATCGCCCAGACGATGGTGCCGACCACGAACAGGTTCATCACCCACAGCGCTTTGCGGCCGTACAGCGACTCGTATTTCCAGTTCGGGCCGGTGCGTCCATGGCGCGCCGCATCGCGCGCGATCATCGGGGCCATGATCCGCTGCAGCGGAACGAGACACTGATAGTTGATCAGGCCAAGCCCGATCGCCAACGCCACCACGGGCCAGTACCAAGCCAGCGGCAGGAAGCTCAGGGCGAAGACGGCGACGCACGTCAGCATGGCAGTGAACGTGCTGTAGTGCACGAACCCGCGGATGGCGGTTCGCTCACTCTCGTTCTCGGCGTACGAGAGCAGGTAACGGCCCCCCAGGTAGCTGCCCAGTACGCCCCCGACCACGCTGCCGGCGATCGCACCCCAGGCGAAATCCGGCGGCAGCACGTGGCTCTGGCTGGCTGCCGCACTCAGTGAACCCAGGGCGGCACCGCCGGAAACACTGGCACCGCCCAGCCCGAGCTTACTGGTGCCCAGCCCGGTGCCGAGCAGGATCGCGGCACTGGCCGTACCGGGCGCGGCGACCAGCACCATCGAGACCACCGTTGTGGCGAACGCGGCACTCGGCGCGCTGCTGCGCGCGAACTCGCTGAAGCGGCGCATCATCTCGTCGCGCACGGTGGCGCGAGCGCGCGAGAGGCGCTTGCGCACGGCGGCATCGCTGAGGCCGAGCAGATCGGCGACCTGCTGCGAGCTCTGGCCTTCGCGGTAATACAGCAGCAGGGTCTCGCGGCTGTCTTCGGGCAGCGCCGAGATGATCTCTTCGGCCGCCAGTTCCTCTTCCACCCGCTGCAGGTGCTCCGGGGCGCTCGGGCTGGGGTCGGCAGCCATGTTGATGGCGATTTCGGCGGCTTCGCCGGAGAGCGGACGGCCGCGGTTGGCGCGCAGCCAGTCGCGGGCCAGGTTGCGGGTGATCTGGCGCAGCCATGGCAGGAAGCTGGCATGGCTGTGCAACTGGTTAAGCTGCTGCCAGGCCTTGATGAAGGCCTCCTGCGCGATGTCCTCACTGGCGTGCACGTCGCGGGTGATCGCCAGCGCGATCGCGGTGACCGTGTTCTGGCAGGCCAGCACGATGCGGCCGTAGGACTGCTGGCAGCCACCGGCGGCGGCGGGCAGCTCGCGTTCGAGCGTGGTGGTCAGCGGATGCGGCGTCATGGTGTCCTCCCCCGGGGATGGTCCCATCATGACGCGTGCCGGGCCCGGATGTGACCGGGTCGTGCCAGCGGCCGGCACGACCTGTTATTCGGCGGGCTGGATCCGAACCCGCACTTCCTCTTCTTCCGGCGGCGTGGCGGCCGGTGCGGTCGGCGTCGAGGCCGGCTGGGTCACCGGTGCCGGGGCAGGCGCCACCACCGGCGCTCCGCGGTGGCGCATGACCACCACCATCGCCACGGCAGCGATCACCAGCAGCAGGCCGATGCGGATGCGCCAGGGCCAGTTGCGCGGGGCGTCGGCCTGGGCGACCTCGTCGCGGAACGCGAACTGCGCGGTCGGGTGGTCGCGGCGGGTGGTTTCCAGCAGGCGTGCATCGCGCAGGATCTCGCGCGCGCGCGGCTGGTCGTCGGCATGCACCACCCACAGGGTCGGATGGGTCGTGGCCTTTTCCTTGTCCAGATAGCTGAACTGGCTGCCGCGCTTGCTGTGGTACGAGCGTCCGTTGGTGATGCGCACTTCGATGCCGGCGTCGCGCAGCAGCTGGGCCACGCCTTCGACGGTTTCCACGCGCTGGCTGTTGAAGATCTGTCTCATGTCAGTCCTTGGCCGGTACGGCGGCGGCCGCGGCACTGTCCTCGACCACCCGGATCAGGCCTTCCTGCGCGGTGCTGGCGACCAGGATGCCGTTGCGGGTGAAGAACTGGCCACGCGCCAGTCCGCGCGAATCCTGCGCGCTGGGGCTGTCGAGCGAGTACAGCAGCCAATCGTCGGCGCGGAACGGGCGGTGGAACCAGATCGCGTGGTCCAGCGAGGCCATCTGCACGTGCGGCTGGTAGTAGCTGATGCCGTGCGGGAAGGTCGCGGTGCCGAGCAGATGGAAATCCGAGGCGTAGGCGAGCAGCGCCTGGTGCAGCTCAGGGGCATCGCCAACGGTCTCGTTCAGGCGCAGCCACACCTGGTGGTACGGCGGACGCTTGGGCGGATTGAGTTCATCGCGCGGGTACACGTGGCGGAACTCGAACGGGCCGCCCCGCGAGAGCCAGCGCTGCACCTTGATCGGCAGGCGATCCAGGACCGCCTGCGGCAGCGGCTGGTTCGGCTCGATGTCTTCGGGCTGCGGCACTTCCGGCATCTTGTGCTGGTGCTCGGCGCCGGTCTCGGCCTGCTGGAACGAGGCCGCGCAGAAGAAGATCACCTTGCCGTGCTGGATCGCGGTGACCCGGCGCACGGAGAAGCTGCCGCCATCGCGGGTGCGGTCCACGTCGTAGACGATGGGATGGTCGATGTTGCCCGCGCGCAGGAAGTAGGCGTGCAGCGAATGCACGTGGCGGCCGTTCTCGACGGTCTTCTGGGCGGCCGACAGCGCCTGGCCCAGCACTTGGCCGCCAAAGACGTACTTGGTGCCGATATCGCGGCTCTGGCCGCGGAACAGATTGTCTTCCAGGCGTTCGAGCGAGAGCAGGTCGATCAGCTCGGAAACGACGGGTTCGTGCGTGGCGGACAAGGGAAGCAACCTGGGGTGGGCGAACGCAAATTATAGGGTAGTGCCGGCCCATGGCCGGCAACCACGCACCACTTCGATCATTCATTGCCTGGTTGCCGGCCAGCGGCCGGCACTACCGGTGTGCGCGGGTGCGTCAGCCGTGGTGGGTCATCCCTTGCCCAGCCGGGCCACCAGCCCCTGCAGCTCCTGCTGGGCGTCCGGGGCGTACCAGGCCTCGACGAAGCGGTCGAGCTGGATCAGATCGGCGTGCAGGGCCTCGTGCAGGTCGGCGCGGGCGATGGTGCGGGTCAGCAGCATCGGCTGCCGCGGCAGCTTGAGCAGGGCCTGCAGCCAGGCCACGGCGCGGGCCACGACCAGGTCGGCATCGACCACCTCATCGACCAGCCCGATCTCCAGCGCACGCTCGGCCGGCACCATCTCGCCGCCGACCAGCAGGGTAGTGGCCCGGTGATGCCCGACCACGCGGCGCATCAGGCGCTGGATCCCTTCCGGCGCAACCAGCCCGACCTGGACCTCGTTCAGGCCGATCACGGTGGGATGGGCGGCATCGGAGCTGCGCGCGATGATCCGGTAGTCGCAGCACAGGGCGAGCACGCAGCCACCGGCCGGGGCGTGCCCGGTCAGGGCGGCCACTACCGGTACGCGGCATTCGGCCAGCGTGCGCACTGCGCCGAAGAAGGCCTGCCAGCTGTCCAGCAGCTTGTGCTTGTCCTCGCCGTGGCTGAGCAGGTGCGGCACGTCCATGCCAGCGCTGAAGATGCGCTCGCTGCCCGAGAGCACGATGCCGTGCACGTCATCGGCCATGGCCTGGTTGATCGCCTGGATCAGGTGCCGGCACAGCTCGGTGTCCAACGCATTGACCGGGGGACGCGCCAGCCGCAGTTCGCGGATGGGGCCATGGTTGATCACCTCGATGAGCGTCGTCATGCTGCAGTCTCGTTGCGGACAGGGAACGAAGCCGATGATAACCAAACCATTCGTGTGCGTATTGTTGGGGGTGTGTGCGTTCGCAGCATCGGCGGTGGCCATGGCGGCGGAGCCCGCCTGCGTGTCGCTGCGCGATGGTTGGCTTCGCCTGCCTCCGGGCGCGATGCCGATGGCGGCCGGCTACGGCCAGATCCACAATGACTGTCGCGCCCCGGTGGTGGTGGTCGCTGCCGGCAGCAAAGCGTTCGGCGATGTGTCGCTGCACGAAACCACGCTGGTGGACGGGGTCAGCCGCATGCGCGCGGTGGAGCGCCTGCCCATCGCGGCGGGCGCGACGGTCGAGCTGAAACCCGGTGGCCTGCACCTGATGTTGATGCAGCCGGAGGTGGCGCTGAAAGCGGGGGCGCAGCTGCCGTTGCGGCTGAGCCTGGAAGACGGGCGCAAGGTGGATGGAACGTTGCAGGTGCGCAGCGCGGTACCGTAAACCTTCATGGGGCGTAGAACGGTAGTGCCGGCCGCTGGCCGGCAATCACGGTAGTGCCGGCCGTTGGCCGGCAACCATAAAATGCCAAGCCGTGCCAGGCAGCCGGCCAGCGGCCGGCTCTACCGCGCAGGAGCCGTCCACGAATAGGGTAGTGCCGGCCGTTGGCCAGCAACCAGGAAATGCCAGGCCGTGCCAGGCAGCCGGGCAGAGCCCGGCTCTACGATCAGCCCGTACGGGTCAGCAATTCCAGCAGCTGGCGCAGCCGGTAGGGCTTGGGCAGGAATTCCACGTTGCCCGGAAGCGGTGGCAACTGCGAACGCGCATAGCCGGACGAGAGGATCATCCGCGCCGACGGCTGCGTGCGCGCCACGTGTTCGCTCAGCTCGATGCCGGACATGCCGTTGGGCATGCTGACATCACTGAACACCACATCGTAATCCTGCCTGGATTCCATCATCGCCACGGCCTCGTGGCCGTCTGCGGTGGTATCCACGCTGATGCCCATGTCCTGAAGGGCCAGCCCGATCATGTCGCGCAGGTCCTCCTGGTCTTCGACCATGAGTACGCGGATAGGGTCAGTCATTGGCGCAATTCTCCAGAGCAGGCAGCAGCAGGCTTACAATGGTGCCATCACCCTCGGTGCTGGACACATCGACGAACCCGCCGCATTGGGTAACAAATCCGAACACCTGGCTGAGGCCCAGTCCGCTGCCCTGGCCGATGTCCTTGGTGGTGAAAAACGGTTCACTGGCACGTTCGGCGATATCCGGCGCCATGCCATGGCCCTCGTCGTGCACGCGCAGGGCGACGAACGTGCGATAGGTGGGCGAATCGGCCTGCGGATCCAGCCGGCGTTCCAGTTCGCCGGCGATACGGATGCGGCCCCCCTGGGGCATGGCATCGCAGGCGTTGGCCACCAGATTGTGCAGGGCGCTTTCAAGCTGCGCCGGATCCAGCAGTACGTCGGGAAGATCAGGAGCAAGATCCAGGCTCAGCTCCAGCCCGCCCGGGCAGCGATTGTTCAACGCCGGCAACACCCGATCCATCCATGCGGCGATGTTGACCCGTTCGCGGACCAGCGTCTGGCCGGCAGCGAATGCCAGCAGTTGCCGGGTCAGCATGGCACCACGGTCGGCGGCCGCCTGGGCGTTGCCGATCAGTCGTGCGGTGGCGGGGTCGTCGTCGGAGCGCAGCGCGATCAGGTCCAGCGCATTGTGGATGGTGGTCAGCAGATTGTTGAATTCATGGGCCAGTCCCCGGCTGAGCACGTTGACCTTTTCGAACTGGTGGGTGCTGGCCAGCGCCCGTTGCGCATCGCGCAGCAGGGTTTGCGCCTGGTAGCTCTCGGTGATGTCGCGGGTCACCTTGACGAACCCGACCAGCACTTCGGCTTCCAGCACCGGCTCTATCACCACGCTGGCCCTGAAGCGGCTGCCGTCGCTGCGTACCCGCCAGCCTTCGCTGGCATAGCGGCCTTCCTGCGCGGCGAGAAGCAGTGAGCGCTCCGGCTCACCGGCGGCGCATTCCTCGGCGCCATGGAAACGACTGAAATGCGTGCCGATCACTTCTTCTGCGCTGTAACCCATGATGCGTTGCGCACCCGGATTCCAGCTGCACACCATGCCACTGACATCGATGAGGTACAGGCCATGATCGCTGACGCTTTCTATCAGCAACTTCAGCTGGTGAAACGGATCCGTCTGGGCATTTAGTTTTGTGACGGCATGAACCACGAGACTGCGCTTTGACCCCTGAGGCCGATGAAGCTAGAAGCGACAGTGTGAAGGTTTTGTATACAGCGGGACATTTCAGGCGACATTTGCCGGAAACGGCATGCATTCAGTTACCATCGCGGTTCTTTCTGCAGGTATGTTGAATGAAAAGACTGGTTTCGAGCGCGCGCGACCCTTGGATCTGTGCGCTGTCTGCCGCTCTGGTGGGGGGTACCGTTGCGCTGGAACTGGTGGTGCCGCTGGGCTATGCGGTGTGGCTGTCGTATTTCCTCGCGATCGGCATCACCGTATTCCAGCGTCATGCGGGGCTGCCGCTGCTGATCGCGGCGCTGTCATGCATCGCTCTTGCGGTGGGCTACCACATCGCCCCGGCCAGCTCGAACTCGGCCTTTTCCATGGTCAACCGCAGCATCGGCGGGGTGCTTTTCCTGATGATCGCGGTGATCGTCAACCGCGCCATCCAGGCCCGTCGCACGGCGGCGGAAGCGCTGTGGTTGCAGGAAAGCGAGAACGTGGTGGCGATGAGCCTGCGGGGCGACCTGGGGCCGGAGCGGATTGCCGAGGCGGCGATGACCACGCTGGCAGGCCAGCTGGGCGCGCAGACGGCGGTGATGTACCGCATTGAAGGCCAGTCCCTGGTCATGACCGGCGGCGTGGCACTGCCGGCATCCATACCGGCCACCCTGGGTATCAGCGAAGGCCAGCTGGGCCAGGTGATCCGCGACGGCAAGGTGCGCCACCTGCGGGAAGTGCAGGGCAGCGTGCTGCAGATCACCACCAGCCTGGGCGGCACTGCCGTGCGCGAGCGCGTGCTGGCGCCTATTCTCAGCGATGAGCAGATCGTCGGTGTGATGGAACTGGGCCGCATCCAGCCGGGGCGGACATCGGATCTGGACCGGGTGCTGCTGGAGCGCTGTGCCGACACCATCGGCATCGCGCTGCGCGCGGCCGTACTGCGCGCGCGCCTGGCGGAGCTGCTGGAAGAATCGCAGCGTCAGGGCGAGGAACTGCAGGCCCAGCAGGAAGAGCTGCGCGTAGCCAACGAAGAACTGGAAGAACAGAGCCGCAGCCTGCTGCAGTCGCAGACCAACCTGGAGCAGCAGCAGGCGGAGATGGAGCAGACCAACGTGCAGCTGGAAGAGCGCACGCACGAGCTGGAAGGCCAGAAGCGGGCGCTGCTGGTTGCCCAGGCGCAGCTGGTGCGCAATGCGAACGAGCTGTCGGCTGCTTCGCGCTACAAGTCGGAATTCCTGGCCAACATGTCGCACGAGCTGCGCACGCCGCTCAACAGTTCGTTGATCCTGGCCAAGCTGCTGGCCGACAACCGCGACGGCACGCTGAGCGCGGAACAGGTGAAGTATGCGCAGGCGATTCTGTCGTCCAACAACGACCTGCTGGCGCTGATCAACGACATCCTGGACCTGGCGCGCATCGAGGCCGGGCATGTCGAGCTGAGCGACGAGGTGGTGGTCGTGGAAGGTGCGCTGCAGCGGCTGCGCGAGACCTTCCAGCCGCTGGCACGGGAAAAGGGCCTGACGCTGGAGATTGTTGCCGACGCCGGCGCACCCAGTCAGTTCACTGCCGATTCCCAGCGCCTGCAGCAGATCCTGAAGAACCTGCTGGCCAACGCGGTGAAGTTCACCGAGCACGGTTCGGTCACCCTGCAGGTGCAGGCGGCGGGCCGCGAGCGCGTGCGTTTCGTGGTGCGCGACAGTGGGATTGGTATCGCCCCCGAACAGCTGGATGCCATTTTCGAGGCCTTCCGCCAGGCGGACGGCAGCACCCGGCGACGTTATGGCGGCACTGGCCTGGGCCTTTCGATCTCGCGCGATCTGGCGACCCGCATGGGCGGCGATATCCGGGTGGAAAGCGACCTGGGCCGTGGCAGCACGTTTATCCTGGAACTGCCGCTGGGCGGTGCGCCGGAGCAGGTGGATATGCCCGCGTCGCTGGGTACCGCGCATGCGAGCGGATCCGATACGTCCCGTGTGGCCGCGCGCCCGGCCGCTGCCGTGCCGGTGGCGCCGAAACCCGGATTCTCTGCACCGGCGCCAGCGCCAGCAGTAGCGCCCGCTACGGCGGCCCGTCGCGCCACGACCGGCAACCGGCCTGAACGCCTGATCCTGGTGGTGGAGGATGATCCGTCCTTTGCCGAGGCACTGGTGGCGCTGACGGCGGAGCTGGACTTCGACTGCGTGGTCGCCACCACGGCCGAGGAAGCGCTCAACCTTGCGCGTGAGCTGCGTCCCAGCGGTGTGCTGCTGGACATCGGGCTGCCGGACGTATCCGGATTGAGCGTGCTGGAACGCCTCAAGCGTGACCCGCAGACGCGCCATATTCCGGTGCATGTGGTGTCCGGCATGGAGCGCAGCCAGGTGGCGATGGAGCTGGGTGCGATCGGTTACGTGATCAAGCCGGCCACCCGCGAACGGCTGGTGGAGGCCATCCAGCAGCTGGAGGAAACCAGCCAGCGCGACGTGCGCCGCCTGCTGATCGTGGAAGACGACAGCGAGCTGCGTGGCAACCTGGAGCTGCTGCTGGGCCGTGAACAACTGGAGATCACGGCGGTGGGCACCGTGGCCGAGGCGCTGCTGCAGTTGGGCACTGCGAGCTTCGACTGCATGGTGACCGACCTGGCCCTGCCCGACGGCAGCGGCTACGACCTGCTGGAACACATGGCGCGCAGCGAAGACGTCGGCTTCCCGCCGGTGATCGTCTATACCGGCCGTGCGCTGGGACGTGAAGAAGAGCAGCGCCTGCGCCGTTACTCCAAGAGCATCATCATCAAGGGCGCGCGTTCGCCCGAGCGCCTGCTCGATGAGGTGACCCTGTTCCTGCACAGCGTGGAGGCCAGCCTGCCGAGCGACCAGCAGCGCCTGCTGCGCGAAGCGCGCCGCCGCGATTCGGTGCTGGACGGCCGTACCGTGCTGCTGGCCGAGGACGATGTGCGCAACATCTTCGCGCTGTCCAGCGTGCTGGAGCCGCTGGGCGTGAAGCTGGAGATCGCGCGCAATGGTCGTGAGGCGGTGGACCGCCTGTCGGCCGTCGATGTGGATCTGGTGCTGATGGACATCATGATGCCGGAGATGGATGGCCTGACCGCCATGCGCGAGATCCGCACGCGGCGCGAATTCAAGGATCTTCCGATCATCGCGCTGACGGCCAAGGCAATGCCGGACGATCGCGAGCGCTGCCTGCAGGCCGGCGCCAACGATTACATCGCCAAGCCCATCGATGTCGACAAGCTGGTGTCCCTGTGCCGGGTGTGGTGCTCGCGTCAATGAACGAGCAGGAGTTGTTCGACCTGGAGCTGAAGCTGCTGGTGGAGGCCATCTACCAGCGCTACCACTACGATTTCCGCAACTATGCGGTATCGTCGCTGCGCCGGCGCATGCACCAGGCCATGCAGCGCTATCAGTGCGAGCGGCTTTCGGACCTGCAGCATCGCCTGCTGCATGAGCCGGATCTGTTCGCGCAGGCGATGCAGTTCTTCACGGTGCAGGTATCGGAGATGTTCCGCGACCCGTCCTATTTCGCGGCATTGCGCCAGCACGCCATTCCGGTGCTGCGGACATACCCGTCCATCAAGCTGTGGGTGGCCGGTTGCAGTTCCGGTGAGGAAGTGTGGTCGCTGGCGATCCTGTTGCAGGAAGAAGGCCTGCTTGAACGCAGCATCATCTACGCCACCGACATCAATCCGGCGGCGCTGGTGGCTGCCGAAGCGGGCGCCTACGGCATCGACCGCATCGCCCAGTTCAGCCGCAATTACCTGCAGGCAGGTGGGCAGGGCTCGCTTTCGGATTACTACACTACCGGCTACAACGGCGCGGTGTTCGACCGGCGCCTGCGCCGCAACGTGGTGTTCGCCGACCACAGCCTGGCCACCGACACGGTGTTTTCCGAAGTGCACCTGGTGTCGTGCCGCAATGTGCTGATCTACTTCAACCGCCCGCTGCAGGACCGTGCCGTCGGCCTGTTCCGCGAGGCCCTGGTGCACCGTGGCTTTCTCGGACTGGGCAGCAAGGAATCCCTGCAGTTCGGTGAGCACGGCAATGCGTTCGAGGTCTGCGCGCGCGAACAGCGCCTCTACCGGAAGGCCGTATGATGAATGCTGCGATGGACAATTCCGTGTCACCGCGCGTGCTGGTGATCGGCGCTTCCGCCGGCGGTGTCACCGCACTGCAGAAAGCACTTCGTGCGCTGCCGGCGGCGCTTTCGATTCCGGTGCTGGTGGTGCTGCACCTGCCGCGCGACCGTCCCAGCCGCATTGCCGAACTGCTGGACCCGGACTGCGCGCTGAGTGTGCGCGAGGCCGAGGACAAGCAGCCGCTGCAGCCCGGGACCGTCACTTTCGCTCCGCCGGATTACCACCTGCTGGTGGAGGATCGCGATTCGGTGGCGTTGTCACTGGATGCCCCGGTGCTGTTTTCGCGGCCGGCGGTGGACCCGCTGTTCGAATCCGCCGCAGCCGTGTTCGGTGAGCACGTGCTGGCGATCCTGCTCACCGGCGCCAGCAGCGACGGCAGTGATGGCGTGGCTGCGGTACGTGAGGTTGGGGGACGCGCCTGGGTGCAGTGTCCCGATGACGCGGAGGCATCGCTGATGCCGGCATCGGCGCTGCAACGCGCCGGCGCCGATGCGGTGCTGACGCTTGACCAGATATGTGAATGCTTGAAGGAACTGCGATGAACCTGCTCCCGCCTGTGGCCACCGCCGATGACGCACCCGTGTGCGTGCTCATCGTCGATGACGTGCCGCAGAACCTGGTGGCGATGGAGGCGCTGCTGCGCCGCGATGGGCTGCGCATCCTGTGCGCATCGTCGGGCAACGAAGCGCTTGAACTGCTGCTGGAGCATGAGGTGGCGCTGGCGCTGCTGGACGTGCAGATGCCGGAGATGGATGGTTTCGCGCTTGCCGAGCTGATGCGCGGTTCGCAGCGCAGCTGCGATGTGCCGATCATCTTCCTGACTGCTTCGCCACACGATCCGGTGCGTTCGTTCAAGGGCTACGAGAGCGGTGCGGTGGATTTCCTGCACAAGCCGATCGAGCCGCAGGTGATCCTCGGCAAGCTGGGTGTGTTCATCGAGCTGTACCAGCAGAAACGCCTGTTGAAGGCGCGCAACGAGGCTCTGGAGCGTGCGTTGACGCTCAACGAGACGATGATGGCGGTGCTGACGCACGATCTGCGCACGCCGTTGTCGGCGATCCTGCTGTGCGCGGACAAGCTGTCGCTGGACGTGCCGGGGGATTCCGGCGCGCAGCAGACGCTGCGCCACCTGGAGGCCAGCACCCTGCGCATGGCGCGCATGGTGGAACAGCTGCTGGATTTCTCGCGTATCCGCTCGGGCGGCCTGCGGCTGGAACGTAACCCGTGCAATGTCGCCACGGTGGTGGATGCGGTGGTCCAGGAAGTGGAGCAGGGCAATACCAGTGCGAACATCGACGTACGCATGGAAGGCGACACGCGTCTGCAGGGGGATGCGGACCGGCTGGCGCAGGTGGCGTCGAACCTGATCGGCAACGCACTGCTGCATGGTGGCGAAGCATCGGTGAGTGTGGAAGTGGATGGCGCGGACGCGGCGCACGTGGTGCTGCGCGTGCGCAATCGCGGGCAGATCGGCGACAGCCTGCTGCCGCGATTGTTCGAACCGTTCAAGGCCAGTTTCCACGCCAGCAAGGGCCTGGGGTTGGGCCTGTACATCGCCGATCAGTTCGTGCGCGCCCATGGCGGCCGCCTGCATGCACGCAATGAAGAGCACGACGTGGTATTCGAAGCCAGCCTTCCCCGCCGCGCCGTCGCGTAGCGCCGGGCACGCGCTTCGTAGAGCCGGGCTCTGCCCGGCTGATGGTGCACGCGCCTCGTAGAGCCGGGCTCTGCCCGGCTGGTGGACCGCAGCCGTTCAGCGGGGCAGAGCCCCGCTCTACCTGACACGTCCCGTAGCGCCGGGCTCTGCCCGGCGGATGATGCCCGCAATCCGTAGATCTGGGCTCTGCCCGGCTGATGGACCGCGGCCATCCAGCGGGGCAGAGCCCCGCTCCGCCTGAACTCCGCCTCGATATCTGAATTATTAAGCTACAGACGGGTCACAAGCGTCCTTCATCTGAGCGACCTGCTACCTTAGGCGTTCACAAAAAGGAAACATCATGCCGTTGCGCGCAGTCGCCTATGTCAGCGAAGTATCAACACGGATGGAAGGACGACTGGACGAGGTTGTAGAAGAGGCCGCACGTTTCAACCGCCTGGCGGGCGTGACCGGCGTGCTGCTGCATGATGGCGAACGTTTCCTGCAGTATCTGGAAGGCCCATCGGATGGCCTGGACCTGGCCTACGATCGCATCCTGCAGGCCAAGAGCCATGGCAACGTGACTGAACTTGCGCGCGGCATGGTGGCAAGCCGACTTTTTCCGTACTGGGCGATGCGCTGGTTGCCGGTGAGCGCCGAATGCGTACGGCTGTTGTCGCGGGGTAACTGGACAGGTTTCAGCCGCCGTCTGTCTGCGCCGCAGAATGAGCGCACGCCCATAGAACTCCTTGACGACATCGTGCAGCCGCTGCTGCATACCGCCTGATCCCGGCCGCGCCGGGACATCGCATTCGCAGGCCGCTGCGGGATGAGCCCGCACCCTGCATCGGCTGCCCGACATGCGGGGATTGCATGCCGGCGGACGGGCGGCCAGACTTCGGCCATGTGCGCTCCTCGTTTCCATTTCCGCAGCTACGGCGATGCCTGGGGCGGCGACCGCCATGGCTATGCGCAGTGGGTGCTGCCGTTGCAGGGCGAGCTGCAGTTCGAACTCGATGGCCACGGTGCGCGCCTGGATGGCCTGCAGGGCGTCTTCGTGGCGCCGGGCGAGAACCATGACCAGACAGCGCGGGGAAGCAACACCCACCTGATCATCGACTGTGACCTGCACTGGTTCGACGACCACACCTTGGAGCACCTCCGCCGGCAACGCTGGCTGTCTCTGCCGCATGCCGTGCGCGGCGCGCTGCATGACTCGGCAATCAGGACCGATCCGGCGGCGATACTGCCGCTGCTGCTGCAGGCCTTCGCGCCCGATGGCAGCGGCGCCCGCCTGCAGGCACTATGCGCACGGCTGCAGGCAGCCCCCGGCGATGCCTGGACCGTGGAGCGCATGGCCCGGATGGCGCGGATGAGCACCAGCCACCTGCACGCGCGCTTCGTACGCGAATTCGGCCTGCCACCGCAGGCATGGCTGAGTGCGCTGCGATTGCGCTGGGCACGCCACCTGCTGCGCACCACGCGCTGGTCGATCAGCGATATCGCCCAGCGCGCGGGCTATTCCGAACAGAGCGCACTGACCCGCGCCCTGCGCCGCGAAACCGGCTACACGCCATCGGCGTGGCGACGCCAGGCACCGTAGTCCTGGTCAAGACCGCGCACGCCTGCGACCCCTAGACTCGGCGGCCAGGCAACAGGACAGGCATTCGATGAACCGTTCGATGGGTGTGGGGATCGGCAATGGCGTGATGGCCGGTGCGCTGTGGGGCATCGTATTCCTCGCGCCGGCGGTACTGCTGGCGTTCGATGCCATGCAGCTGTCCGCCGGACGCTACCTGGTGTACGGGCTGGTGGCCGTGGTGCTGCTGTGGCCGCGCTGGAAACGCGTGGCGCCCCGTCTTGGCGCTGCCGAATGGCGTGCGCTGGTGTGGCTGAGCCTGGCCGGCAACCTGGTGTATTTCCTGTTGCTGGCCACGGCGGTGCAGTGGGCCGGGGGTGCGGCGGCATCGCTGATCGTGGGGCTGGTGCCGGTCGTGGTGACGCTCGTCGGCGCCCGCGACGAGGGCGCGGTGCCGTTGCGTCGGTTGGCGCCTGCGCTGGCATTGTGCCTGCTGGGCGTGGCCCTGGTCGGCTATGAAGCGCTGATGTCCGAGCATGCCGCGGCGCCGTGGCGACAGCGTGTGCTGGGGCTGCTGTGCGCCTTCGGTGCGCTGCTTTCGTGGGCGGCCTATTCGGTGGGAAACAGCCGCTGGCTGGCACGCCGGCCGGATCTTTCCGCGCACGATTGGTCGCTGCTCACGGGTGTGGTGACCGGCGCGCTGGCGCTGCTGCTGGTGCCATCCGCGTTTGTCTTTTCGGGCCGCCAGCACGACAGCAGCCAATGGGGCCTGTTCTGGATGGTCAGCGCAGGCGTGGCCGTGTTGGCTTCGGTGCTCGGCAATGCGTGTTGGAACCGTGCCAGCAGGCTGCTGCCACTGACGCTCACCGGACAGATGATCGTGTTCGAAACCCTGTTCGCGCTGATGTACGGATTCGCCTGGCAACAGCGCTGGCCGACGCTGCTGGAAGCCATCGCCATCGTCTGCCTGATGGCCGGCGTGCTTTCGTGCGCGCATGCGCATCGGGTGCCGCCAGCGATCCGCGAACACGCCGGCTGAGGATGGTCTCCACTGCAACCATGCTGTCGGCGGTAGGGCCGCGTCGGCATGCGCGCTTTTTTGCATCGCAACACTTGACAGCGGCGGTCACGGCAGTGTTTTCTGAAGCCATGCCCGCCGTCCACACCACCATTGGAAACGCTGCCGCCGCCCTTGTGGGGCGAGGTTGCGTGGCGCGCATCACCACCATTACCACCACCGTCACCACCTGCCGGGTGCGGTCCGTCGTCTTCGCGTAACTCACGAAAACCACGGCCCCGCACCGAACCAGGTGGCGGGGAAACCTTCCACTGAAGCGATGCGGGGCCTCCCACCGAGGTCGCCATGTCTTCTGTCGCCGCTGTACCTTCCGCCGAGCCCGCCGTCTTCGATGTCGCCGCAGCACCCCGCGTGGTGGTGCACAAGTTCGGCGGTACATCCGTCGCCGATGCCGGGCGTTATCGCCATGTCGCACAGTTGCTGCTGCAGCGGCCGGAAAGCGTGCAGGTGGCGGTGGTATCGGCGATGAAGGGCGTCACCGATGCGTTGATCGGCCTGGCACGCATGGCCGCCTCCGGTTCCTCGCAATGGCGGGACGCCTGGCATGACCTGCGGGCGCGGCACAGGGCTGCGGCGGCCGCGCTGCTGGGCGAACATGCCGGCGACAGCGTCGAATGGCTGGACGCGCGCTTTGCCGAGCTGGAAGGCCTGCTGGACGCGCTGGCGGTGATCGGTGGCCTGCCGGGCGAGGTGCTGGACCGGGTGCAGGGACTGGGCGAAGTCTGTTCGGCGCACCTGCTGGGGCGGCATTTCCATGCATTGGGACATCCGTGCGCGGTGCTGGATGCGCGCGACGTGCTGGTGGTGGAGCACGGCGAGCTGGGCGTGGATGTCGACTGGACCGCCAGCGCGCAGCGCCTGCAGGCATGGCGACAGGACAATCCGCAGTCACGCGTGGTCGTCACCGGCTTCATCGCCCGCGACCGCCAGGACCGTATCACCACGCTCGGCCGCAATGGCAGCGACTACTCCGGGGCGATATTCGCGGCGCTGTTCAACGCTGAGGAACTGCAGATATGGACCGACGTGGATGGCGTGCTGTCGGCCGATCCGCGCCTGGTGCCCGAGGCGGTGCAGCTGGATGCGCTCAGCTACGATGAGGCCTGCGAACTGGCGTACTTCGGCGCCAGGGTGGTGCATCCGCAGACGATGTCTCCGGCCATCCAGCGGGGGTTGCCGATCCTGATCCGCAATACCTTCCAGCCCGGTCACCCCGGCACGCGCATCACTGCCGAGCGCTCCATCCGCGGGCCGATAAAGGGGCTTACGCTGAGTGCGGAACTGGCGGTGCTCAACCTGGAAGGTACCGGCCTGATCGGCGTGCCGGGCACCGCCGAGCGGGTGTTTTCCGCTCTGCGGCAGGCGCAGGTGTCGGTGGTGATGATCTCCCAGGGGTCGTCGGAACATTCGATCTGCTGCGTGGTGCGCGGCAGTGAGGCAGGGCGTGGACGTGATGCGCTGCTGCAGGCCTTCGCGCACGAACTGGCGGTGGGCCAGGTGCAGCGCGTGCAGGTGCGGCAGGATGTCAGCGTGCTGGCGGCCGTGGGCGATGGCATGGCCGGGCAGCCGGGTGTGGCCGCGCGCCTGTTCGAAGCACTGGGCCGCGCGCAGGTGAACATCCTGGCGATCGCGCAGGGTTCTTCGGAGCGCAACATCTCGGTGGCGATCGACAGTGCTGATTCCACGCGTGCGCTGCGCGCCGCGCATGCCGGATTCTGGCTGTCGCCGCAGACGTTCGCGGTGGGCGTGATCGGCCCGGGCAACGTAGGCGCCGAACTGCTGGACCAGCTGCAGGCGGCGCAGGCACAGCTGCTGGCCCGCGCGAACATCGACCTGCGCCTGCGTGCGATCGCGTCGCGGCGCGGCATGTACCTCGCACCGCGCGCGCTGCAGGGCGACTGGCGCACCGCGCTGGCGGAAGCTGCCGGTAGAGCCGACCCATGGTCGGCTGCGCCCTCGCGTGTATCGCTGCCC
>JAEZCF010000049.1 GCA_023430045.1 Pseudomonadota bacterium | reverse complement strand
AGATGATGCATGCCGGCGCCGCGCGCCTGGACCTGGACCGCTACGGCGTGGTGTTCCGCCCGTCGCCCGCCAGTCGGACGTGATGATCGTGGCCGGCACCCTGGTCAACAAGATGGCTCCGGCCCTGCGCAAGGTCTATGACCAGATGCCGGACCCGAAGTGGGTCATCTCGATGGGTAGCTGCGCCAACGGCGGCGGCTATTACCACTATTCCTATTCGGTGGTCCGCGGTTGCGACCGCGTGGTGCCGGTGGACGTCTACGTCCCGGGCTGCCCACCGACGGCCGAAGCGCTGGTGTACGGGATCCTGCAGCTGCAGAAGAAGATCTGGCGTACACAGACGATCGCCCGCTGACCCTTCCTCCTGACGAGAGCGCGCCAAGCCCCCATGGCAGAGCAAGCATCCTTCATCGACCGACTGTCCGCACGTTTCACTGGTGCGCAGGTCATCGTGGTCGAACCCCGCGGCGAAGTGACGCTGGAAGTGCCTGCCGCCGACTGGCACGCCACCGCGGTCGCGCTGCGTGACGAATTCGGTTTCGAGCAGGCCGTTGACCTGTGCGGCGTCGATTACCTCGGTTACGGCTCCGATGAGTGGGACACCGACGACGTGTCCTCGCAGGGCTTCAGCCGTGGCGTCGAAGGCAAGGCCGTGGGCCGCTTCGCCTGGGGTGAGTTCCCCAGCGAGGAAGCGGCCGGCGGCGCCCAGGCGCAGCACATGCCGAGCCAGCGGTTCGCCGTGGTCGCCCAGCTGCGCTCCTACCAGCACAACCTGATGCTGCACCTGCGCTGCTTCGCACCGAACGAAGGCTTGCCGGTGGTCGCCTCGCTGACCAGCGTCTGGCCGGGCCTGAACTGGTTCGAGCGTGAAGCGTTCGACCTGTATGGCGTGATCTTCGAAGGCCATCCGGACCTGCGCCGCATCCTGACCGACTATGGTTTCGTCGGCCATCCGTTCCGCAAGGATTTCCCGCTGATCGGCAACGTCGAAGTGCGCTACGACGAAGAGAAGAAGCGCGTGATCTATGAACCGGTCACCTCGGTGGAGCCGCGCGTCGGCGTGCCGCGCGTGATCCGCGACGATGCCCGCCTGCAGACTGCGGCCGGTGAGCGCGCGCAGGAGACTGTGAAGTGAGTGAGTTCAGCCAGGCCAGCCAGGCCTTCGCCAGCAATTCCGCCGAAAGCCGGCAGGAAATCCGCAACTACACGATGAACTTCGGTCCGCAGCATCCGGCCGCGCACGGTGTGCTGCGCCTGATCCTGGAAATGGACGGCGAGACCATCATGCGTGCGGACCCGCACGTGGGCCTGCTGCACCGTGGCACCGAGAAGCTGGCCGAATCCAAGCCGTTCAACCAGTCCATCGGCTACATGGACCGTCTCGACTACGTGTCGATGATGTGCAACGAACACGCCTACGTGCGCGCCATCGAGACCCTGATGGGCATCGAGGCGCCGGAGCGTGCGCAGTACATCCGTACCATGTTCGACGAGATCACCCGCATCCTGAACCACCTGATGTGGCTCGGCTCCAACGCGCTCGACCTGGGCGCGATGGCGGTGATGCTGTATGCGTTCCGCGAGCGCGAAGAGCTGATGGACTGCTATGAGGCGGTCTCAGGCGCGCGCATGCACGCGGCGTACTACCGCCCGGGCGGCGTCTACCGCGATCTGCCGGGACAGATGCCGAAGTACAAGGAATCGCGCTGGCACAAGGGCAAGGCCCTCAAGCAGTTCAACGCGGCCCGCGAAGGTTCGCTGCTGGACTTCATCGAGAACTTCACCAACGAGTTCCCCGGTCGCGTTGACGAATACGAAACCCTGCTGACCGACAACCGCATCTGGAAGCAGCGTACCGTCGGCATCGGCGTGGTTACTCCGGAACTGGCCCACCAGTGGGGCATGACCGGCGTGATGCTGCGCGGCTCGGGCATCGCCTGGGACCTGCGCAAGAAGCGTCCGTACGCGAAGTACGACGCGGTGGATTTCGACGTCCCGCTCGGCAAGGAAGGCGATTGCTACGATCGCTACCTGTGCCGCGTTGCCGAGATGCGCGAATCCAACCGCATCATCAAGCAGTGCGTGGCCTGGCTGAAGGCCAACCCGGGCCCGGTCATCGTCAACAACTTCAAGGTCGCGCCGCCCAGCCGCGAGGCCATGAAGGATGACATGGAAGCGCTGATCCACCACTTCAAGCTGTTCAGCGAAGGCTACTGCGTGCCGGCCGGCGCGACGTACTCCGCAGTGGAAGCCCCGAAGGGTGAGTTCGGCTGCTATCTGGTTTCCGACGGTGCCAACAAGCCGTTCCGCGTGCACCTGCGTGCGCCGGGCTTCGCCCACCTCTCCTCGATCGATTCGATCGTGCGCGGCCACATGCTGGCCGACGTGGTGGCCATGATCGGCACCTACGATCTGGTGTTCGGTGAGGTGGACCGGTAATGCCGGCCAACCTGCCAACCTTTCCTGCAGGCCGCCGGCGCAAGCCGGCGCCGCGGCATATGGAATTTCAAGTCATGCATTTCGCTGAGGTCGGCCGATGAAGGCGACAGGTAATTTCGAGGCGGCGCGCGACGTCGACCCGATGGTGGTGCTGAGCGACAAGACCCGTGCTCACATCGATCACTGGCTGGCCAAGTTCCCGCCGGACCGCAAGCGCTCGGCCGTCCTGCAGGGGCTGCACGCCGCTCAGGAACAGAACGCAGGCTGGCTGACCGACGAGTTGATCGCCGGCGTCGCCAAGTACCTGGACCTGCCGCCGGTATGGGCCTACGAAGTGGCCAGCTTCTACTCGATGTTCGAACTGGAGAAGGTCGGCCGCCACAACGTCGCCTTCTGCACCAACATCAGCTGCTGGTTGAACGGTGCCGAGGACCTGGTCGCGCACGCCGAGAAGAAGCTCGGCTGCAAGACCGGCCAGTCCACCGCCGACGGCCGCATCTACCTCAAGCGTGAAGAAGAATGCCTGGCCGGTTGCGCCGGTGCGCCGATGATGGTCATCAATGGCCATTACCAGGAGCGCCTGACCGTCGAGAAAGTCGACGAGCTGCTGGACGGGTTGGAGTAAGACATGGCACATCATCACGCATCCAGTGGTCCGGTCGGTCCCGCACCGTTGCCGCACCAGGTGGTCTACACCACCCTGCATTACGACACCCCGTGGTCGTATGAAAACTACCTCAAGACCGGTGGTTACGCCGCGCTGCGCAAGATCCTCGAAGAGAAGATCCCGCCGGAACAGGTCATCGAGATGGTCAAGCAGTCGAACCTGCGTGGCCGTGGTGGCGCCGGCTTCCCGACCGGCCTGAAGTGGTCCTTCATGCCCAAGGGCAGCATGCAGAAGTACATCCTCTGCAACTCGGATGAATCCGAGCCGGGTACCTGCAAGGACCGCGACATCCTGCGCTACAACCCGCATTCGGTCGTGGAAGGCATGGCTATCGCCTGCTACGCGACCGGCAGCACCGTGGGTTACAACTACCTGCGCGGTGAGTTCCACCACGAGCCCTTCGAGAACTTCGAGCAGGCACTGGCCGACGCGTACGCGAACGGCTGGCTCGGCAAGGACATCCTCGGCAGCGGCGTGGACATCGACATCTACGGTGCGCTCGGCGCCGGCGCCTACATCTGCGGCGAAGAAACCGCGCTGATGGAGTCGCTGGAAGGCAAGAAGGGCCAGCCGCGCTACAAACCGCCGTTCCCGGCCAACTTCGGCCTGTACGGCAAGCCGTCGACGATCAACAACACCGAGACCTACGCGTCGGTGCCGGCGATCATCCGCAACGGCCCGGAATGGTTCCAAGGCCTGTCCCTGACCAAGAACGGTGGTCCGAAGATCTTTTCGGTCTCCGGCTGCGTGCAGAAGGGCGGCAACTTCGAAGTACCGCTGGGCACCACCTTCGACGAACTGCTGGAAATGGCCGGTGGCCTGAAGCCGGGCCGTACGCTGAAGGGCGCGGTCCCGGGTGGTGTGTCGATGCCGGTGCTGAAGGCCGAGGAGCTCAAGGGCCTGCAGATGGACTACGACACCCTGCGTGCGCTGGGTACGGGCCTGGGGTCGGGCGCCATCGTGGTGCTGGATGACAGCGTCTGCTGCGTCAAGTTCGCCTGCCGCATCTCGCAGTTTTTCCACAAGGAATCCTGCGGCCAGTGCACGCCGTGCCGTGAGGGCACCGGCTGGATGCACCGCGTGCTGGAACGCATCGTCGCCGGCAAGGCGACCATGGAAGACCTGCACCAGCTGAAGGCGGTGGCCGGCCAGATCGAAGGCCACACCATCTGTGCGTTCGGCGAGGCTGCGGCATGGCCCATCCAGGGCTTCCTGCGCCAGTTCTGGGACGAATTCGAGTACTACATCGTCAACGGTCATTCGATGGTTGACGGCAAGAAGGTGGAGGCAGCCGCTGCATGAGCGCGCAACCCAACAACCCGGGCGTGACGCCGGCCATCGTGCCGGAAGGGCACGTGACCGTGGAGATCGACGGCCAGTCGCTGGTCGTGCCCAAGGGCTCGATGATCATCCAGGCCGCCGACAAGGCGGGCATCCCGATTCCGCGCTTCTGCTACCACGAGAAGCTGCCGATCGCGGCCAACTGCCGCATGTGCCTGGTGGACGTGGAGAAGTCGCCGAAGCCGGCGCCCGCGTGCGCCACGCCGGTGATGGATGGCATGAAGGTCGCCACCCGCAGTGAAAAGGCACTCAAGTTCCAGCGTTCGGTGATGGAGTTCCTGCTCATCAACCATCCGCTGGACTGCCCGGTCTGCGACCAGGGCGGCGAATGCGAGCTGCAGGACGTTTCGCTGGGCTATGGCCGTTCGGTCAGCCGCTTCAACGAGCGCAAGCGCGTGGTGGTCGACGAGGACATGGGGCCGCTGGTGGCCACCGAGATGACCCGCTGCATCCAGTGCACCCGCTGCGTCCGCTTCACCGCCGACGTGGCCGGTACCTATGAACTGGGTGGCATGTACCGTGGCGAGAACCTGCAGATCGGCACCTACGACGGCAAGCCGCTGACCACCGAGCTGTCCGGCAACGTGGTGGACGTGTGCCCGGTCGGCGCGCTGACCAACAAGGTGTTCCAGTTCCGCGCCCGTCCGTGGGAACTGACCGCGCGCGAATCGCTGGGTTACCACGACGCGATGGGCTCGAACCTGTTCCTGCATGTGCGTCGCGGCGAAGTGCTGCGCACCGTGCCGCGTGACAACGAGCTGGTCAACGAATGCTGGCTGTCCGACCGCGATCGTTATTCCCACCAGGGCCTGTACAGCGAAGACCGTGCGGTCAAGCCGCTGCGCAAGGTCGATGGTGAGTGGAAGGAAGTGAGCTGGGCAGAAGGCCTGGCCGCCGCCGCCGAGATCCTCAAGGCCAACCAGGGCGACAGCCTGGGCGTGCTGGTGCACCCGTCCACCTCCAACGAGGAAGGGGCGCTGCTGGCCCGTCTGGCGTCGGGCCTGGGCACCGGCAACATCGACCACCGCATCAACAATCGTGATTTTTCCGACGCCGCCACCGCCGAAGTGTTCGGCCTGCCGCTGGCGGAGATCGAGCATGCAAGCCACATCGTCGTGCTGGGCAGCAACATCCGTCACGAGCTGCCGCTGCTGCATGCCCGCCTGCGCAAGGCACAGGTCAGCAACGGTGCGAAGATCCATGTGGTCAATCCGGTCGATTTCGATTTCGCCTTCAGCATCGCTGGAAAGCAGATCGTCGCGCCGTCGAAATTCGCTGATGCGCTCTCCAGCGCCGAGCTGCGTTCGGCGGTGCAGGGCGGCGGCAACACCGTCCTGATCGTCGGTGGCATCGCCGAGAACCATCCGCAGGCCGCTGCGATCCGCGCCGCTGCGCGTGAGTTCGCTGCAGCCACGGGCGCGAAGCTGTGCCGCATCCCGCAGGGCGCCAATGCCATCGGCCTGTCCCGTGCAGGCGTGCTGCCGGCCGGCAAGGATGTCGCCGCCATGCTGGCGCAGCCGCGCCAGGCCTACGTGGTGTATGGCCTGGAGCCGGGTCTGGATTTCGCCGACGCGCCCGCCGCCCGCAAGGCACTGGCCGGTGCCCAGGTGGTGGCGTTCAGTCAGTTCGCCTGCGCCTCCACCCGTGATGTCGCCGATGTGATCCTGCCGATCGGTGCATTGCCGGAAGTGGACGCCACCCTGACCAACCTCGATGGTCGCGAGCAGTCGGCACGTGCCGGCGGCAAGCTGCCGGGCGAGGCCCGTGAAGGCTGGCGCGTGCTGCGTGCACTGGGTGGCGAACTGGCCTTGGCCGGCTTCGGTTTCACCGACCTGGCCGGCCTGCGCGCCAGCCTGGCACCGGCAACCGTGCAGGTCACCGCATCGGCCCAGCCGGTGCTGTCGGGCGAAGGCCTGGAAGTGGCTTCGACCGCCGCGATCTACCGCACCGATGCGGTCGTCCGCCGCGCGCCGGCACTGCAGGCGCACCCGCTCAACACGGCGCCGCGCATCGTGCTGAACGCCGAAGATGCCACCCGCCTGCAGCTGCAGGAAGGGCAGATGGCCAAGGTCGGTACCGATGCCGGCCGCGCCACGCTGCCGGTGGTGGTGGATTCCCGCGTCGCCGCGGGTTCGGTCTGGATTGAATCGGGCCACGGTGCGACCGCACCGCTGGGTGCCGCACGCGTAACGGTGGTGGCTGCATGAACGAATTGCTGTTGAACGCGGTGGACCCGCTGCACCAGTGGCTGCTTGGCCTCGGTGACATCGGCGCACTGCTGTGGATCATCCTGAAGATCCTCGTGATCGCCATGCCGGTGATCATATCGGTGGCCTTCTACGTGGTCTGGGAGCGCAAGCTGATCGGCTGGATGCACGTGCGCCATGGTCCGATGTACGTCGGCATGGGCATCTTCCAGGCGTTCGCCGACGTCTTCAAGCTGCTGTTCAAGGAAGTCCTGCAGCCGGCGAACGCCCACAAGGTCCTGTTCCTGCTGGCGCCGTTGATCACCCTGGCTCCGGCCTTCGCAGCCTGGGCGGTGGTGCCGTTCGACGCCCGACTGGTGCTGTCGAATGCAAACGCGGGACTGCTGTACCTGCTGGCGATGACCTCGCTGGGTATCTACGGCATCATCCTGGCCGGCTGGGCCTCGAACTCGAAGTATGCGTTCCTGGGCGCGATGCGCGCCTCGGCGCAGATGATCAGCTATGAAATCGCCATGGGCTTCGCCCTGGTCGGCGTGATGATCGCTTCGGGCAGCCTCAACCTGACCGGCATCGTGATGGCGCAGGCAGGCAACTCCGGCTTCTTCGACTGGTTCCTGCTGCCGCTGTTCCCGCTGTTCGTCGTCTACTGGGTGTCCGGCGTGGCCGAAACCAACCGCGCGCCGTTCGACGTGGTGGAAGGCGAATCGGAAATCGTGGCCGGCCACATGGTGGAATACTCCGGCGGCGCATTCGCGCTGTTCTTCCTGGCCGAATACGCGAACATGATCCTGATCAGCTTCCTGATCTCGATCTTCTTCCTGGGTGGCTGGCTGAGCCCGATCCAGGGCTGGGTGAATCCAGGCGAGATATCGCCGTTCATCGACTGGATCTGGAACGGTGGCTGGCCGTGGCTGTTCGTGAAGGTGTTCTTCTTCGCCAGCGCCTATATCTGGTTCCGCGCCAGCTTCCCGCGCTTCCGTTACGACCAGATCATGCGGCTGGGCTGGAAGGTCTTCATCCCGCTGACCATTCTGTGGATCGCGGTCACCGCCGTGATGGTGTTCTTCGGCGTGATTCAAAAGGGCGTCTAACGTAATGAACCGGATTACCCATTACTTCAAGAGCCTGCTGCTGCTGGAACTGCTCGGCGGCCTGTGGCTGACGCTGAAGTACAGCTTCAAGCCGAAGTACACGATGATGTACCCGATGGAGAAGTTCCCGCAGTCCCCGCGCTTCCGCGGCCTGCACGCCCTGCGCCGTTATCCCAACGGTGAAGAGCGCTGCATCGCCTGCAAGCTGTGCGAGGCGGTCTGCCCGGCGCTGGCCATCACCATCGATTCGGCCAAGCGCGAGGACGGCACCCGCCGCACCACGCGTTACGACATCGATCTGTTCAAGTGCATCTTCTGCGGCTTCTGCGAGGAAAGCTGCCCGGTGGACTCGATCGTCGAGACCCACATCCTCGAATACCACTTCGAGAATCGTGGCGAGAACATCGTTACCAAGCCGCAGCTGCTGGCCCTGGGTGATCGGCTTGAAGCCGAGATCGCCGAGCGCCGTGCCGCCGACGCTGCTTACCGCTGAGGTCGAGACATGGATTGGGTAAATATCGCTTTCTGGATTTTCGCCATCGCGGCCGGTATCTCGGCTGCGGCGGTGATCAGCGTGCGCAACCCGGTAAACGCCGTGCTCTGCCTGGTGCTGACCTTCTTCTCCGTGGCCTGCATCTGGCTGCTGGTGGGCGCCGAGTTCCTCGGCGTGGCGCTGGTCCTGGTGTATGTGGGCGCGGTGATGGTGTTGTTCCTGTTCGTGGTGATGATGCTGGACATCGATCCGGCCAACCTGCGCGAAGGCTGGGTGCGTTACCTGCCGGTCGGCCTGGTGGTCGCGGTGGTGATGCTGGTGCAGATGGTCACGCTGATCGGCGTAAAGGGCAGGGCGGTCACGCCGTTCCCGGTCGACAACGCCGCCGCGCTGGCTGCCGATACCTCCAACATCACCTGGCTGGCACGCAGCCTGTTCACCGAATACCTGCTGCCGTTCGAGTTCGCCGCCGTCATCCTGACCGTGGCCGTGGTGGCTGCCGTCATGCTGACGCTGCGCCATCGCACCGGCATCAAGACGCAGAATCCCGGCGACCAGACCATGGTCAAGGCCGGCGACCGCCTGCGCGTGGTCAGCATGGATGCCGAACAGCCGTTCGTACACAGCAACACCCGGGCCGCTGAAGGCACGCCGGCCGAAGGCGAGGAGGCCAAGCCATGATCACGTTGGGGCACATTCTGGCGCTGGGCGCGGTGCTGTTCTGCATCAGCCTGGCCGGTATCTTCCTCAACCGGAAGAACGTCATCGTCCTGCTGATGTCCATCGAGCTGATGCTGCTTTCGGTGAACATCAATTTCGTCGGGTTCTCGCGTGAACTGGGTGACACGGCCGGACAGCTGTTCGTGTTCTTCATCCTGACCGTAGCCGCCGCCGAGGCCGCCATCGGCCTGGCGATCCTGGTGACCCTGTTCCGCACACGCCGCACGATCAATGTCGGCGAAGTCGATTCGTTGAAGGGCTGATCCACAGATGGAAATCACACTCTCCAAGAGTCTGTTGATCGCAGTGGTGCTTGCACCGCTGTTCGGCAGCATCATCGCCGGCCTGTTCGGTCGCCAGGTCGGGCGCCTCGGCGCGCAGACCGTCACCATCCTGGGCGTGGCGGTCAGCTGCGCGCTGTCGATGTTCACCCTGTACCAGCTGGTATGGGGCGGCGCGCAGCCGTTCAACCAGAATCTGTACGCGTTCTTCGAGGTGGGCCAGTACTCGGCCCACGTCGGCTTCATGGTCGACAAGCTGACCGCGATGATGATGGTGGTGGTGACCTTCGTGTCGCTGCTGGTGCACGTCTACACCATCGGCTACATGGAAGAAGATCCGGGTTACCAGCGCTTCTTCAGCTACATCTCGCTGTTCACCTTCTCGATGCTCACCCTGGTGATGAGCAACAACTTCCTGCAGCTGTTCTTCGGCTGGGAAGCGGTGGGCCTCGTCTCGTACCTGCTGATCGGCTTCTGGTTCAAGCGCCCGACCGCGATCTTCGCCAACATGAAGGCGTTCCTGGTCAACCGCGTGGGCGATTTCGGCTTCCTGCTCGGCATCGCCGGTGTGCTGTGGGTGTTCGGCACGCTGGATTACGCCACCGTGTTCGCCAAGATCATGGATCCGGAGCTGGCCAACGGCGCGCTGCAGGTGTGGTCCGGTTCGATCAGCCTGTTCGGCTTCCATGCCCAGCTGCTGGACCAGCCGGTGATCTGGGGCAGCGCCACGGTGATCTGCATCTGCCTGTTCATCGGTGCGATGGGCAAGTCCGCGCAGGTGCCGCTGCACGTCTGGCTGCCGGATTCGATGGAAGGCCCGACGCCGATCTCCGCGCTGATCCACGCCGCGACCATGGTCACCGCGGGCATCTTCATGGTCACCCGCATGTCGCCGCTGTTCGAGCTGTCGCAGACCGCGCTGGATTTCGTGCTGTTCATCGGTGCGACCACCGCGTTCTTCACCGGCCTGATCGGCATCGTGCAGAACGACATCAAGCGCGTGGTCGCGTATTCCACGCTGTCGCAGCTGGGCTACATGACCGTGGCGCTGGGCGTCTCCGCGTACTCGGCCGCCGTGTTCCACCTGATGACGCACGCCTTCTTCAAGGCGCTGCTGTTCCTCGGCGCGGGTTCGGTGATCATCGCCATGCACCACGAGCAGGACATGCGGCGCATGGGCGGCCTGCGCCGGTACATGCCGATCACGTTCTGGACCATGGTCATCGGCACCCTGGCCCTGGTGGCGACGCCGTTCTTCAGCGGCTTCTACTCCAAGGACACGATCATCGAGGCGGCCAGGCATGGCGCCAAGGGCATGGGCTGGGTCGGCACCTATGGCTACTGGGCCGTCCTGCTTGGCGCGTTCGTGACGTCGTTCTACAGCTTCCGCCTGCTGTACATGACCTTCTTCGGCCGCGAGCGCTTCCGCGAGGTCCACGCCGACGACCATGGCCACTGGCATGACGACCACGGCCACGGCCACGGCGCGCACGAGCCGCACGAATCGCCGTGGGTGGTGACGCTTCCGCTGGTGCTGCTGGCGATCCCGTCGATCGCGATCGGCTTCCTGACCGCCGGGCCGATGCTCTTCGGGACCGACTGGAGCGGGCATGCGCAGGTCATGCCGTTCTTCACCGGTGCCATCGACGTGCTGCCGGCCAACGACACGCTGGCGCGCGTCGCCGCCGAGGTCTGGCACGGCCCGGTCGCCTTCGCCCTCCATGGCTTCGTCACGCCGGCCTTCTGGCTGACGTTCGCCGGCTTCGCGCTTGCGACCGTCATGTACTGGTGGCGCCCGGAACTCGCGGCCAAGGCCCGCCGCGCGTTCGCGCTGCCGGTCAGCGTGCTCGAGAAGAAGTACTGGGCCGACGACCTCTGGATCGGGGGCCTGGCGGGCGGCAGCCTGCAGCTCGGCAAGGCGTCCAGCGTCGCCGACAACCGCCTGATCGACGGCGTGTTCGTCAACGGCACGGCGCGCGTGGTCGGACTGGTGTCGGGCGTGGCGCGCCGGCTGCAGTCGGGCCGCCTCCATGACTATGCATTCGCGATGATCGTCGGCCTGATCCTGCTCCTGGCCGTGCTGATCTACCTCTGGACCTGACGGAAGACGATACGTGTCGAACTGGCCTCTCCTCAGCATCCTCGTGTGGCTGCCGATCCTCGGCGGCGCGGCGGTGCTCGCGCTCGGCAACCGTGCCGGCGCCGCACGCTGGCTGTCGCTGGCGATCGCGCTGGCGGTGTTCGCCATCAGCGTCCCGCTGTTCACCGGCTACGACGCCTCGGCGGCCGTCGCCACGATGCAGTTCGTCGAGGCCCGGGAGTGGATCCCGGCCTATGACATCCAGTACCACCTGGGCGCGGACGGCATCTCGGTCGCGCTGATCGTGCTGACCACCCTGGTGACCGTGCTGGTCCTGGTCGGCGCCTGGACCTCGATCGACCGCCGCGTCAGCCAGTACTACGCGGCGATGCTGATCCTCGAGGGCCTGATGATCGGCGTGTTCTCCGCGATCGACGCGATGCTGTTCTACGTGTTCTTCGAGGCGATGCTGATCCCGATGTTCATCATCATCGGTGTCTGGGGCGGCCCGCGTCGCGTCTACGCCTCGATCAAGTTCTTCCTCTACACCTTCCTCGGCTCGATCTTCATGCTGGTCGGCCTGGTGTGCCTGTACCTGAAGGCCGGCAGCTGGCAGCTTCCCGACCTGTACGCGCTGCCGCTGACCGCGACCGAGCAGACGTGGCTGTTCTTCGCCTTCCTCGCGGCGTTCGCGGTCAAGGTGCCGATGTTCCCGGTGCACACCTGGCTCCCGGACGCCCACGTCGAGGCGCCGACCGGCGGCTCGGTGATCCTGGCGGCGATCATGCTGAAGATCGGTGGCTACGGCTTCCTGCGCTTCAGCCTGCCGATCACACCGGACGCCGGCCATGAGTGGGCCTGGCTGGTGATCGCGCTGTCGCTGGTGGCGGTGGTCTACGTCGGCCTGGTGGCGCTGGTCCAGCAGGACATGAAGAAGCTGATCGCGTACTCGTCGGTTTCGCACATGGGCTTCGTGACCCTCGGCACCTTCATCGCCTTCGCGCTGGTGCGCGACAGCGGCAACCCCGAGGCCGCGCGCCTGGGCCTGCAGGGCGCGATGGTGCAGATGGTCTCGCACGGCTTCATCTCCGGCGCGATGTTCTCCTGCGTCGGCGTGCTCTACGACCGCATGCACACGCGCATGATCCGGGACTACGGCGGCGTGGCCAACGTGATGCCGGTGTTCGCGGCCTTCTACGTGCTGTTCGCC
>JAEZCF010000038.1 GCA_023430045.1 Pseudomonadota bacterium | reverse complement strand
TCCGGGGGGGGGGGGGGGGGTGGGGGGGGGGGGGCGGGGTGCATGCATGTGCCGTAGGTGTGCGTGCCGATCGCCATGGCGAAACGCCGGGCAGGCACCGAGCCTGCAGGTAAAGTGTGCATTCCCCTTCGTCCAGGAATGCCCGTCATGCTATGCCCCGTATGCAGCGACCAGACGTTGCGGATGTCCGAGCGTCAGGGAATCGAGATCGATCATTGCCCGCAGTGCCGGGGCGTCTGGCTGGACCGGGGTGAACTGGACAAGCTTATCGAGCGGTCGATGGCCACGCCGGCCGCCGCAACCATGCGGTCGGTGCACGCACCGGCGCCTGACGGGCCGCCGGTGGTGAAGCATCGTGATACGCGCCATCTCGGCCAGCGGGAGCCGCGGAAGAAGAAACAGGATTTTCTGTCGGACCTGTTCGATTTCTGAGCCCGGGTGCGGGACACCCCCCACCCGGAGTCCCATTGCGTCCCTAGAACCACATCCGCACGCCGGCCACCCAATGCGTGTCGCGGGCATTGCCGGCGTGGTCCGCAGCCTCGCCAAAGCGCCGTTCGTGGTTGACGCCGATATAGGGCGCGAAGCGCCGGGTGACCTCATAACGCAGCCGAATGCCACCTTCCAGTGTGTTCAGGCCACGGCCGATGCCACGCCGGGTTTCATCGCGCGCCGCCAACATGGCTTCCACGCGTGGCTGCAGGATGAGCCGGTTGGTCAGCAGGATCTCGTATTCCACTTCTGCCTTGGCCATCAGCTGCCCGCCCGAACCCGCATACAGCGTCGCCGATGTCTCGAACTTGTAGGGCGCCAGACCCTGGATGCCCAGCGCGGCCCAGGTGCGCGTATCGCCGGGGCGGAAATCCTGCCGGACGCCTGCCAGCACATCCCACCAGGGCGAAATACTGCGGCCATACAGCGCTTCCAGGTCTGCAGATTCCGTTCGACCACCACTGCGCTCGCCTTCGCTGCGCAGCCACAGGCGGTTGATGTCGCCACCGATCCAGGCATTTGCTTCCCATGCCTGGCCGCTGCCATGCCGGCCATTCCACTGCTGCTCCAGGCGGTCCACCCGCAACAGGCTGTGGATGGACGGTGCATGCTGCATGGACCGGTGGTCCAGCGCAGGGAAGGCGGCGGCGCGGTCTGCATCGGTGGGCACCGGGATGGGATGCAGCGGCTGCTGTGCTGTTGACTGCTGCGCCTGGCTGGATGCCGCAGCACCATGCCGGGTGTGCTCCACCGGATGCTGCGGCATGCCTGCAGGGTCCACCGATGAGTGGTCCATCGACGAGTTGTCCATCGAAGCGTGGTCATGGTGCGATTGCGCAGCCACGGGCAGTGCGGCCAGCAACATGGAGATCAGCGCTCCACGCGGCAACAGGACATGCGTGCTCATTCTTCGATCCTCACTTCGCGCATCATGCCCGCTTCCATGTGGTACAGCAGATGGCAATGGAAGGCCCAGCGGCCCAGGGCATCCGCGCGAACGCGGTAACTGCGGCGCGTGCCGGGCGGCATGTCCACCGTGTGCTTGCGCAGATGGAATTCGCCCTGTGCATTCTCCACGTCACTCCACACGCCGTGCAGGTGGATGGGGTGCTGCATCATGGTGTCGTTGACCAGCACGATGCGCATGCGTTCACCGTATGCGAGCCGCAAGGGTTCGGCACCTGCGAAGGGGATGCCATCGAACGACCAGGCGAACTTTTCCATGTGTCCTGTCAGGTGCAGCTCCACCTCGCGACCGGGATCGCGGCCATCCGGATCGTCGAACAGGCTGCGCATGGCACCGTAGGTCAGTACCGTGCGACCGTTGTCGCGCAGGCCGATGCCGGGGTCGTCCAGCCGCGCATCGGTCGCATTGCCCTGCATGTCGACCAGCGGATTGCCCTGTTCGCTGCGTGGGTGTTGCACGACCGTGCCGGCAGCATCGCCATGCCCGGCATCGTCACCGTGGGCCATCGGCATGGCGTGGCCTTCGTGGCCGGAAGACGCCTGCATGTCCATGCCGTGCCCTGCCATGCTGTGTCCTGCCATGGCGTGGCCATGCGCCATGTCGCCCATGGTCAGCAGCGGACGTGGATCCTGCGCTGGCAGCGGCGCCTGCAGTCCGTGGCGCACGGCCAGGGTGCCGGCTGCGAAGCCGGTGCGGCCCATGTCCTGGCAGAAGATCGTGTAGGCCTCCTGGCCGCTGGGTTCGACCAGCACGTCGAAGGTTTCGGCGGGGGCGATGCGGAACTCGTCGATGCTGACCGGGTGGATGTACTGGCCATCGGCCGCCACCACGGTCATCTTCAGGCCCGGAACGCGCACGTCGAAGTAGGTCATCGAAGCGCCATTGATGAAACGCAGCAGCACCTTTTCGCCAGGGCGGAACAGGCCGGTCCAGTTGCCGGCCGGCGCCGTGCCGTTCATCAGGTAGGTGTAGGTATGCGCGTTCACATCTGAAATATCGGTCGGCGTCATCCGCATGCGGCCCCACATGCCACGGTCGGCCAGCGCCGAGGACCAGCCATCGCGGCGGACGTCGCGCAGGAAATCCGGCAGCGTGCGCTTGTAGTAGTTGTCGTGCTCGGCGAGTTTTTTCATGCGCCGGAACAACGCGCCGGGATCGAGATCGGTCCAGTCCGAAAGCAGTACGACGTGCTCGCGATCGGCGTGGTAGGGCGGCGGCTCGATGGGATCGATGATCAGTGCGCCGTAGAGCCCGGCCTGTTCCTGGAACATCGAATGGCTGTGATACCAGTAAGTGCCGGACTGCTTCAGCGTGAAGCGGTAGTGGTAGGCGTCGCCGGGAGCGATGCCGTTGAAGCTCAGGCCGGGCACGCCGTCCATGTTGGCCGGCAGCAGCAGGCCATGCCAATGGATGGAGGTGGGGTGGTGGGCCAGCAGGTTGCGCACGTGGATATCCACCGTCTGGCCTTCGCGCCAGCGCAGGATCGGCGCGGGCAGGCTGCCATTGACTGTGATGGCCGGCCGCATGCGGCCGGTGAAATCAACGGCCGACTCGCCGATGGTCAAGGCTACGCGGGCCGTATCGAGGACCTGCGGCGCGGTGGCCAGGCCGCGTCCTGCGGCCGCAAAGGCACGCGGGCTCATGCCGGCGGCCGCCAGACCGGTAACCACGCCGCCGGCGGCGAGCCCCTGTACGAACAGGCGGCGCGACGGCAGGGGGGGCAGGCCCGTGCCGGAAGATGAAACGATGCTCATGATGGAACTCCAGACGCGGAAGCACACCGGCAGGACGAATGCCGGCAGTCAGGCGCACCGAGGGCGCGCGCGTTGGAATCAGCCGATGGGAGGACGCTGGATGCGGGACAGTGCCGGTGCGGGCCGGTCGCGGTCCAAGGTGATCTCGGGCTTCAGTGAAAACCAGGGCGCAGGCAGCGGTGCCAAGGCCGACAGAGGCAGGGCAGGCTGCTGGGCGCAGGCGCGCAGGCAGTCGATGGCGCGGCAGTGCCCGTCGTCGCTCTGCGGACCCGCCTGTCCTTCGTGGTGCATGGCGGCTGCGGCGGTGCGGTCCTGGTCGTGGCAGGGCGGCATTGCCCGCCTCGTCGGGGACGCGGCGCCCGCGCCTGCTTCATGGTGTCCGGCTACGGCGACGCTCAGCCCGTTGAACAACAGGCTGATCATCAGGACCACGCGCAGCAGGGCTGAGGCGAACCGCATGCGCGCTACCTTAGCGGCATCTGCGTGGGAACGCAGCCTTGGCTGAATGATCCGTTCAACCGTGGAGCCGCACCAAGGGGCATCGTCGGATGGTCACGCATCACGCCGTGCCATGTCAGGCGTCAGCCTTCTTCACGCACGACCTCGATCAGCTGCGGGCCGTATCGGGCGAGTTTGCTGCCGCCGATGCCGCCGACCCGCGCCAGTTCGTCCAGGGAGGTCGGTCGCTGTTCGGCGATGTTGCGCAGGGTGCTGTCGTGGAAGATCACGAAGGCAGGAACGTTCTGTTCGCGCGCCAGGGCCGCGCGCAGGGTGCGCAGGGCATTGAACAGTGCCAGATCCTGGGGCAGCACCGACAGCCCGGTACGCTGGGCGCTGCGCTCCCGGCCACTGCTGGTGGTGCTGTCGCGGCGCATGCTGACCTGGCGCTGGCCCTTGAGTACATCGCGGCTGGCATCGGTCAGGCGCAGCCCACCGTGTCCTTCGCTGTCCACCTGCAGCACGCCGGAAGCCACCAGCTGCCGGAACACGCTGCGCCAGGCACGACTGTCCAGGTCGCGGCCGATGCCGTAGGTGCTCAGCTGCTGATGTCCGGCCTGGCGGATCTTGTCGTTCTCACTGCCACGCAGGATATCGATCAGATGCCCTACGCCGTAGCGCTGGCCGCTGCGGTACACGCAGCTGAGCGCCTTCTGCGCTGGCACCGTGGCATCCCATGCGGCAGGCGGGGTCAGGCAGTTGTCGCAGTTTCCGCAGGCCTGAGGATAGGTCTCTCCGAATCCGGCCAGCAGCACCTGGCGGCGGCACTGCATGGATTCGCAGTAACCCAGCAGGTGGTCCAGCTTGGAGCGCTCCAGCTGCTTGCGTTCCTCGCCGGCCTCGGATTGTTCGATCATCTGCTTGAGCAGCACCACGTCGCCCAGGCCGTAGCACAACCAGGCTTCAGCGGCATCGCCATCGCGGCCGGCACGGCCGGTTTCCTGGTAATACCCTTCCATCGATTTGGGCAGGTCGGTGTGGGCGACGAAGCGCACGTCCGGCTTGTCGATGCCCATGCCGAAGGCGATGGTGGCGCACATCACGATGCCGTCCTCGCGCAGGAAGCGACGCTGGTTGCCGGCGCGCACCTCGGCCGGAAGGCCGGCGTGATAGGGCAGGGCGGTGAAGCCCTGGCTGCAGAGGTATTCGGCGGTTTCCTCGACCTTGCGCCGCGACATGCAGTAGACGATGCCGGCTTCATCGCGGTGCGCGCGCAGGAAGGCGGTCAGCTGCTGCCGTGCGTTGTCCTTCTGCACGACGGTATAGCGGATGTTGGGGCGGTCGAAGGAGCTGACGAAGTGGCGTGCCTGGGCCAGGTCCAGGCGTTCGGCGATCTCGCGCTGGGTGGGCGGATCGGCCGTGGCGGTCAGCGCCAGCCGCGGGATGTCCGGCCAGCGCTCATGCAGTACGGTGAGCTGGCGGTATTCCGGGCGGAAATCATGTCCCCACTGCGACACGCAGTGGGCCTCGTCGATGGCGAACAGGGCGATGTGGCTTCGCGACAGCAGTGACAGGAAGCGGCCGGTGAGCAGGCGTTCGGGCGCGACATAGAGCATGTCCAGCTCGCCGGCGAGCAGTTCGCGTTCGACCCGTGCGGCGGTTTCGCTGTCCAGGGTGGAATTGAGGTATTCGGCGCGCACGCCGAGCTGGCGCAGGGCTTCGACCTGGTCCTGCATGAGTGCGATGAGCGGGGAGATGACGATGCCGCAGCCGTCGCGCAGCAGGGCGGGCACCTGGTAGCACAGCGACTTTCCGCCGCCGGTGGGCATCAGGACAAGGGCGTCATGGCCTGCGGCGACATGCTCGACGATATCCCGTTGCGGGCCGCGGAAATCATCGTAACCAAAGACGCGGCGGAGCAGTTCGTGCGCGGGACTGGAAGGCATCGCGCTAGTTTACCCCGGCGGGGCTTGTCTTCGGTTGGCCCCTGTGCGGCGCCTTCCTGCTGACGTGAGAGGGGCGGGCAGGCCGGCGCAGGACCCGGCGCCGGCCGCGTTCCCGTCCGCGCGGTTCGCACGAATGCCGGCCAAGGAAGAACGGAAAGGCTCCTGGCAAGCCCGAAAGCCCCCGCCCCCTTTGTCAAGGGAGCGGGGGAGGCATGCGGGGGCAGTGAATCCGCAGGGCTGCGCCCCGCCGTCTCACTGCAGCAGCGAGCGCAACATCCAGGCGTACTTTTCGTGGGTCTGCAGGCGCTGGGTCATCAGATCCTCGGTCGGTGCGTCGTCGGCATCGTCAGCCACGTCCAGCACGTTGCGCGCGGTGCGGCAGACGGCCTCGTTGGCGACCACCAACTGGCGTACCATTTCACGCCAGTCGGCGCTGTCGGTCAGGCCCGGTTCTTCGGGGATGGTGGTCAGCGCAGCGAATTCCCGGTAGGAGCCCGGGGCATTGAACCCCAGTGCGCGGATGCGCTCAGCCACCTCATCCAGGGCGCCCCACTGCTCGGTGTACTGCGTTTCGAACATGGTGTGCAGCGAGTTGAACATCGACCCGGTAACGTTCCAATGGAAGTTGTGGGTCTTCAGGTACAGGGTGAACGCATCGGCCTGGAAGCGCGCCAGGCCATCGGCGATCTTCTTGCGATCGCCCTGACCAATCCCGATATCGATATTGGGTGCCGATGGGGCGGCGGCGGCCAGCTTCTGTGAACCGGCCTTCGCCTTCGACGGTGCCTTGGCCGGGGATTTGGTCTTTGCCATGGGAACGATTCCTCCTGTGGATGAGATGATCTTCACGATAGACCAGAACTAATGACTGGTCGCTTTCAAAGATTTAAATAGATTGATTGATGAACTCTATTGATAAAAATCCTATGTCCAGATCGCGCCAGCATCGGGCCGCCCTCGATGGCGCGATGAGCCGTGACCGCGGACGCCTGATGGGCCTGCTGTCGCGCTGGCAGTCCAGACCGGCTGACAGCAGCCTGGAACAGGCGTTCGAGCAGGCGCTGCAGGCCTCCGTGCAGCGGCGGCAGATGCGCGCTGCGCAGCGACCATCCATCAGTCTGGACCCGCAGTTGCCGATTGCGCGTGAAGCCGACGCCATCATCGCGCTGATCCGCACGCACCAGATCGTAGTGATTGCCGGTGAGACCGGTTCGGGCAAGACCACGCAGTTGCCGAAGCTTTGCCTGGCGGCCGGTCGTGGCGAGGCCGGCATGATCGGCTGCACGCAGCCGCGCCGCATCGCTGCGCGCGCCGTGGCCAGCCGTGTCGCGCAGGAACTGCATAGCGAGGTCGGCCAGCTCGTGGGGTTCCAGGTGCGCTTCAACGACAAGGTCAGCGAAGACAGCCGGATCAAATTCATGACCGACGGCATCCTGCTGGCCGAGATCGCCAGCGACCGCTGGCTGTCGCGCTACGACACCCTGATCGTGGACGAGGCGCACGAACGCAGCCTCAACATCGATTTCCTGCTGGGCTACCTGAAGCAGCTGCTGCGCAAGCGACCGGATCTGAAGCTCATCGTCACTTCGGCAACCATCGACACCGGGCGCTTCGCGCAGCATTTCGATGATGCACCGGTGATCAGCGTCGAAGGGCGCACCTACCCGGTGGACGTGCGTTACCGTCCGCTGGAAGGTGAGGGCAGCGATGGCGATGACGACCAGAGCGGTGAACGCACGGTCAATGACGCGATCGTTGGCGCGGTCGATGAGATCACCCGGCTGGATGCGCGTGGCGATGTGCTGATCTTCCTGCCTGGCGAGCGCGAAATCCGCGATGCGCACCAGGCGCTGGAACGCCGAAAATACCGGCAGACCGAGGTATTGCCGCTGTATGCGCGGCTGTCCAACCAGGACCAGGACCGTGTGTTCAATCCCGGTCCCAACCGCCGCATCGTGCTGGCCACCAACGTGGCCGAAACGTCGCTGACCGTGCCTCGCATCCGTTACGTGGTGGATCCGGGCTTTGCGCGGGTGAAGCGCTACAGTCCGCGGCAGAAGCTGGATCGCCTGCACATCGAGCCGATTTCCCAGGCCAGCGCGAACCAGCGCAAGGGCCGCTGTGGCCGCGTCGCGGAGGGCATCTGCTATCGGTTGTACGCTGAAGCTGATTTCCAGGCCCGCCCGGCGTTCACCGATCCGGAAATCCGTCGCTCCAGCCTGGCCGGCGTGATCCTGCGGATGCTGCAGCTGGGACTGGGGCGCATCGAGGACTTCCCGTTCCTGGAGCCACCGGACGAACGCGCCATCGCCGATGGCTGGCAGCAGCTGGCCGAACTCGGTGCAGTCGATGGCGAGCGCCGGTTGACCGCCGTGGGTCGGCAGATGGCGCGCTTGCCGGTGGACGTCAAGCTGGCGCGCATGCTGGTCGCTGCGCAGGCGGCCGGCTGCCTGCGGCCGATGCTGGTGATCGCCTCGTTCCTCGGCATCCAGGATCCACGCGAGCGTCCTCCGGAAGCACGCGCCGCCGCCGACAATGCGCACGCGCAGTTCGCCGATGGGCGCTCGGAGTTCGTCGGTGTGCTGCGGTTGTGGGATGCCTACCGGCAGGCGCACGAAGACCTAACCCAGTCGAAGCTGCGCGACTGGTGTGGGCGGAATTTCCTGGGTTTTCTGCGCATGCGCGAATGGCGCGAGCTGCATCGCCAGCTGCACTTGTTGTGCGAGGAACTCGGCTGGAAGGAAGAGGCCAGCGATGCGTCGATGGCGCCGTTGCTGGCGGGCAGCAGCGCCCCGCCGGCAGCGCGTGATGACGCAACCGCGATCAAGGCCACGCGCGGCCAAGTGCACCGCGCCGCACGACTGGCACGCGAAGGCAAGGCACCGGAAGCATCGACGCCGGTCGCGGCGCGTGCGCAGCAGGACCAGGCGCCACCCGGCGGCGGCTTCAGCGAACGGGCGCGTGCCAGCGCCTACCAGACCCTGCATCGCGCGCTGATTGCCGGCCTGCCCACGCAGATCGGTCACCGCACCGAGAAGGGCGATTTCCAGGCGCCCCGGCAGCGGCGTTTCCTGCCGTTTCCCGGCTCCACGCTGGCCAGGCGCCCGCCGCCATGGCTGCTGGCGGCCACGCTGCTGGATACGCAGAAGATCTGGGGCATGACCAATGCGGCCATCGAGCCGGACTGGGTGATTGCCGAACTGCCCCACCTGCTCCTGCGCAGGCACTTCGACCCGCACTGGTCGCGTGCGCAGGGACAGGTGCTGGCATCGGAGCAGATCAGCCTGTTCGGGCTGGTGCTGGCGCCGAAGAAGCCGGTCCACTACGGTCGCATCAGTCCGGGCGAAGCACATGACATCTTCGTGCGGCAGGCACTGGTGACCGGCGAGATCACGACCCGCGCCAGCTTCGTGGCCGACAACCAGAAAGTCCTGGCGCAGGCGCGCGAGGAAGAAGCCAAGCTGCGCCGCGCCGGCATCGTCGCCGACGAGGAGTGGCAGGCGCGCTGGTATCTGGACCGGGTGCCACCGGAGATCCATTCGGCGTCCGGCCTGGATACCTGGTGGAAGGCGCTGGTGTCGGAACAGCGACGCGCGCTGGGATGGACGCTTGCCGACCTGCTGCCGGGCGAGGGCAGCGAGGAAGATCGCTTTCCAAAGTACCTTGCGCTGGGCGATGCACGCCTGCCGCTGCATTACCGTTTCGAACCCGGCAGCGAAGACGATGGCGTGACGCTGGATGTCCCGCTGCACCTGCTCAATGCGCTGGATCCGGTGCGGCTGGGATGGCTGGCGCCTGGATTCGTCGCTGACAAGGCGGCCGCGCTGATCCGCAGCCTGCCCAAGGCGATGCGACGCAATTATGTGCCGGCGCCGGATTTCGCGCGTGCGTTCTTCGAAGCGTTCCCGCAGCCCACCGCCGACGATATCCGCGGCGAGCTGGCGCGCTTCCTGTCGCGTGCTACCGGCGCGAGCGTGGCAGCCACTGATTTTGATCCGTCGGCGATCGAAGCGCACCTGCACATGAACCTTCGCCTGCGCGACGGCAAGGGCAACGCGCTGGCCACATCGCGCGACCTGGAGGCACTGCGCGCACGGTTCGGCGACCAGGCAGGCGAGGCCTTCGCCGCACGTGCCGGCCGCGAAATGGCTGCCGAAGGCCTGCGGGACTTTCCGTCCGCGCCGATTCCGCTGCAGGTCCCTGGCGAGGCCGGCGTTCCTGCGTATCCGGCGCTGGTGGATGAGGGGGATACGGCCGCACTGCGCATCTTCGCCGACCGTCAGCAGGCCAGCGAGGCGCATCCGTCGGGCGTGCGCCGATTGCTGGAGATCGCGCTTGCCGACAAGGTCCGTCAGGCACGCAGACAGTTGCCGGTGTCGCCGAAGACCGGCCTGCTGTATGCGGCGATCGAATCGCAGGAGCGGCTGCGTGGGGATCTGGTGGACGCCGCCATGAACGCGGTGCTGGACGAAGGACTGGGCGACATCCGCGATCCCCAGGTCTTCGCACAGCGTCGCGAAGCCGCCGGCAAGGCCCTGTTCGGCGAAGCGATGCAACGCCTGAAACTGGCCGAATCGATCCTGACGCTCGTGGCCGAGGTCAAGCCTGCGCTGGAGGCGCCGCTGATGGGCTGGGCACGTGGCAACCTGGACGACATGGAAGCCCAGCTGGCCGCACTGGTGCATGCCGGCTTCCTGCGCGAGACACCTGCCGATGCGCTGGCGCAGTATCCGCGCTACCTGAAGGCGATGTTGCTGCGTACTGAACGGGCCAAGCGTGATCCGCCACGTGACCAGGCGCGCATGCTGGAACTGCGCCCGTTCCTGGAGGCGCTTGAACAGGCAGGCGAACAGGGCTTGAAGGAGCGTCCGCAATGGCAGGCGCTGCGCTGGGACATCGAAGAACTGCGGGTGTCGCTGTTCGCGCAGGAGCTTGCTGGACGGGGAGGGATCTCACCGAAAAAGGTGGCACAGCGGGTGGCGGAGCTGCAGCGGCTGCGCTGAGGATGGGCTGTGGGTGGATATGCGCTCACGTTGGCCGACGGGAGGCGCGGTACGCCTATCGGGCGTGCGAACCTCTTTTTCCGAAGAAGTTTGTCGGTCCGCTCGACCCATTGAACTTCCTGATTGCGTGACCCGCTCGCGTAATTTCCGGCGTCGGCGACGTCTACGCTGACGACGACGGCCATGCCGGGTCGTCGCGACAGGAGAGAAGACATGCCCTCGCCGAGCGTAACGACGTTGCTTTCAGGGTGGTTGATATCCGGCTTGCTTGCGGTAGCTGGATCGTCGCAGGCACAGGTGATGGCGCCCCGCGTCGTTCATGACCCGACGCCGTTGTTCGCTGACAACGGAATGGATGGCCCCGCGGAGCCTCGACAGGGGGATTACCCATTCGTGGTATCCCTGCAATGGCGGGACGTGCCCGGTCAGCACTCCGCCCATTTCTGCGCCGGCAGCCTGCTTTCGCCGGTCGTGGTGATGACCGCGGCGCATTGCGTGGCAACGCTTGTGCGGACGAAGGACGACGGCACCCGGCTCACCCTGGTGATCGATCGAGCCGATCTGCGTGACGACCTGCACGGAATCGAACGGCATCCGCTGCGTCGTGATGATGGCAGTGCCCGTATTTTCCTGCACCCCCGTTTTCCGGAAGGCGCAGTGAATGGAGCCTACGACGTGGCGGTCATTCAGCTGGATGAGCCCGTCATGGTCGATGTGCGTCCCCGTTTGCCCGCTGAAGGAGCGACCGTCTCATCTGCTGACTGGATGGTTACCGGTTGGCCGCCTGTATCGCCAGAACTGTGGCGTGCCTCCGCTGTGCTGCTTGGCGCCGAACCGTGCCAGCAGGCGTATGGCACCGGATTCCATCCCGGGATCCAGCTGTGCGTGGACGCTGGAGCAGGGTTGGACCCGTGCGTCGGCGGAGCCGGCAGCCCGCTTTTCAGCTGGCGCCGGGGCGAACGGCGTCCCCTGCAGGCAGGCATGGTGAGTCGGGGCGGTGAGTGCGCTCCCATCGCGGGTCCGCAGGTGCACGTGAACCTGGCCGATCCGGACATACGTGTGTTCCTGTCCCGTTTCGTGCCGCTTTTCTGAAACCGGCCCGGCTTCGGCGCAAGTTTGTGGTCCCGATACCCACAGCATTGTCGGCGCAGCACCGAAGACGACGAAGCGTTATTTCACCCGCTTTACCTTCGGCTGCACATTGATCTTGTCCACCTTGAGATACCACACACCCATGACGCCCGGCTTGATGCTGACCCCGGGCGACTGGCGGCGCACGCCGGCGACGGTTGCAGCATCCATCTGTTCCCAGTGCTGGCCGTTGTCCAGTACGTACACACGACCCTTCGCAAAGCCGGTGAACTCCCCCTGCAGGGTGGCAGTGATAGGTTCCTTCGTTCCGAAATCGAAGAAGCCACGGTTCTTCACGATGACTTCCTGACGGCCTTCTTCACGCGCGGTCTCCACGGCCTGGGCCTTGGCCGCTTCCACCGTGCCCTGCAGCCACCGGTTCAGGCTGGCCAGTTCCTGCGGCTCCAGCTTGTCCAGGCCGGCGGCCTTGAACTCGGCCGGGCTCATCTGCTGCTGCAGGTCGCCGTCGACCAGGCGTTGCGCCGAGGCAGTGAAGGAAAGGACCAGGAGGGACAGCGTGCAGGCGAGCAGGCGCGGCGAGGGCAGGGACATGGCGAGGCTCCGGTAGGTACCCGCATTGTAGGGGAGGTCGGGCGCATGCCGCAGCGGGCATCGTGCAGGCTCACCCCGGCCCCGGCCGGATGGCGACCGGCTGCGCGTCGTCATCCAGCTTTACCGTCACTACGCGATGGGCGCGAAGTGCTTCGGCCACCTGCAATGACGCCCCGAGACGCTCACCCACGGCCTCTTCATTGACATCCTTGCGGCGTTTGCGTTCGTCGGCATCGGTGAAACGCGCCCGGTTGTATTCGGCCCAGCCGATCAACAGCAGCCCACAGGCAACGGCGATCACCGGCAGGGAGGCGAGGATGAACGGCTCGAAGGCCTCGTGGTCCAGGTAGAGGCGCTGCCACGCCGTGCGGATTCCCACTGCCCATGCAACCAGCGTCAGCACGGGCACCCACAGCCATGCGTAGGCAAGCCAACCCACCAGCGCAATGACGCCGGCAAGTGTTCGACGGGCGCGGCTGACCGCTTCGGGCTGATCGATGAGCGGTGGGTTCATCGGATACCCCGATCAGGGCTGACCCAGCGCGCACGGACCTGGCGTCGGCGCACGAAAACGGCCAGCGTCCGTGGGAACGCCACCACTGCGGCGAACATGCCCAGGGCCCAGAAAGCCAGGGGATACCAGATCACCCAATAGAAGTGTCGCGCCAGGCCGCGTTCGTAGCGTCTTTCGATGACCAGGCTGGTGGCGAACTGCATCATGCACACCAGGGCCAGGATCACGCCGTGCCAACGTGGCAGCAACGTGTCCACCTGCAATGCGTCCGGCAATGCCAGGACATGGCCGAGTGCCCAGAGCAGGATGATGGTAAGCATCACGTAGGCCCAGACCAGACTCAGGGCGTATTCCAGCAACACCCCCCACATGCGCCGCCGACGCCACGACAACACGCTTCGACCGTGCCTCAGCAGTACTTCCACCCCGCCACGGGCCCAGCGCAGGCGTTGCGCCCACAGGCCACGCAGTGTTTCCGGCATCAGGATCCAGCAGAGCGCATTGGGTTCGTAACGGATGTCCCACGCATCCAGTTGCAGGCGCCATGAAATGTCGATGTCTTCGGTGACCATCCGGTCGTTCCAGAAGCCGACACGGTGCAGTGCTGTCCTGCGGAACGCGCAGATCACTCCGGAAACGGTGAACAGCCTACCGTAGACACGCTGCGATCGCTTGATCAGCCCCACGATGGCGGAAAACTCGCCCACCTGCATGCGCGCGAGCAGCGTGGTCCGGTTGCGCACGCGCGGATTGCCGGTGACGCCACCGACACGCGGGCCGTCCATCAGGTGTCCTACCATCCAGCGCGTGGCATGCGGGTCGAGCAGCGCGTCTGCGTCCACGCAGACCAGATACTCCGAGCGTGCCGCCAACGCCGCGATGCGCAACGCATTGGCCTTGCCGTGGTTTTCTTCCAGGTGCACGACCCGCAGATGTGGATGGATGGCGACGAGGCCTTCCAGCACCTCGGCCGTGTCATCGCTGCTGCCATCGTTGACTGCGATGATCTCGAATGCCGTGTAGGCCTGGGCGGCGATGGCGTCGATGGTCTCGGCCACGCGCTCGCCTTCGTTGAAGCAGGGCACCAGCACGCTCACGAACGGCTCTTCCCTGAGCGGCGGCGGATCGTCCGGGCGACGCTGTCCACGTTCGCGGCGCTGGTAATAGTAGATGCCGCCGACCATCCAGAAGAAGGCCATGATGATCGGGTAGAAGAAGGCGAAATTGAACAGCAGGGTGATGAAGGAAGGAGGCGCCATGGGCAGGTCAGCGCTCCAGGTAGGGGAAAGTGCGGGATGACATGAGCGCCCGCGCAGCGTCCAGCGGTGGCTGGTTGTCGAGGAACCCATCCGGATACCAGGCCAGATGACGGATGCCTTCCACCTGCAGCAGGCGGATCTGTGACTGCAGCTCCGTTACGGGAACCGGTCGGCCGGTGCGCCAGTCCCAGGCCTGCAGTTCGAACACGGTCCGCCGGACGCCTTCAGGACGTGCCTTGACCGTCCGTGCCAGGGCACGCAGCCAGCCTGTGGAGTCCACGGCGTTTTCCATGCGTGGCATCGCCATCAACGCCGTGTAGTCATAGGCTTGCAGGAAACTGTCCAGCGTCTGCGCGAACCACGCCTCGCTTTCAGGCTCCAGCACGGGGCGCGCGAACAGGTTGCGTACCGTCACCAGATTGGGCTGCCAGCGCTGGGCCGCCGCCGTCAGCTGGTGGGTGAAGTCAACCAGCAACTGCGTACGTTCACGTGGACGGTCCGGCATGAGCTGCGGCAGCTCGTCGTCGCGCAGGTAGGCGTCATCATGGAAGAGCAGCCCGTCGAATCTCGCATGTGCCGCCAGGTCCTCGTACATGTCGCGAGCCAGCTCCAGCACCTCCGCGCGCGTCGGGTCCAGGCGGGGAACATCGTCCGGGTCGCTCGCGGCCAGCCGGGCATCAGCGGGCAGCACGCCCGCCGGAGGCTGCCAACCCAGTACCGGCAGCCAGGCATGTACCCGCACGTCTGCCCGGGTCCGCAGCTGCCATGCAACGCGGTTGAACAGATCGGCCCGCACCGGCAGGTGGCGGTTCGGGAAATACACCGCGTCGGCGGCACCGTCACCGTCGGGATCGGCGAACGCCTGCAGGAAGACATGGGTCGGTCCGATGTCACGGACACGCTGCACGAGCGTATCCAGATTGCGTTCGGTCTGTGCCGGGTCCGGGTCGTACACCTGGTCCAGATCCACCTGCAGTGCTCGCATGCCATCCAGTGAAAGATCACGGCGCAGCTCACGCGCCAGATCGCTCACGTCGGGGTTGTTGAACAGCAGCAGCCGGCCGAGACTGGCCAGAGCGCCATCGTTGACGGTGGGCCGGCCCTGCAGGGCGAGATCGTTCTCGTCGCTGCGGCCTTCCAGATCGAAGGTCAAGGACATGCCCAGTTGGGAGGCGATGGCATTGGCCTCGCTGTTGTAGGCCGCGTAAGGCCACACCATGACCCGCGGAGCCTGTCCCAGGTGAACACGCAGTTCATCGCGGCTGGTGCGCAGATCCAGGCGCACGCGCTGCAGATACTCCGGTTCTGTCTCGTAGGCGCCGATGCGATATTCGCGGGTTACCGCCGCCGGGGGCAGATTGCCTTGTGGGTTGCCCGGCAGACCACGATGAAGCGCATGGCTGTGCGAGCCGATCTCCACCAGTCCGCTGTCCTGCATTTCCTTCAGTTGCGCCCAGGTAAGAAAGCCCTGCGCGTCGATCACGTCTGGTCCATAGTCCACTGTCTGCCCGGGTGGCATCCCCACCCAGCCGGTGACCGGCGCGACCAGCGCCGGATAGCCGTAAGCACTCAGCAGCGGAAATACGTGGGTATAGACGCTGCGCAGCCCGTCATCAAATGTCAGCAGCACCGCCTTGTCCGGCAGCGGTGTTCCCTGCCGCCGTGCATCCAGCACCTGCTGCACGCTGACGGGCGTGTAGCCCTGCCCACGCAGCCAGTCCAGATGGGCGACGAAGTTGCCGGTGGAGACCGCGTAGGGATCAGGGTCGCCCTTGGCTGCCACATCGTCACGGATATCATGGTAGGAAAGAACCACCAGCGCGTGCGCCGGCAGTGCCAGCACATACAACAGTGCCAGAGCGATCAGCCTTCGCATGCGCGTCATTGTCCTGCTCCCCATTGCCACGATAGATCCAGGGCGACGCGGGTCTCGCGCTGACCGTCATAGAGTGGGCGCGACCACGTCACTCCGTAGCCCAGCTGCTGTCCCTGCACTGGTGCCCACCGATGCCGGTAGGCCACGGAGGGAACCCAGCCGGTTCCGTGACCCTGCTGCCAGTAGGGGCCGGCGGTAACTTCGAGCAACTGGCGGAACGAGCGTTCGTAGCGGCGCCAGCCGATGTGGTCCAGACGTGCGCCGACGAGGGCGGCTGCATCGCGTCTGGGGCTGAAGTAGGCGGGCGGGGAACGGTATTCGCTGCGGCTGGTCTGGACCGAAAACAGGCCCTCGATCAGCGTGTGTGGCGCACTTGAAAGGCGTTGCTCCGCATCGACGCCCGCCTGCAGCCGATGGTTGCCATCGCTGTAGCGCAGCTGTCCCAGGCGTGCTTCGATGCGTGTGGTGTCGCTGGGTGTGTAGCGCCCTGCCACCTGCAGTGTGTTGGCGGTGACGCCCAGTTGCCGTGCCTGCAGCGATGCGTCCGGATCATTGCGGCGAGCGCCGGCCAGACCCGTCCATGCATCGGAGAATCGCCAGTCGATGTCCAGCAACAGTGTCAGGCCAGTGTCGAAACGGTCCGTGCTGCGGAGCATGTCGGCCGACACACCCAGGCGGTCGTGACGATAGCGCAGCCCAGCACCGAAGGCCTGGTAGCGCACATGCTCCTCCGGCAGCGCCGCCCATTCGTCGCGGCCGACCAGCGCGACCCGCCAGCGGTCGCGCATCAGCGGACTTTGCAGCGATGCCTGCAGGCTGCCATCGCGGCTCCCCAGCGGCGAGGCCGAGGTCCCGTCGCCGCCGCCTTGGCTGCGGGCACGTCCCGCTTCCACGGTGGCCTGCCAGCCCCGGTGAATGTCCAGCTGGCGTTGGATGCGGCGTACGCGTGGATCGCGTGGATGTTGCGTCCGCAGCTCGTCCAGCGCGTCAACGGCCTCGCCCGGGCGCTGCAGCGCAAGCAGTGCATCGACCTGGCCGGCACATGCGTCGGCCGAACGTGGATCCAGGTTCAAGGCGATCACATCATGCTGCAACGCCGATGTCGGCCGCCCGCGTCGTGATTCCACCGATGCCAGCGCAGCGTGCAGCCCGGAATCGGCTGGAGCAATGGCCAGCAATGCACGCAGCGAGCGCTCTGCGGTGGCGTTGTCCTGTGCGTAGGACTCCACCAGCGCCCGGGTCGTATCCACACCATAGCGGTCCCAGTTCTCGTAGCCGCGCTGTGCACCCTGACGGCGTGGCCAGGCGGGCTGCTCCGCTGCCAGACGTTCCAGCAGGGGCAGGGCCAGATCGAAGCGTTCCTGTTCAACCCACGCATAGGCCAGCAGCAGATGCGTGGAGACCGGGCCCGTCCCGCTGCGGAGTGACTGCTGCAGCACCTCGACGGCAGCCTCCGGGCGCCGCAGTGCAAGCAGTGAGTCGCCTACAGTGGGAAGAATGTAGGCCGGGACCTCCACACCTTCGTCGACGAGCTCCTGATAGCCTTGGGCGACCTCGGCATGGCGCTGCAGCTGGTTCAGCGCCGACAGCGCATCCACGCGGATGCGCGTCGATTCCCAGGTGGTGGTGCGCGGATGCGCTGCTTCTGTTTCCCGCAGCAGCCTCAGGGCGTCCGTCGCCTCATCGTCCTGACGCGCGCCATCGGCGGCGAAAGTGCCACCCCATCGGATATGGGCGGCAATCCTGTCCCCCTCGATGCGTTCGCGGTCATGCGCGGCAAAGCGTTGCGGATGACGACGCATGAGCGACCACGCCTGCTCCGAGGCGCCCATGTCGGCCAGTACCAGCACCTGCAGGGTGGCCGCATCGGTATTGGCGGGATCATGTGCGAGCCAGGCCTGCACCTGCTGCAGGGCTTCGGGGAATTTCCCGTCCTTGCGGAGCGCGGTGATCGTCGCCCGTCGGTGGTCGTCGTGACCTGCGGTTGCGTCTTCGCCTGCGTGCGCTGTCAGGGCACTGGCAGCGATCAGCAGGGACACCGGAAGGATGCGGGAGCAGCGGAAGAACAGCATGTGGCGCGCGCCAGCGGGGGCGGCGACGCGGCAATCGTACGGACGGGGCATTCAGATGAGCTGGACGCGAATATCGCAGGCAACCGGACCTTGCCGTACCTTCCGTCAACACCGCGTGCCCGATCGGGGCAGGGCTGAACGCGCTGGTCAGTTCCGCGTGCCGGCCGCAGGGCACTCGGGAAGATTGTTCCCGGCTCGTCGGGACGCTAACGTAGTACTTCCTCCCTGTCGTGCCGCTCGTAGTGAATCGTGCTTCCGTTCCCGCGCTGGATACGCTGCTGGACCGTGCGTCGGCGGCCGTGATCGCAGAACCTCTGCGCACGGCGCTGCTGTCCTGCTGGAATGATGGCGGGTCGCCGCCGTTGCCGGTGACCCGCTGGACGGTGCTGGGCGACACGTTCGATGCGCTCGCGCTGCTGTCGGCCGATGAGAGCTCCCTGGTCGCAGCGTTGCTGTTCGATCTGCCCGAGCTCAGGGTCGCACTGGAACTGCTGCCGCTGGGCAACCGCCCGGCGGTGCTCGGGTTGCTTGATGGCCTGGATGCCGCTGACCAGGTGTGGGCGCTGCATGCGGGGCGCGAAGCCGGCCGCAACAGCGAAGGGCTGCGTCGCCTGCTGCTGGCCATCATCCAGGATCTGCGCGTGGTTCCGGTGCTGCTGGCACGCCAGCTGGCCAGAATGCGCGCGGCCGATCGGCTGGAGGAGCCGGAACGCCGCGCGCTCGCCCAGCTGACCCGCGACATCCATGCGCCGCTGGCCAACCGGCTGGGCATCTGGCAGCTGAAATGGGAGCTGGAGGACCTGGCCTTCCGGTTCCTGGAGTCGGAAACCTACCGGCGCATCGCGCGTGAGGTGGATGAAACCCGCATCGCGCGCGAGCGCTACGTGGAGAACGTCAAGAAGCTGCTGTCGCGAGAGCTGGTCGCGCAGGGCGTGCAGGCCGAGGTGAGCGGGCGGCCGAAGCACATCTACAGCATCTGGCGGAAGATGCAGAAGAAGCGCCTGTCGTTCGATCAGCTGTACGACATCCGCGCGGTGCGGGTGATGGTGGACGATGTCGCCGCCTGCTATGCCGCGCTGGGTGTGGTCCATGCGCTGTGGGCGCCGGTGCCCAGCGAATTCGACGATTACATCGCCCGTCCCAAGGCCAACGACTACCGCTCGCTGCATACCGCCGTGGTCGGCCCGGAGGGACGCACCATAGAAGTGCAGATCCGCACCCACGACATGCACGCGCAGGCCGAGCTTGGCGTTGCAGCGCACTGGAAATACAAGGAAGGTGGCAAAGGCGCGGAGAAGGCGTTCGACCGCAAGATCACCTGGATGCGGCAGCTGCTGGAGCAGGCGCAGGACGCTGGCGGCGGCGAGCTGGCCGGTGCGCTGGAGGCCGAGCTCACCGAGGACCGCGTTTATGCACTGAGCCCGAAGGGCGAGGTGATGGACCTGCCTCAGGGTGCGACGCCGCTGGATTTCGCTTACCACGTGCACACCATGGTGGGGCACCGGTGTCGTGGCGCAAAGGTCAATGGCCGCATCGTGCCGTTGACTTACCGCCTGCGCAGCGGCGACCGCGTGGAGATCCTGACCGCCAAGGAGGCCGATCCGCGCCGCGACTGGCTGCTGCCGGCCAATGGCTACCTGGCCAGCAACCGATCGCGCGAGAAGGTGCGCAACTGGTTCCACAAGCTGGACCGCGCGCGCAACGTCCAGGCCGGCCGGGACCTGCTGGAACGCGAACTGAAGCGGCTTGGGCTGGCGCAGGCCGATCTGGGTCCGGTGCTGAAGAAATTCCATGCCGAGGGCGTGGACGATCTGTACATCCAGGTCGCTCTGGGCGATACCGGACCCAACCAGATCAGCCGCGCGCTGCTGGAAGCCGAGCGCGCGGCCAGCCAGCCTGCGTCTCCGCCGGCGCTGCCGCGCCCCACCGCGCGGCGCGAGGGGCTTGGCAGGAGCACGTTCACCGTGCAGGGCGTGGGCAACCTGCTGGTGCAACTGGCCCGCTGCTGCCAGCCGGTCGCCGGCGAGCCCATCGTGGGGTATCTCACCCGCAGCCGTGGCGTTACCGTGCACCGTGTCGATTGCCCGTCGCTCGCACGGCTTTCGGCCGCCAGCCCGCAACGCATCCTGCCGGTGGAATGGGGCCAGGCCGGCAGTGGTTACGAAGTGGACGTGGTGGTGGATGCAGTGGATCGGCGCTGGCTGCTGAAGGACATCACCAACCTCATCGCGCAGGAGGAGGCCTACGTGCTCGACATCCACAGCGACAACGTCCGTGACAGTGGCCGTGCGCACCTGCGCCTGCGCCTGAAGGTCAGCGATTTCGACCAGCTTTCCGCCCTGATGGGTAAGCTGGACGCGCTGCCGGGTGTCAGCCTGGCGCGCCGGCTCGGCTGAGCTTCACGGCGTCCGGAATAGGCTTGGCGCATGCACAGACCCTTGCGCCCCATTCATGGGCATGGCCCCGATGTATTGCAGCGCATGCGCCGCGAAGGACGCTGGTGGTGGCTGCAGGCACGCCATGCCCGGCGCATCTGGCGCTGGGCGCTGCTGGTGTCGGTGGTGCTGTTCGTCGGCCTGATGGTGGTGCGAAGGCCCTTGGCTGACTGGTTCTGGAACGAGCCCCGCATCGAGCAGACGCTGGAGCAGGCGGAGGCGGCGCTGGCTGCAGGACACCTGAGCGCCGCCGACGGCAGCGGTGCACGCGAACTGTTCCGCGCTGCGCTCGCCCTGGATGGTGATCGGAGCGAAGCGCGCGATGGACTGCAGCGGACGGGTGCCGCGGCACTGCGGATGACGGAAGCTGCGCTGAGGGCTGGCGACGTCAGGCAGGCAACTGAAACATTGGCGCTGGCACGTGACCTGCAGGTGCCCAGGAACAGCAGCGATGCCCTCGCACAACGGCTGCGCGAACTGCGTGCGGAGGGCGCCGGTGTGGATCTGCTGCTGCGCCAGGCACGCACCGCGCTGCAGCAGGGTCGCCTGGATGACGATGACGGCAGTGCGTTGCCTCTGCTGCGCCGCGTGCTGGAGTTGAGACCGGACGATGTGCAGGCGCTGGAAGCGCGCGAGGACGCACTCAGCGATCTGCTTGCGCGTGCCCGCGTGGCGAGCGGGCGCGGCGAGGTGGTCGAAGCAGCCGGGCTGCTGAGGCGCGCGCGTCAGTACGATCCGGGCCACACGGATCTGCCGGCCAGCCAGGAAGCCCTGGCGCGCGCGGTGGAAGCAGGCGTACGCAGCGTCGCCTCCGCGCTGCGCCGTGGCCAGCCGGGCCGGGCGATGGAGCGGCTGCAACCGGCGCTGCAGGCCGCTCCTGATGATGCCTCCGTGCTGGCGATTCGCGACCGCGTGGCAGCGGGTCTGCTACAGGAAAGCCGTCGGCTGGCACGCGATTTCCGCTTCGATGCAGCGGAAGAATGCTTTGCGCAGGCCGGACAGCTGGGAGCCGGCACGCGCGAGCTTGGCCTGGCCCGTCAGGAGATCCAGCGCGCCAGGGCGACACGCAAGGCACTGGATGGCTCCCTGCAGTCGCAGGCCGCACGCGGCGGCGAACTGACAAGGTTGCTTGCCCGCATGGCCGATGCTGAAGCGCTGGGACGGTTTCTCACCCCGCCGGGCAACAGTGCCTACGATGCGTTGCGCGAGGCCCAGGCGCTGGCACCGCGCGACCGCCGGGTGCAGGACGCTGCGGCCCGGCTGTTGCCCGCCACCGGACGATGTTTCGAGGATGCTCTGCGACAGAACCGCGTGGAAGCGGCAGGCGACTGCCTGCAGGCGTGGCAGACGCTGTCGCCGACCGACGCAGCCCTGGGCCAGGCGCGGAAGCGCCTGGCGGAGCGCTGGCTGGCGGTAGGGAGCGAACGTCTTGGTCGTGGCGACGTGGAGTTCGCCAGGCGCGCGGTCGAACGCGCGCGACAGCTGCAGCCGGCGCTGCCTGAACTGGATGCCTTCGAAGCGCGCGTGCGCCAGGCAGGCGGACGCGAGCCGTAGCTCAGTCGAAGAATGTGCGGCGCACGCTGCTGCGTGCGGCCGCGGCTGAAAAGTGCTCGGCGACGTTGGCCAGTCCAGCGGCGGACAAGCGTTCCCACAGCGCCTGGTCATCATGCAGCCGCAGCACGGCATCGGCGAATGCCTGCGCATCGTCAGCCACCAGCGCATCGCGACCGTCCACCACATGCATCCCTTCAACCGCGCAGCTCGTACCGACCACAGGTTGACCGTGCGCCATGCTCAGGTTGATCTTTCCTTTCACGCCGGCGCCAAAGCGCAGGGGCGCAACGGCGATGCGCATCTCGTCCATGTACGGAACGATGTCCTCCACGAAGCCGTGCAGGTGTACGCCGGGCTGCTCCGCGGCCAGCGCAACCAGGCTCTGCGGCGCACCTGCACCGATGCAATGGAACTGCACTGCGGGCAGGCGTGCGCGGATCAGCGGAAATACCTCGCCGATGAACCACTGCATGGCATCCAGGTTCGGTGGATGCCGGAAGCCACCCACGAACACCAGATCGTGACGCTGCGTGAAAGGTGCCCCGGCACCGGCGATGTCGTGCAGGTTGGAGATCAGTTCGACGCGTACCAGCGGTGCATCCTGGCGCAACTGTTCCTGCTCGGCCGCACTGACCAGCACGGTCACGTCGCAACGCTGCATGACGTCCAGCTCGCTGGCGCGCGTGCGTTCGGCACTGCGCAGCAACGCCGGGTCGCCAGTCAGTTGCGCGCCGCGCTGTTCCCGCAGGTAGTGCAGGTCCACGGTGTCGAACACCCGCCGGGCCTTGGGCGAGAACCGCTCGAGCAGCGGCAGGCATTCATGGGCGACATGGTGGCGCACCATCATCACCACGTCGAAACGTGGCCCGTTGGCGCGCAGCCAGCCGGCCAGGCTCTGCAGGAACGGTGCGTACCAGACCTCGACGCCCAGCTTCTGCAGCGCTTCGGTGGCATCGCCGGCGTGTTCGCGGCGGGTCGGCACGAACACCACATGGGCGCCTTCCTGCAGCAGCAGCCGGATGAGATTGAACTGGCGCAGCGATGCCGAATCGCGCGACGGTCGCGGTACTTCTTCATCCAGCAGCAGCACCTGGCACTGGTGGCGGTGCAGCAGCGAAGGCGAGGGCACGCTGCCGACGGCAGGCTGGGCCCGCAGCGCATGCTGCCATTTCCGCGCGAACACCTGCTGATTGCGGACCTGGTACGCCTTCACTCCGGTGCCGACATCGGTACCATTGCTGGTGCCTTCGTCATGCACCACGCGGCTGGCCGGCTGCACCAGCACGCGCCGTCCCAGTGCCCGCACCTGGAATGCCAGGTCGGTGTCTTCATAATAGGCCGGACGGTAACGTTCATCGAACCCGCCGATACTGTCCCACAGTGCTCGCGGCAACATCAGCGCGGCACCCGAGCCGTAATCGATGTCGCGCAGACTGGCGAAGCGCGGATCGTCGGCGGATTCAAAGCGTCCGTAGCTCCATCCGCTGCCGTCGGCAAACACCACACCACCGGATTCCTGCAGCCGGCCATCCGGATACAGGAGCTGGGACGCCACCAGGCCGGTCCCGGGCACGCGCTCGAAGGTCTCCAGCAGCGCGTCCAGCCAGCCCGGCTGCGGCACGGTGTCATTGTTCAGCAGCACCACATAGGTCCCCCGGGAGCGCGCGACGCCGTCGTTGCACGCATCGATGAAACCACCGTTCGCCGCGCGCACTTCGTAGCGCAGGCCGGCCACCTGGGGCAGCTGTGAGGATGTGGCGTCCGTGCTGCCATCATCGATGACCAGCACCTCGCATTCCGCTGCGGGTGGGTGGGCGGCGATCGCACGCAGGCACGCCAGCGTATGTTCGATGTGGTTGTAGACCGGGATGACGATGCTGGCCAGCGGCTGCCCGCTGCGGGGTACCGCGAACGGAGCGAAAGGCCGGGTGTCCGCAGGATGCAGGGGACGCCGCGGGGCAGCTGCCGGCGCGCGCGCGTGGATCATGATGCGCTGCCAGGTGGCGCGCCAGCCGCGCGTACGCAGGCTGGACCAGCTTCGGCGGGCAAGGCCCAGCAGGCGGTTCAGGGTGGAACGGGCCTGGGCCCAGGACATGGTCATCCCGTTGCAACTCCAGCTTAAGCGGAAGAACACCCGGCGGTGGCAGCCCGCTGGGGCTGGGTTAGACTCGCCGGACTCTACATTCTCGCATCCCCGTGCCCCGACGCTACGATTCCGACGATATCGACGACCACGACGACGACGTTGAGGCAGGAACCACGCCTTGGCGTCGCCGGCTGATCACCTGGGGCATGGCCGCCGTCGCCCTCGGCCTGGGCTTCCTGATCCCGTATTCGGTGTATCTGAACCACCAGGTGACCCAGCGCTTCGGCGAACTGCGCTGGCAGATCCCGACCCGGGTCTATGCCCGTCCGCTGGTGCTGTTGCCCGGCAAGGCAATGGATGCGGCGACGTTGAAGACCGAACTGGCCGCTTCGGCCTATCGCGATGATGGCGTCGGCAAGGCGGCCGCCACATATGCGGTGGAGGGAGGGCGTTTCACCATCTCCAGCCGTGGCTTCAACGATGTCGACGGGCACGTGGCCCCACGTCGGGTGGAGGTCGCGCTGTCCGGCGGAAGCATCGCCTCGCTGCGCGATGCGGAAAGCAGGAAGGCGCTGAAGGCGGCGCGTCTGGATCCGGCGCGCATCGCCACGCTGTACGGCCAGAAGCAGGAGGAGCGCCGCCTGATCCGGATGGAGGAGGCGCCGGACCTGCTGGTCACCGGGCTGCAGGCCGTGGAGGACCAGGATTTCAACCGCCACCATGGCATCGACCTGTCAGGCATCGCGCGTGCGGTCTGGGTGACCGTGCGCTCGGGTGGAAAGACCCGGCAGGGCGCGTCCACGCTGACCCAGCAGCTGGCGCGCAGCGGGCTGCTCGGCATCGGCAAGGAGCAGACGTTCACCCGCAAGTTCAATGAAATGCTGTACGCGCTGATCATGGAAGCGCGCTACGACAAGCGCACCATCTTCGAGGCGTACCTCAACCAGGTCTACCTTGGCCAGCGTGGCAGCCAGGCCATCCACGGCATGTCCTCGGGCGCGGAGTTCTGGTTCGGCCGCGACCTTGGGTCCTTGGAAAGCCAGCACATCGCGCTGCTGATCGGCCTGGTCAAGGGGCCTTCGTACTACGATCCGCGTCGCAATCCGGAGCGTGCGCTGGACCGCCGCAATTTCGTGCTCGGCAAGCTGCATGCGGCGGCGCTTATCGATGATGCCGAATACCAGCGTGCGCTGAAGGCGCCGCTGGGAGTGCCGGAACAACCCGGCCTGGTCGCGGCGAACCGGTTCCCGGCCTATATCGACCTGGTCCGGCGTCAGCTTGGCCATGATTACCCCGAGTCGGTGCTGCAGGGCGCCGGCATGAGCGTGATGAGCGGCATGTCGCCGTCTTCGCAGGCGTATGCCGAGGGCGCGGTCACGCGCACGGTGAAGGCGCTGGAAAACAAGCGTCGCCCGGAACTGCAGGCTGGCCTGGTGCTGACCGATGTGCACAACGGCGACGTGCTGGCCGTGGTCGGCAGCCGCGACGTGGCCGCACCGGGCTTCAACCGCGCCATCGAAGCGCAGCGGCCGGTGGGGTCGCTGCTCAAGCCGTTCGTCTACCTGCTGGCGCTGGCGCAGCCGGACCGCTACTCATTGGCGACGTGGGTGGACGATTCGCCGGTGACGGTGCAGCTTGGCCGCAACCGCAACTGGTCGCCGGGCAATGCCGACAACCGCAGCCATGGCACGGTGCGGTTGATCGATGCGCTGGCCAATTCCTACAACCAGGCCACGGTACGGGTGGGCATGCAGGTGGGCCCGGAGCGTGTGACCCAGCTGATCCATGTACTGGCCGGAATCAAGGCCGACGCCAACCCGGCGGTGATCCTCGGTTCGACCGATCAGAGCCCCTACGCGATGGCCCAGCTGTACCAGTTCCTCGCTTCGGGCGGCGAGATCCAGCCACTGCACGCAGTGCGTGGCGTGCTCGATCCGCAGGGCAAGCTGCTGAAGCGATACGACAAGACGCCAGCACCGGCCCAGGAGGGCGACTCCATTGCCGCGAACCTGATCAGCATCGGCCTGCAGCAGGTGGTATCCAGCGGCACGGCGCAGCGCCTGAACGCAGATGGGTTGGGCCGCCTGCAGCCGGCGGGCAAGACCGGCACCTCCAACGATGGCCGCGACAGCTGGTATGCGGGCTATACCGGCGACCACCTGGCCGTGGTGTGGATGGGCAATGACCAGAACGAGCAGACGGGGCTGTTTGGTGCGACGGGTGCGATGCGGGTGTGGTCGGGTATTTTCTCGCGGCTGCCAAGCGCACCGCTGCGCGTCAACAACAAGGGCGTGGACTGGCAGTATGTGGATGCCAGTGGCATGAACTCCACCGATGAGACCTGTCCGGGTGCGCGACGCTTCCCGTTCGTGGTGGGCTATGCACCGGCCTATGCGCCGTGTGCGCCGCCTGCCGCGCTTCCGGAGGACAACACGGAGGGCGGTGGCTGGCGAAGCTGGTTCGGCCTGGACCGGCGTCAGGAACCTGCACCGGAAGCCGCCTCTCCCCCTGCTTCTTCGACTTCTCCCAGGTGATCGCCATGTCCATCCGCACGCCGCATCTTCTTCTTGTACCGCTGCTGCTGGGCGCCGCCCTGACTGCCTGCGTGAGCGCGCCGCCGCCGGTACCGGTGGTGGTGGACACGACCACGCCGGCGCAGCGCCTGGCGGCGGTGGATTCCATCGCAGGCCCGGATGACAAGGAACTCTCGGTACAGCCACTGCGCGATCCGCAGGTGGAGGACCTGCGCCAGATGGCCCTGGCGCAGCGCCAGGCAGGCGATCTGGACAGTGCTGCCAGCCATCTGGACCAGGCACTGGCGCTGGTTGCCGAAGACCCGGCCGTGCTCCAGGAGCGCGCCGAAGTGGCATTGCTGCAGGGACAGTGGGCACCGGCCGAACAGTTCGCGCGCAAGGCCATCGACCTGGGTTCGAAGACCGGTCCGTTGTGCCGCAGGCACTGGGGGACCATCGAGCAGGCCCGCCTGGCGCGTGGCGAGAAGGAAAATGCCGTGTCCGCGCACGCGCAGATCGAAGGCTGCACGGTGCCGGGTATCAAGCGGTACTGAGGCGTTTTCCTCCCTCCGGCGCTGCACCGTTCCGCGACGCGCCCCATGGATGGATGATCGCAGCAACGCACGCCGTTGCTGCTGCGCCTGGCCACGTGCTGGCCTGAAATGGGTGCCGGGCAGCGCCCGGCCGCGTATCCTTTCCCTCTGATGTCCGACCTTGTCCATGCCAGCCGGGAAGCCCTGAGCGACGGCGGAGCGCTTGCCTCCCACCTGGATGCATTCGTGCCGCGCCCGGCGCAGCTGCACCTCACCGAAGCCATCGCCGGCGCCCTGCAGCAGCGCGACCTGCTGCTTGCCGAAGCCGGTACCGGCACCGGCAAGACCTACGCCTACCTGGTGCCGGTACTGCTGTCCGGCCTGCGCACCATCATTTCCACCGGCACACGGGCGCTGCAGGATCAGCTTTACCATCGTGATCTGCCACGTGTGCGCCAGGCACTGGGCATCGGCCACCGCAGCGCATTGCTGAAGGGCCGAGCCAACTACCTGTGCCGCTATCGCCTGCAGCAGGCCCGTGGCGAGCCGCGCTTTTCCAGCCCGCAGCAGGCGGCCGAATTCCAGCGCGTCCTCGCCTGGTCCGGGCGCACGCAGCACGGTGACATGGCGGAGCTGGAGGCACTGGCGGAAGATTCGCCGCTGCTGCCGATGGTGACCTCCACGGTGGACAACTGCCTGGGTACAGAGTGCCCGATGTACGACGACTGCTTCGTGGTGCAAGCCCGGCAACGTGCGCAGGCGGCCGATGTGGTGGTGGTGAATCATCATCTGCTGCTGGCCGACCTGGCGCTCAGGCAGGAGGGGTTCGGTGAACTGCTGCCGGGTGCGCAGGCGTTCGTCATCGATGAAGCACACCAGCTTCCGGAGCTGGCCGCGCAGTTCTTCGGTGAAGGATTCGGCATGCGCCCCTGGCAGGAGCTGGCGCGCGATTGCCTGGTCGAGGCGCGCAGCGTTGCTGGGGCCCAGGCCGCCCTGCAGTCGCCGACCGCCATGCTGGAGCAGGCGCTGGTCGACCTGCGGGCGGCGATGGAGGGCCTGCCGCAACGGGGTACGCAGTGGCGGGCGCTCGCCGTGCCGCAGGTGCGTGATGGCTTCGATGCGGTGATGAGTGCGTTGCACGGGCTGCTGGACGCACTGGAAACCCTGCGTGAAACGGCGGCCGGGCTGGATGCGTGTCACGCGCGTGCGCGCGAAGCGGTATCGCGCCTCTCCCGCTGGCTTGGCGATGACGCACCGATGCTGGACTTCGATGCCGAGCCACAGGAACCGTCCGACGCCGATGTCGATGTGCTCTGGTATGAGCTCACCCCGCGTGGATTCCGGTGCCAGCGCACGCCGATGGATGTATCCGGGCCACTGCGCGAACATCGCCTGCGCAGCCAAGCGGCATGGATATTCACTTCAGCCACGCTCACGGTGGGCGGCGGTTTCGATCACCTTGCGCAACGGCTCGGACTGGACGATCCCGATACATTGCTGCAGCCCAGCCCATTCAATTGGCCGGCGCAGGCGCTCTGCTATCTGCCCGAAGGCCTCCCGGACCCTGCGGCACGCGGCTTCGGGACGGCATTGATCGCCACGCTGCGGCCGGTGCTTGAGGCATCGCAGGGGCGTGCCTTCCTGCTGTTCGCATCGCACCGCGCACTGCGGGAGGCCGCCGAAGCGCTGCGCGGCGGTCCGTGGCCCTTGTTCGTGCAGGGCGAAGCGCCTCGTGCGACGTTGCTGCAGCGTTTCCGTGAATCCGGTAACGGTGTGCTGCTGGGCTCGGCCAGCTTCCGTGAAGGGGTGGACGTGGTCGGCGACGCGCTGAGCGTGGTGGTGGTCGACAAGCTGCCGTTCGCCGCGCCGGACGACCCGGTATTCGAAGCGCGCCTGGATGCCATCCGTGCGCGGGGCGGGAATCCGTTCCGCGACGAGCAGCTGCCGCAGGCGGTGATCGCGCTCAAACAGGGCGTGGGCCGGCTGATCCGCACCGAATCCGATCGCGGCGTGCTGGTGCTGTGCGACCCGCGCCTGACCGGCAAGCCGTACGGAAGGGTGTTCATGCAGTCGCTGCCGGGGTTCACCGTCACCCGCAGGATCGAGGACGTGCAGGCGTTCTTCGATCCGGCCTGAGCCGCCCCGCCGCATCCCTCGTTTACGCTGCCCCCAGCTATCCCCGTTCGTCCAGGACTTCCGCCCATGAAACTGCTCGCCTTCGAAACCGCCACCGAGGCCTGTTCGGTCGCGCTGTACCTGGACGGGCAGGTCCGCGAACGCTTCGAGCTGGCACCGCAGCGCCATGCCGAGCTGGCGCTGCCCTGGGCGCAGGCGCTGCTGGAGGAAGCCGGGGTGGCGCGCGCGCAGCTGGATGCGGGCGCGGTGGGCCGCGGTCCCGGCGCGTTCACCGGCGTGCGCCTGGGGATCGCCCTGGCGCAGGGCATCGGGCTGGCCCTGGACCGGCCACTGGTGGCGGTGTCGACCCTGGAAGTGCTGGCCGCCGCTGCGCCGGAGGAAGGTCCGGACCGGGTGCTGGTGGCGATCGATGCGCGCATGGGCGAGGTCTACCT
>JAEZCF010000025.1 GCA_023430045.1 Pseudomonadota bacterium | reverse complement strand
CGGCAGCGCGCTACCATTGGACCGCACTTGATGGGACTCTGCCAATGACCTATTGCGTTGGAATCGAGGTGGGCGAAGGCCTGGTCTTCGCCGCCGATACCCGCACCAATGCCTCGCTGGACAACGTCCGCGTGCACCGCAAGCTGCATCCGTTCGAATATCCGGGCGAAGCAGTCTTCGTGCTGATGGCGGCCGGCAACCTGGCCACGACACAACTGCTGGTCTCGCGCCTGCACCGCGATGTGGAAGAACAGCGCGAGCCCAACCTGCGAACGATCCGGCACCTGTTCGAGGCTGTCGAGTATGTCGGCGCGCTGCTGGTGGCCAGTCAGGTGCAATGCCGCGATCCCGAACAGGGGCACGACGGCGTCAATACCGAGGCTACCCTGATCCTTGGTGGACAGATCGCCGGTGGCGTCCCCGGCGTATACATGATCTATCCGCTGGGCAATGCCATCTCCGCCTCGCCGGAAACGCCTTACCTGCAGATCGGCGAATCGAAATATGGCAAGCCGATCCTGGACCGTATCATCCGCCCGCACACCGCGCTGGACGATGCGGCGCGCACGGCGGTCGTGTCGCTGGATTCAACCATGCGTTCCAACCTGTCGGTGGGACTGCCGCTGGACCTGGTATTGATCCGCCGTGGTGAGCTGCGCATCCGCGATCAACTGCGGCTGGATGGCGATTCGCCGCTGTTCGTCGACATCCACCAGAACTGGGCGCGCCGGCTGGAACAGGCCGTCTCCGCATTGCCACGCTTCCCCTGGGAACCCGGCACGACGTGACGCAGGACAGCGGCACGCATCCGGGCAGAGCCCGGCGCTACCCTTCCAAGGCGGATGCCACCGAACGGAACACCTGCTGCATCTCCAGCGGCTTGTGCAGCACGTGCACCGCCACGCCCGGCGGAGCCAGCTCCGAAGATACCTCCACGCCTTCCTCTTCCAGCACCAGCGCGGGCCCGGAGAAACCCCTGTCGGCCAGCTCTGCCAGCACTTCACCCACGGTCAACATCGGTCCGCCGCCGTCGATGATCACCAGCACCGGCATCGCACCCTGCTGCAGGCCGCGCAGCGCCGCCGCGCCATCGGATGCCAGCTGCAGTTGGTAGCCTTGGCTGGACAGCGCATTTCCCAGCAGCGAAAGCCGGGTCGCTTCTCCATCCACGACCAGGATCGGCTGGCCGGTGCCTGCCGACACGGGTTGAACGGCCGGCTCAGGCTGCGGGACATCCTGGTTCACCGGGAGCTGGATGTCGAACCGCGTGCCCTGCCCGGGCTCGCTGGACACCTGGATGCTGCCGCCGCTGCTTTCCACGATGCGCCTGCAGGACATCAGTCCCAGCCCCGTTCCTTCGCTCTTGGTGGTGAAGAAAGGCACGAAAAGCCGCTGCAGTGTCGCCGCATCCATGCCAACACCTTCATCAATGACCGAAATCCGCAGCCAGCGGCGACCCTCCCGCCAGCCGTCATCGGCGGCCCGCAGGCTCAGCCGGCCACCATCGGGCATCGCCTGGATCGCATTCAATGCCAGGTTGAGCAACACCTGCTGCAGTTCGGTGTAATTGCCATCCACGGCCAGATCATCGTCGGCTACTTCCAACTGCAGCGTCACCCTGTCCGGCAGGCTACCCCTCAGCAGCAGCTGCACCGCCTCGAACAGGTGCAGCATCCGCACGCGCTCGCTGGAACTCCGCGAGCCGCGCACGAAGGACAGCATGGACTCCGCCATCTCGTGACCGCGGCGCCCGCATTCGGCAATGACATCGGCCATGTGCCACAACTGCGGATCACTTGTACGCGCCTTCAGTAGTTCCGGCATGATCAGCAATGGCTGCAGGATGTTGCGCAGATCATGGCTGAGGCCGGCGGCAAGCAGTGAAAGACTTTCCAGCCGCTGCGCGCGCATCAGTTCAGCTTCCACACGCTGCGCGTCCCCCTGCGTGCGGGCGTCGCGCACCGCACGCGCTACCGCCGAGGGCAACCGTGCCGGCTGGTGCTTGATGATGTAATCGTTGGCGCCGCGCTGCAGGGCGGCAACCGCGGTGTCTTCGCCCAGCGTGCTCGACAGGAACAGGAAAGGCAGGTCAGGCTGCATCTGGCGCACCACGTCCAGCGCGCGGAACCCTGCAAAATCCTCGGTATCCAGCTCGGCCAGCACGATATCGGGCTGGAAGATGGATAGCGCGGCCTGCAGGTGCGCTTCATCCTGCACGCGCTCGAAGCTTGCCCGCATGCCTGCGTCGCGAATCAGCGCAGCGACACGCTCTGCGTCCGCCGGAGAGTCCTCCACCAGCAGTATCCGCAGGTGGCCCAGCTCCTGAGCTCTCACCGCCATGACCCCACCCCGGCTTCCTGCATCCGCTTCGCCTCGAATGTTCCCTGTCCCTGCTGAACGCGCCGATTAGGACATTACCGGACGGCGCCCACACTATAGTGCAGCGTGCTCGGCGGACGTCAATAGCGTCGGGTCATCCATAGGATTTCCGCATTACCTGATCGATCCAGGTCCAGTTGACGATCCGCCCACCCGACCCGCTGCTGCCCGTAACCGGGCCGGTACTGCCGTGGGGCATCGAGCCGAAGATCGGCCTGCCGAATGTCCAGTACGCCACGCAACAGCCCACCGCCGTCACGGTCAGCAGCGCGCCGATTTTCTTTGCGGGGCAGGGGCCCGGTCGGCATGAAGCCGGATCTGGCGGCACGATACCGGGAAGGCTCCCATTGCCCAGATCGGACAGCCTGACGTCCCTGCTGGCATGGTGTCCAGGTGTCGCATCGGCGGCACACGGCAGCAGCGCGCGGTGCTGTGCGGCAATGCAGGAGGAAATCTGCGACACCAGCCAAGCCTTCGTACACGGAGTATCGGAGGGTGCCGCGCGGCGCCGGGAGGCACAGCCAGAAATCGATCACGCGCGGCATCTACGCGTGCAGAAATGACAAGGCGCCCTGAGGGCGCCCTGTCTATCACACCCATGACTGCTGCGGATCAGCGGGTGCCTGCAACCTTCAGGCCGGACGCGTTGACACTCTTCACGCCCTTGATCATCTTGGTCTTGGCGATCGCGTCATCGTGCTCCTGCTTGGTCGCTACGGTGCCGGCCAGAGTCACCACGCCGTTGACCGTCTCAACCTTGATATCGCGTCCCGGGGTGCTCTCGCTGACCAGCAGATCACCCTTCACCTTGGTGGTGATCCAGGTATCGGTTACCGGCTCGTTGGAGTCGCGCTTGTGATCGGCATGCTGGGCATCCTTGCGAACGGGGTCGTTCGCCAAGGCCAGCGGTGCCGCCAGCAGCATGCCCAGGCCGATGGTCGCGGTCAGCAGCTTTGCATTGGTCTTCATCGTGCGTGTCTCCTTCGTTGGTGTGCGAAGTGTCCCGCAGCGGCTGTCCAGCCCGCGTGCGGACGCCGTCATGCCGGGGTGAACCAGGCCGTAGTGCGCTGCTCCGTTCAGGTTTTCCGGCGCAGCCCGCGCAGGTAGGCTGGGTGTCCCCACAGCGAGGCGTACGCGATGACCCTCCCCCCGCTACAGATCGCCCTGATCGGCTACGGCATGGCCGGCCGGGTCTTCCATGCGCCACTTATCCGCCACACGCCCGGACTGGCGCTGCACAGTGTGGTCAGCTCCAGGCGCGATGAACTACGACGCCAGTTCACCGATGTAAGCGTATGCGCGGAGCCGGCGCAGGTGTTCGATGACCCCGCCATCGATGCGGTGGTGATCGCCACCCCGAACGACCTGCATGCGCCGTTGGCGCTGGCGGCGCTGGATGCCGGCAAGCACGTGATGGTGGACAAGCCGTTCGCGCTGGACGCCTCCGAAGCGGAGCGCATCCTGAAAGCGGCGGAGGCCAGCGCGCGCGTGGCCACGGTGTTCCAGAACCGTCGCTTTGATGCCGACTTCCTGACCCTTCGCGCGCTGCTGCAGGCGGGCACATTGGGCGTGATCGCCGAATGCCATTCCCATTTCGATCGCTTCCGTCCGCAGGTGCGCGACCGCTGGCGCGAGCGCGACCTCCCCGGCAGCGGCGTGTGGTACGACCTGGGCCCGCACCTGCTGGACCAGATGCTGCAGCTGTTCGGCTGGCCGCAGGCCATCGATGCCGACCTGGACTGCCAGCGTGGTGAAGGGGGCATCGATTACCTGCACGCCGTACTGCATTACCCGCGCATGCGCGCCATCCTGCACGCCGGTTCGCTGGTTGCCGCGCCGTCCCCACGTTTCGTGGTGCATGGCACGCGCGGCAGCTGGACAAAGCAGGGACTGGACGTGCAGGAAGCACAGCTGGCGGCGGGCTTCGCGCCGGGTGCGCCCGGCTGGGGGCTGGACCCGCATCACGGCGAGCGCACGACATGGGACGACGCCGGCAAGGCGCAGCGGGAGACGGTGGACAACCGGCCGGGCGATTACCGACGCCTGTATGCGCGGTTCGCTGCCGCCATACGCGGACAGGACACGCCGGACGTCACCCCCGGCCAGGCCCGGCAACTGATGCAGCTGCTGGATGCCGGCCGCGTCAGTGCCAGCGAAGGCCGACGCGTGGTCCTGTGATGGCGGCGGGATTTCACCACGCAAACGGTTCGTAGAGCCGGGCTCTGCCCGGCTGATGTCTTGCCGCCGGTTCGTAGAGCGGGGCTCTGCCCCGCTGCCCGGCTGATGTTTCCAC